>NZ_JZAM01000427.1:0-25034 GCF_000960595.1 Vibrio sp. S234-5
TCCCTCTTTGAAATGAGCGAGGGCCAGCAATCTCATTTTCATCTGAATAGATTTCTGCTGGCTTGCGAGCTTTTTAAAGTCGATATTATTGAGACTGTCCATAGCGAATAAGTTTTATCGTTGAATGACATCAATTAGATCATATTTTTACTTAGATTGGTATAATCGATTCCATGCGCAACACACCTTCGCGTTTGCAACAATATCATTATCATTCGTAAAACTTTGGTTCGCTGAATAGCGTTGTCGTAGCCAACTCAATATTTGTTTTGCAGGTCATCCACTATGCAACCTTTGTTTGCTTTACAGTGCGTGCTAGTCGCATTACCCTGCGCATGGAATAGCTAGGAGAGACAATATGCTGCAACTAAATGATCCGATACTCGATGCGTTACTGACAGAACTTTCCGTCTCTGATGGCCTGCATGTTATCAATCCGGCAACGCAAGAAACGTTGATCTCACTTGAGCCGAGTTCATTGAAAAGCGTGGATAGGCAGATTGAAGCATGCGGCGAGGCTCAAAAAGCGTGGGCTGCTAGGAGTGTGAAAGAACGTGCCCTGCTGTTGATGCGTTGGTTTGAGTTACTTATCCAACATCAGATGGCACTGGCCACCTTAATGACGCTTGAGCAAGGGAAGCCTCTTAGCGAAAGTCTTGCTGAAGTTGCCTACGGAGCTTCGTTTGTGGAGTGGTTTGCTGAAGAGGCAAAACGCGCGTATGGCGAGGTTATTCCGGCAAACAAGGTGTATCAGCGCATTACGACCATTCGCCAACCTGTCGGGGTTTGTGCGGCAATAACACCATGGAATTTTCCATTAGCGATGATCACGCGAAAAGCGGCTCCCGCTTTAGCGGCTGGATGTGGCATGGTGGTCAAGCCTTCAGAGCTGACACCGCTGACCGCCCTTGCTGTTGTGCATCTTGCGCATCTGGCGGGTATCCCCGAACACTTACTTTCAGTCATAGTGAGTGCTCAGTCCTGCGAAGTCGGTGAAATGCTCACGGGGGACAAGCGAATTAAAAAACTCTCATTTACCGGTTCTACTCGAGTTGGAAAAATATTAATGCAGCAGAGCGCATCCACTGTAAAAGCGGTGTCGATGGAGCTGGGCGGCAATGCTCCTTTTATTGTGTTTGATGATGCGGATCTCGACCAAGCCGTTGACGGCTTGATGGCGTCGAAGTTTCGCAATACCGGACAAACTTGTGTGTGCACTAATCGTTTGTATCTGCATCGCAATATTAAGGACGCTTTTCTTGCCGAGCTCATACCACGAGTAGAACAGCTTAAAGCCGGGAATGGATTGGAAGAGGGTAACTCATTGGGGCCGCTGATCTCGATTGCGGCGAAACATAGGCTGGAAGCACTTGTTGAAGAGGCTTTGGCTGAAGGGGCACAACTGCTGATGACTCCTCAATCTTTACCCGGTCATTTTATGCCTCCAATATTACTTGATTGTGTAACGCATCAAATGGACATTATTCATCAAGAGCTTTTTGGCCCGGTGTTGCCGATTATTGAGTTTGCGGATGATGATGAAGTGATCGCAATGGCAAATGATACGGAGTACGGGCTGGCTAGCTATTTCTATACCGAAAGCCTCAAGCGTGCTGTACGAGTCAGCGAGGCGCTAGAATACGGTATGGTCGGCATCAATGAAGGGATCATCTCGACGGAAGTGGCGCCCTTTGGCGGTATCAAGGAATCTGGCCTTGGTCGAGAAGGTGCGAGACAAGGTTTGGATGAGTTCCTGGAAACTAAATACATTTGCTTAGGGGGCTTGTAGAGTTCGGCTCTACTCAAGCGAGATGTTTAACAGGCTGGCGTTGGAAATACGCCAGCTTTTTATGCCAGGAAATAGGCTGCTTGGAACAAGTGACACAGAAATAAAGCGCAAAAAAAAGCCGCATCAGTGATGCGGCTTTCTGAATTTGGCTCCTCCTGCTGGGCTCGAACCAGCGACCTGCGGATTAACAGTCCGTCGCTCTACCGACTGAGCTAAGGAGGAACTATTTTAATTTGATGGTGCCGACTACCGGAATCGAACTGGTGACCTACTGATTACAAGTCAGTTGCTCTACCTACTGAGCTAAGTCGGCTTTGTTAACAAGATAAGTCTTGCTAACGAAAAGTGGCTCCTCCTGCTGGGCTCGAACCAGCGACCTGCGGATTAACAGTCCGTCGCTCTACCGACTGAGCTAAGGAGGAACTATTCTTTATTGTGTTTTAGCACAACTTTAATAAGTGGTGCCTCGAGGCGTAATAACGGGCCCGCCTAGGTCACTGGCCGATGTTTTTCAAAAAGTTATTTTAACTTCATCAAAACACAGCTATCAAAAGTGGTGCCTCGAGGCGGAATCGAACCACCGACACGAGGATTTTCAATCCTCTGCTCTACCGACTGAGCTATCGAGGCAAAAGAATGGTGCCGACTACCGGAATCGAACTGGTGACCTACTGATTACAAGTCAGTTGCTCTACCTACTGAGCTAAGTCGGCACACGATATTCTTTTTACTGTCGTTCGTACTAAGCACCAACAACTTTAATTTGTGGTGCCCGGAGGCGGAATCGAACCACCGACACGAGGATTTTCAATCCTCTGCTCTACCGACTGAGCTATCCGGGCGACGAGGTGTATTAAACGGTTTTTCGTTAGGGAGGTCAATACAAAAATGCAAAAAAAATATCGTTTGCTGTTTTTGTGTGCGTAACGGGGCGTTTTTATCCATTTGATGACAAGAGTGTACAGTCTGTAAACATTATCGCGCCTGTTTTTTACGAGATTAATTGGGTGTTTTATGGCTTAGAATACGAAAAAGCACGCGATAAAGCGTGCTTTTTGTTGAAAACGAGTTCGCTTAGTTTTTAACGGAGAACTTGTTGACCCAACTTTCCAGATCATTCGCTAATGACGCTAGACTGCGGGTGCTGTTATGGCTCTCTGTCACCACGGCCGTTAGTTGGTTGCCGCTGTCTTCAATCATATTGATTCTTTTTGCAATGTCATCGCTCACTTGGGTCTGTTCGGCCGCCGCAGTGGCGATTTGCTGGCTCATTGAGCTGATGGATTCCAGTGCAATGACGATTTGTTGCAGGGCATCGGAAGCATTTCTTGATTCAACGACGGTACTCTGGCTAGTCTCGGCACACACTTCCATGGTTTGGATTGCGTTGCGCGATCCTTGTTGCAAGTTATTAATCATCAGTTGAATTTCTTTGGTGCTTGCTTGGGTTCGACCCGCAAGATTACGAACCTCGTCAGCAACTACAGCAAAGCCACGACCCTGCTCGCCTGCACGAGCCGCTTCAATCGCCGCATTCAACGCCAATAGATTGGTCTGTTCGGCAATGTCGCCAATGACATCCAGCACTTTGACAATGTTATTGACATCTTGATCGAGATCGGCAACTGCTTGACTCGCGGTACCCAATTGATTAGCCAGCCCTTGAATATTCGCTACGGTGTTGTTGATGAGTTTTTGTGTGTGCTGACTTTGTTTATCCGCTTCATCGGTATTGCGCGCAGTATCGCTGGCCGAATCAGCCACATGGTTAGCCGATGAAGCCATTTCCGTCATAGCAGTGGCAATCATGGCAGTGGACTGCTGTTGAGAAGCAGACAGATGAGCAATGGAATCCGAGCGGGATTCTACCGATGCCAGTTCGCCACGTAGGGCATGCATTGAACCGTCTAAGTTAGTGATCATCTGCGCTAATGAACGGCTCATCTCTTGTACCGCTTGGTAGATGCTTCCCTGCGGAGCTTGAGTATCAAAACTGGTTTGAATATGGCCTTGGGCTACGGCTTGTACCGCTTTGCGCACGTCATTGGGTTCACCACCCAACAAATTGAGCATCTTTCTGATGGAGATGATAAGTCCGGTCAAGATGGCGCCCGCAATCACTAAGCACAAGAGAAGTTGCCACTGCGCGGTTGACCAGAAACGCGCGTTCACTTCGTTGAAACCGATGCCCGTGCCAACCACCCATTTCCAATGTGGTGTTCTTTCTGCTATTGACAGTTTCTCTTCAATTGAGCCATCGGCTTGTTTCTGCGTCCAAGTGTACTCGACCAGTTGCCCAGTTCGGCGCCCCAACACATCCAAGATCAACTGACCAACACTGTTGCCTTTGCCATCTTTAAAGTCATGGAAGCTGGTGCCGTGAAGCTGCGGATCAAGTGGTGTGGCGATGAATATCATCTTGTCGTCGGCGACATAAACATACTCATTATCTTTATAAATATTGTTACGCAATAGGCGAGTTGCGAGTGCTTTGGCTTCAGCCTCGGGGATTTTGCCTTCTACCGACATTTTTTCGATCTCGGTTAATATGCTGTAGGCGCTGCGAAATAATTCGGTAACTCGGGCTTTATTGTCTAAGTTACTGGCCACGCGTAGCGTCCAGAGACCCGTTGCGGTTAAAGCAAGCAGGGCGATTAAGATAATTCCCGATAACAAATAAGCTTGTGTTTTTAGTTTCATATAATGGCTCACATGATGATGGCGTCGACAAGTCAGGGCGATTGCTAGATCTATTTCACGTATTTTTCATCTTAGTGTAGTCAATTTGAAACGAACAGCAGCCTGTATAGAAAGCATGATATGGATTAAATTTTTTCTGTGAAATAAGTGCTTTTTTTATGTGGTACAACACTCGTTTGAATAATGCAGAACGGGGGATATGAGAACATAGCGATACGCAGAAAAGAAAAAAGCCAAGTCAGTGACTTGGCTTTAAAAGTGGCTCCTCCTGCTGGGCTCGAACCAGCGACCTGCGGATTAACAGTCCGTCGCTCTACCGACTGAGCTAAGGAGGAACTATTCGCTATCTCTTGCTAGGCAAGATTATGTAAATGGTGCCGACTACCGGAATCGAACTGGTGACCTACTGATTACAAGTCAGTTGCTCTACCTACTGAGCTAAGTCGGCACACGATATTCTTTTTACTGTCGTTCGTAATAAGCACCAACGACTTTAATTCGTGGTGCCCGGAGGCGGAATCGAACCACCGACACGAGGATTTTCAATCCTCTGCTCTACCGACTGAGCTATCCGGGCAACGGAGCGTTATTAAACGGATTTTCTCTTCAAGCGTCAACCCCTTTTTTCAATAAATCGCTGAAAAAAATCTGAGTGATGAAACTTTACTCTTTGTCTCTAGAAAGATTAGTCCTGATTAAATTCTTTCTTAAACTGAGTCACTTTCTCTAAGTAGCGCCGGGCTTCTGCATTGGGGTGTTTTTTTGTTAAGGCCCAATACACTTGGTTAGGCTGTAGTGCATTGAGATCGCGCATGGCGCGTTTGCGATCGCTACGGTTAAAGGTGTTGAGGACGCCGCCCGTACCGCCGTTGTAGGCCGAAATCATCGAGTACTCGAGCGATGTCGGGTGGGCCACCTCTTTGAGATAACGATTTTTCAGCAGATAGAAGTAGGCAGTGCCAGTGTCGATGTTGTTTTCAGGGTTAAACAGATATTCCGGCGAAGGTTCACCAGAGCGATTTTTGACTAAATTGAACACATCGCGACCGGCGGTTTTTGGCACCACCTGCATCAGGCCATAGGCATTGGCCCAACTCACCGCATAGGGGTTGAAACTACTTTCGGTCTTAATGATGGCGTAAATCAGATCTTCATCAATGCCGTATTTCTGCGATGCTTTCCTCACGATATCAGCGTACTGGTAGCTGCGTTTCATGATGTGGTCAGCCACCATGGGAATTTCTACGTAGTAGGCTTTTTTGAAGTCTACGGTGCGGGTTTTAAGCTGGGTAGCAATCAAGTAATCGGCAAAGCGGTTGGCACGCCAAGACCATTGAATGGCTTTTTTGTCTTGATCAACCACCTGGTTGTAGAGAAACGGGCGTCCTTCTAAATGGATCTCTTTGGAGGAAAAGAGATCGACATTCGCCGGATCATCTGGGGTGAGCAAGGTGGTGATGATGGCATTTTTGAGATGTTTTTCCGGCTCAGTGGGTGAGACGGTTTCAATTAAAATGTTGCCCGTGGTGAAGTTGACGTCGGCTCGGCTGAGGTAGTTGTCGATGTATTTGACGTAGTTGCTCTTGCCCGCCATTTTGATCTCTCGGCTACCCCAACGTTTTTCGATGTTGCCTGAGAAACTATCGATCAGCGCGTCTAGCGCAGCGGTATCTTTCTCAAACTGACCGGGCAACTGCGCTAGATTATTGGCAAAGCGGTTGGTCGGTTCATAGTTCACATCGTAGATGTTCTCGATGAATTCTCGACTACAACCTGTCAGCAATAGTGCGATCAGCATGTATCCAAGTTTCTTCATGGTGGTTCCATTAAACAAAAAATGACATCAGTGCGTTGGCAATGATGTCATTGATTGAAGAGGTTGCAAACCCAGTTTATTGGCTTGGTGGAGTATAGCCTTCGATATGCACTTCTTTACCTTCAAACAGGAAGTTCACCATTTCGGTTTCGAGCAGTTTGCGATGTTCTGGGTCCATCATATTGAGCTTTTTCTCGTTGATCAGCATGGTTTGTTTATGCTGCCACTGTCCCCAAGCTTCTTTGGAAATGGTATCGAAAATACGTTTACCCAGCTCGCCCGGGTAAAGTTGAAAATCTAGGCCTTCAGCCTCTTTGTTTAGACGAGCACAAAAAACAGTGCGGCTCATAATGACTCCTTAAATAAAGCTCTAACGAAGTTCATGGGGCAGGCTTTCCAGTAGTTGTTTGACCGGAGCCGCCAGACCTATGGTTTCGGGGTGAGCTAAGTTATACCAAAGACCGTTGCCCGCTTCCATTATCACATCGGGTTGCTTTGATAAATCCAACAGAATCGGCGTGATATCGAGGTGATAGTGGCTAAAGGTATGGCGAAACGCGATCAGGGTTTGCTGGGTACGAATGTGCTCGTCACGGATACCACGTTTGGCCAACAAATCGCTTAGGTCATCCTCTGGTTGTTGCGGGAAACAAAACAGCCCGCCCCAGATTCCGCTTTGCGGTCGCTGCTCTAGCCACACTTGATTGTCGTGATGCAGCATCACAAACCAAGTCTGCTTGGTCGGTTTCTCTTTTTTCGGCTTTTTGCCGGGATAATTGAGTGGGTTGCCTTGCTTTTGGGCGACACACAAATCCGCTACCGGGCACAAGCTGCATTTGGGCTTGCTGCGCGTGCAGATCATCGCGCCCATATCCATCATCGCTTGATTGTATTTATCGACATCTTGCTGCGGTGTATGCGCTTCGGCGAGCTGCCAAAGCTGATTCTCAACCGCTTTTTGCCCAGACCAGCCTTCAACGGCAAAGGCGCGAGATAAGGTGCGTTTCACATTGCCATCAAGAATGGCATGTGGCTGTTTATAAACAGAAGAGAGCACCGCTGCTGCGGTAGAACGGCCAATGCCCGGCAGGGCGTTCATCTGTTCAATGTCGGTGGGAAACTCGCCTTGATATTGCTGCGCAACGATTTTGGCCGCTTTGTGCAGGTTACGCGCCCGCGCGTAGTAACCAAGCCCAGTCCACAGATGCAAGACTTCATCTTGCTCGGCGTTGGCCAGATCGGTCACGGTCGGGAAACGTTGCAAAAAGCGTTGATAATAAGGGATCACCGTCGCAACTTGTGTCTGTTGCAGCATGATCTCCGACAGCCAGACGCTGTAGGCAGTTTTGTTCTGTTGCCAAGGGAGATTTTTTCTTCCGTAGGCGTCGTACCATTTCAAAATGGCATTAGCAAAAGGGGTCACGACTTGCTCTGTGTTCTATTATTTGTAGGCAAAATTGCATCACAGAATAGGGTGAAAGTACAACCGACAAAGTGTGGGGATACTCGTTTTTACGGATAACACTTGCGCCAAAGAAAATTCTTTGGATAATCCCCGCTTTGATTAATCAATGTGCAGGCAGAATCCATGAGTGAAGTGACCACTAACGAATTCAATGAAGACGGTAAGTTGATCCGTAAGATACGCAGTTTTGTTCGTCGCGAAGGCCGTTTAACTAAAGGCCAAGAGAATGCGATGAAAGAGTGCTGGCCGACAATGGGCATCGACTACCAAGCACAACTTCTTGATTGGAAAGAGGTCTTTGGTAACGACAATCCAGTGGTTCTGGAAATCGGCTTCGGTATGGGTGCTTCGCTGGTCGAAATGGCGAAAAACGCGCCGGAGAAAAACTTCTTTGGTATCGAAGTGCACAGCCCAGGTGTCGGCGCGTGTCTGTCGGATGCACGCGAAGCGGGCATCACCAATTTACGCGTAATGTGCCATGATGCGGTGGAAGTGTTTGAACACATGATCCCCAATGACAGCTTGGCAACGCTGCAACTGTTTTTCCCTGATCCGTGGCATAAAAAGCGTCACCATAAGCGCCGCATCGTGCAGCTTGAGTTCGCCGAAATGGTACGCCAGAAATTGATCCCGAATGAAGGGATTTTCCATATGGCGACAGATTGGGAAAACTACGCAGAGCACATGATTGAAGTGATGAATCAAGCGCCCGGTTTTGCCAATATCGCACAGGACGGTGACTACATTCCGCGTCCAGAAGAGCGTCCTCTGACTAAGTTTGAAGCACGTGGACACCGTTTAGGTCACGGTGTGTGGGACATCAAGTACAAACGTACTAATTAGTGTTTGACTGGTTTTTGTAAAATCCGCACACTGCATAACAAAGAGCCAACATTATCGATGTTGGCTTTTTTGACCCTACAAGAAAAATAACAAGCAGTCAGGTAAAAAGTCATGAAGCCGACAAAAGCGTTGCTCGCTGAAATTATGGACGAAGTTCGCCCCTTGATTGGGCGTGGCAAGGTTGCCGATTATATTCCCGCACTGGCGAAAGTTCCGGCGGAGAAACTGGGTATGGCGGTGTACACCAATGAAGGTGAGATCATCGCGGCTGGTGATGCCGAAGAGAGCTTTTCCATTCAATCGATTTCCAAAGCGCTAAGCTTAACTCTGGCAATGTGTTTGTATCAGCCCGATGAGATTTGGCGTCGAGTGGGCAAAGAGCCTTCGGGGCAGGCGTTTAATTCGCTGATCCAGCTTGAAATGGAGCAAGGAATTCCGCGCAATCCGTTTATTAATGCTGGGGCGATTGTGGTGGCGGATTTGCTCGCCAGCCGTTTGTCCGCACCACGCCAGCGTCTGCTGGAGTTTGTTCGCCAGCTCTCGGGGGATAACCAAATCTGCTACGATAAAATCGTGGCGGCTTCCGAGATGATGCACAGTGATCGTAACGCGGCGATTGCGTATCTGATGCGCTCGTTCGGTAATTTCGACAACGACGTGATTCCTGTGTTGAACAACTATTTTCACGCCTGCGCGCTGAAGATGAGCTGTGTCGATCTGGCGAAAACCTTCAGTTATCTCGCCAACAAAGGCACTTCGGTGCACACAGGTAAGAAAGTGATTACCCCAGTGCAGACCAAGCAGCTTAACGCGCTGCTGGCGACCTGTGGGCTGTACGATGGTGCCGGAGAGTTCGCTTACCGTGTCGGTATGCCGGGTAAATCGGGGGTTGGCGGCGGGATTATTGCCGTGGTGCCGGGCGATATGACCATTGCGGTTTGGTCGCCAGAGCTTGATGCGTCGGGTAACTCGCTGGCAGGGACCAAAGCGCTTGAGCTATTTTCACAGCGTATCGGGCGCTCTATTTTTTAATACGGCTATTTTTAACGGAACTATTTTTCACGAGATGGAGGCAGGGAAGCTAATGACAATCAGCTGTGAACAGATCCATAAGCAGTTATTAAGCCAATGTGCTGCGTTCTCTCATCTGAGTCGAGTCCTTACGCTCAATGGCCCGCAAAGCCTTGAGCGCCAAGAGGCGGACAAGTTTTTACCCTATTTGAGCCGCGCGGTGGCGGGGCAGCAGTTGTCTGTCAACGCGGCGAAAACCATCTGGGGGCGTGTAGAAACGCAGTGTCAGCAACATGGTTCGCTGCACGCGGTGCTGGTGGATGAACAGTATGAGGCGCTGCGCACTTGTGGCCTATCTAACGCTAAAGTAAAAACCTTGCTTGGGATTAACCGCGCACTCAACGACGGCACGATTTCTGCGCAAATCTATCACAGCGATGACGCGGACTTTATTACCAAGCAGTTGGTGCAGTTGTGGGGAGTGGGTCAGTGGACGGCGGAAATGGCGTTGATGTTTTTCTTTGCTTTGCCCGATGTGTGGTCGGCTGGCGATGTTGCCCTCGCTCGTGGTCTTAACCTCTTGGCCGAAAAAGAAGGCGTTGCCGCAGAGAAGATTCTTCAAGCCGCAACGCCTTACCGCACTTATCTTGCCTTACACATTTGGCAAATGCTCGACGCGAATTTGATGGTGGAGTAACTTACTCTTCGTCAGGCATAAACGCTTCGAGCAGGTCATTGAGGAACAGTTTGCCTTTCTCCGTGATCTGCCATTGCGTGGCATCTTCACGCAAGTAGCTCATTTCCAACGCCCATTGAATCGTCGTTGCAATCGCTTCTAATCCTAGCCCAGTGGTGTCGATAAAATCTTGCTTAGGGCAGGCTTCCATTAGACGAAAACGGTTCATAAAGAATTCGAATGGTCTCTCTTGCGCCGTAACCAACTGCTCACTATCAAGATAGGGTTTGACCATATTCTGATATGCCGCTAAGTAGCCACGAGGGTGTTTGATTTTGGTGGTGCGAATGATGCGCCCATCGGCAAAACTCAGTTTACCGTGGGAACCACAACCGATGCCGAGATAGTCGCCAAAGCGCCAGTAGTTGAGGTTGTGACGGCACTGATAACCCGGTTTGCTGTAACCGGAGATTTCGTACTGCACATACCCTGCTGCGGTCAGTTTCTGGTGGCCTTGTTCGAAAATATCCCACAAATCATCATCATCAGGTAACACTGGTGGTTTGTAGTAAAACATGGTGTTCGGTTCGATCGTGAGCTGATACCAAGAGAGATGCGGTGGGTTGAGCTCAATCGCTTTATCGAGATCCGCCAAGGCTTGCTCAATACTTTGATCCGGCAAACCGTGCATCAAATCCAAATTGAAACTGTTGAGACCTATTTGATGAGCAAGCTGCGCGGCAGCAACCGCTTCTTGTTGGCCATGGATCCGTCCTAAGCGTTCGAGTTTTTCCGCTTCAAAGCTTTGCACACCAATCGAAATCCGTGTTACTCCCGCAGCGCGATAGCCAGCAAAGCGCTTGGCTTCTATCGTACCGGGGTTGGCTTCCATGGTGATTTCGATCTCTGGCGTGAAGGCAATCCGCTGCTCAATGCCTTGCAAGAGCTGCGCTATCCCTTCTGCGGAAATTAAACTGGGTGTGCCACCGCCGATGAAGATTGAGTGCAGCGGGCGTGGTGCAGCATTGAGACGATATTTCTCAATGTCGCGATCCAAATCTTCCAACAAGGCAAGAATGTACTGCTGCTCCGGGATCGCTTCTTTTACAGCGTGAGAGTTGAAATCGCAGTACGGGCATTTTTGTACACACCAAGGAATGTGCACATACAAACTGAGAGCAGGAGGCTTTAACATCATGCTGCCTTACGCTAATGGCTGCTGGCTAAGGGTGGCGAACAACTGTTGTAACGCTTTGCGACGATGTGAAAGCTGCTTTTTCCGCGCAGGTGCAAGTTCAGCCGAGGCACAGTTCTCTTCCGGTACGAAGAAGATGGGGTCGTAACCAAAGCCGTTTTCACCGTGTGCTTGGGTTAGGATTCGCCCTTCCCACGTTCCATGACAGACGATCGGCGTTGGGTCGTTTTCATGACGCATCAAAACCAATACACAATGGAAACGAGCGCTACGTTGCGCTTCTGGCACACCTTCCATCGCGGTTAATAGCTTTTCTAAGTTCTCTTGATCTGAGGCTTTCTCGCCTGCGTAACGTGCGGAATAGATGCCGGGTGCGCCTTGAAGAAAATCGACCTCAAGGCCAGAGTCGTCGGCAATGGCTGGCAAGCCCGTTTCTTTGGCGGCATGACGCGCTTTGATAATGGCATTTTCAATAAAAGTCGTGCCCGTTTCAGCCACTTCAGAGACGTTAAATTCGCTTTGCGCGACCACGTCAAAACCAAAGTCGGCCAATAAATCCGCCATTTCGCGCACTTTGCCTTGATTGCCAGTGGCCAATACGATCTTCTTCATGCTTGTTGTTACTCTTCTATATAAAATTTTTGCGTAAAGGTGAGTTTGCCTGCCCCTTTGAGGCCGGCATTGATGTCTAAATCAAACGTCAGTGACTCTTCATGATTCACTGGCAGCTCTGCGATGTAGTAAATTGCCTCGCCTTCACGTATTTCTTTAAACGTTAGGGTGCGGATCTGGCCGAGCAGGTTTTTCGCTTGCCCTTTGACCGTTGCCGTTAGCGCAGGTTTGCCGACTCGGCTTTTATCCAGCACGCTGATATTCACGATGGCGGAATATTCACTGCGTTTTAGCCCATAACTTTTCGCCACTTGCGGCGTTAAGAAGGTAGAGCTCAGCGCCACGTAGTGTACTTCGGTATCTTTGATCTCTTTAAATTGCCCAGCCCAAGTCGGCAGGGCGGCCAAGCAAGTCAGCAGGACGGCGATCCATTTTTTCATTGTAAACTTCCTTACACCTTGTGGTGTGTGACAAACAAAAAGCCATCACAAGATGGCTTTCACTTCCTCTGGTATCTGTGTCGGGGCATGGATGCGCACTTGTTTGTGACGGCCAAGCTCGCCTTTTTCAATCTCAACCAGACTTTTGGCGACTTTAAACATCTTGGCCAGTAATTTAGCTAGATGGGCATTCGCTTTGCCATCCACGGGCGGCGCGGTAATGGCGATTTTCAGCTCATCACCATGCAAACCCAGAATTTTATCACGGCTGGCTTTGGGTTGGATGTAGAGCCGCAGCACCACATCCTGCCCCTCTTGCCAAGCAGCTTGGCTCATTATAGTTGATACCAGATAGGGCCGATGAGATCGCCCATCAGGAAATTGGCAAATTGCAGCACAATAAACAGCACCAGCACACTTAAGTCAAAACCGCCCATGGCCGGTAGAATGCGGCGGATCGGCGCCAGCATAGGTTCAGTTAATTGATGGAAAACGTATTCAATTGGGCTGCGGCCTTGGCTTACCCAGCTTAAGATCGCGCGGATCAACAACACCCAAAAGAGTAGTCCGCCCGCGGCTTTAATTAATGACAGTAGCCCGAGGAAGAGGAAGTCTGCGCTAAAACTGACTGAGCCGCCTGACGCGACCATCACTAACGCGACAAATTTCAGTATGCACAGCAGGTAGGCAAACAGCACAGTGGCAAGATCAAGGCTACCAATCGATGGGATCACGCGGCGCAGCGGGCCGATCACTGGCTGGGTTGCTTTGACGATAAATTGTGAAAATGGGTTATAGAAATCGGCGCGTGCGGCTTGCAGCCATATCCGTAAGATCACCACCATGATGTAGAGATCGAACAGCGTCGAAATCAGGAAACTCATTGAACTCATAGATGCCCCTTAAAAGGTTATGCTGCCTGAGGCAGCAGGGTAATTAAAACAGTTTTTCCATCTCTTGTGCGCGTTCTACCGCAGCGCGCATCGCTTTGGCGACAATATCACTGAGCTGATGATCGTTAAATGTACGGATCGCTTCGGCGGTGGTGCCCCCTTTGGAGGTGACGTTTTCGCGCAAGGTCGAAAGCTCGCTATCCGGATTATTGACCACCATACTGGCCGCGCCCAGCGCAGATTGCTCCACCAGCAGACGCGCGGTGGCTTTATCAAATCCCTGTGCCATCGCTTCCGCTTGCATCGCTTCCATAAACAAAAAGAAATAGGCTGGCGCGCTGCCTGCTGCGGCAATCACGTTATTGATGCCAGATTCTTGCGCCACCCAGCAAGTCTTGCCGACCGCTTGCATCAGGTTTTGCGCAAATGTTTTGTCTGCATCGCTTAGCGAGTCGGGCGCATACAGTCCGCTCATTCCTAGCCCCAGTTGCGATGGCGTGTTGGGCATTACACGCACCAGATCTTGCGAGGTGCCAAGCATCTGCTTGAGGCGTTGACAACTGATGCCAGCGGCGATGGAAATCACCAGTTTGCCGTTAAAGTCGAGCGCTTGCAGCGGCTTACACACCTCTTCCATCATTTGTGGTTTGACGGAAAGGACCACCACATCTGCTTCACGAGCGGCAGCGAGATTATCCGCCTTGGTGCCAATGCCAAACTCTTTCTCCAGTGGCAACCGGCGAGTTTCGCTTGGCGCTGTGGCGGTAATGTGTGTTGCAGGGTATCCGTTGCCCACGAGGCCAGAGACAATCGCACGCACCATGTTTCCTGCACCAATAAAGGCAATTTTTTTTTGTTCCATCTCTATCAATTCCGCTTGTGTCAGTGTGCTGGCGCGCCTTTTACGCTTTGCTTGCGTAATCGCGCGCACCAAAAATGGCTGTGCCGATACGAACCATGGTCGAGCCTGCTGCGATTGCCGCTTCCATGTCTCCGCTCATGCCCATCGAAAGGGTGTCCACCAGAGGATAATGCTGGCGCAAGCGCTGTTGCAAGGCGGCTAATTGCTCAAAAGCGGCCAGTTGCGCGGCGTAGTCATCGACATTTTCCGGGATGGACATCAACCCTCTTAAGGTGAGGTTGGGTAAGCGCGAAATCAACTCGGCGAGGGCAAATATTTCTGTTTCGCTGGCACCGGATTTTGAGGCTTCGCCGCTGGTGTTAACCTGAATCAGCACTTGTAAAGGCGGCAGATCTACTGGGCGCTGATCATTCAAACGCTGGGCGATTTTCTCGCGATCCACGGTGTGCACCCAGGCAAAACGTTCCGCCACCAAACGGCTTTTATTGGACTGAATAGGGCCAATAAAGTGCCATTCAATGCTTTTGTCTGGATGATGCTTGGCAAAAAAGTCGACCTTCTCGCTCCCTTCTTGCACATAGTTTTCACCAAAAGCGCATTGTCCTGCATGGTACGCTTCGAGAATTGCCTCGACAGGTTTAGTTTTACTTACTGCCAGAAGTTGCACCGACTCTGGAGCTCGTCCACACTTTTGTTCTGAGCGACGGATCTGTGTGGTGATATGTTCAATGTTTTGTTGAATACTAGTCATAGCAAGTTTTTGTAAGGAAAAATAATGGATATCACTGAGTTACTGGATTTTAGTGTAAAGCATAACGCCTCGGATCTACATCTTTCTGCTGGCGTTCCGCCTATGGTACGCATAGATGGCGATGTAAGAAAGCTCGGCGTGCCCGCTTTTAGTCATGCTGATGTTCATCGTCTGGTGTTCGAAATCATGAATGATTCTCAGCGTAGTGAATTTGAGGAAAAACTGGAAGTCGATTTCTCGTTTGAATTACCCAACGTAGGGCGTTTTCGTGTCAATGCTTTTCACCAGTCGCGTGGCTGCTCGGCGGTGTTTCGTACCATTCCAACCAAGATCCCAACCTTAGAAGAGTTGGATGCGCCAGAGATTTTTGAAAGAATTGTGCGCAGTGAAAAAGGGCTAGTGCTGGTGACTGGGCCAACAGGCTCCGGTAAATCCACCACATTGGCGGCGATGGTTGATTACATCAACCGCCACTACAACAAGCACATTCTCACCATTGAAGATCCAATTGAGTTTGTTCATCAAAACCAAAAGTGTTTGATCAACCAGCGTGAAGTGCACCGTGATACGCACAGTTTTAAAAATGCGCTGCGTAGCGCGCTGCGTGAAGATCCTGACGTGATTTTAGTCGGTGAGCTGCGCGATCAGGAAACCATCAGTCTTGCGCTGACCGCCGCTGAAACGGGTCACTTGGTGTTTGGCACGCTGCATACCAGCAGTGCGGCGAAAACCGTTGACCGGATCATTGATGTGTTCCCCGGCAGTGACAAAGACATGGTGCGCTCTATGCTCTCTGAATCACTGCGCGCGGTGATCGCCCAGAAGCTGCTCAAGCGGATTGGCGGTGGGCGTGTCGCGTGTCATGAGATCATGATGGCGACGCCTGCGATCCGCAACTTGATCCGTGAAGACAAGGTGGCACAGATGTATTCGATCATTCAGACGGGTGCGGCGCATGGCATGCAAACCATGGAGCAAAATGCGCGGCAGTTGATTGCTCAAGGTAAAGTTGGCAAAGAAGAAGTGGACGCCAAAATCGAAGTCGAAGCGATCAAGTTCTAGCGGAGAGCAGCATGAGTATTGAGTTAAACCGAGTGCTGGAAGGGATGTTCTCTCTTAAAGCGTCGGATTTGTATATTACGGTGGGCGCGCCGGTGCTGTTTCGCGTCGATGGCGAATTACGCCCGCAAGGCGCTAAGCTCTCAGAAGCTGAGGTCGCGCAGTTTCTCGACGGTGCCATGGATGAAGAGCGGCGCGCCGATTTTCGTAAAACCCGTGAATCAAATTTCGCGATTGTGCGTGATTCTGGCCGTTTTCGCGTCAGTGCGTTTTATCAGCGAGAGCTACCGGGCGCGGTGATTCGCCGCATTGAAACCCATATTCCGACGTTTGAAGAACTCAAGTTGCCCCAAGTGCTGCAAGATTTGTCGATTGCCAAACGCGGTCTTGTGCTGGTGGTGGGAGCGACGGGATCGGGGAAATCCACCACCATGGCGGCGATGACGGGCTATCGCAATAGCCATCGTAGTGGTCACATTCTGACGGTGGAAGACCCGATTGAATTTGTCCACGAGCACAAGCGCTGTATTGTTACCCAGCGGGAGGTTGGGCTCGATACAGAAAGTTACGAAGTGGCGCTGAAAAACTCACTGCGTCAAGCGCCAGATATGATCCTCATTGGCGAGATCCGCAGCCGTGAGACGATGGAATACGCCATGACCTTTGCCGAAACGGGCCACTTGTGCATGGCCACTCTGCACGCTAACAACGCCAACCAAGCGTTGGAGCGGATTCTACATTTAGTGCCGAAAGAGCAAAAAGAGCAGTTCCTGTTTGATCTATCCATGAATCTCAAAGGGGTGATAGGTCAGCAGTTACTGCGTGATAAAAACGGCAAAGGCCGTCACGGCGTGTTTGAAGTGTTACTCAACAGCCCAAGGGTGTCCGATTTGATCCGCCGCGGCGAGTTGCATGAGTTGAAAGCGACCATGGCACGCTCCAAAGAAATCGGCATGCAGACCTTTGATCAATCGCTGTATAAGTTGGTGGTGGAAGGTAAGATCAACGAAGAAGATGCGTTGCACAGTGCCGATTCTGCCAACGATCTGCGTTTGATGCTCAAAACCCAGCGCGGCGATCTCAATAACACCGGATCCTTGGCCAACGTGAAGATCGATATGGATTAAGCCCGGACTTTTCTGCAATGAGAGGGAAAGCTGTCCCTCTCTTGCAATTTTCCTCGCCCCGTTAGTCCCACTGCGCTTCAAACCAGCTTTCTAGAATGATCACCGCAGATTGACAATCGACATTGCCCTTACTTAGCGCTTTGTAGCCGCCCATCGAAAACAGTTCGGCGCGTGCTTCGGTGGTGGAAAGGCGCTCATCGTGCAGCTCTACGGGCAAACCGAAACGGCCATGCAGCCGCTGGGCAAATTTCTTCGCCCGAGGCGTGATGGTTTGCAGATCTTTTCCGTGCAGATCAGTCGGCAAGCCGATCACGAGTAACGTGGGCTGCCACTCTTTGATCTGCTTTTCAATCTCGTCCCAATTGGGAATGCCATCGTTGGCTTTGAAGGCCTTTAACGGCGATGCGGTGCCGGTAATTTCTTGGCCAATGGCGCTGCCAATACTCTTGGTGCCAAAATCGAAAGCCATGATGGTACGTGACATAAATAACCTAAGTAACAATAAGTGAGTGAAGGGCCGCGAGTTAAGCGTGCCCTGCCTGATTGGAAAGTTGGATGGCATTAATGCCCAGCATCTGTACCGCTTTTTGCCAACGCTGGGCGATAGGGGTATCGAAAATGATTTCCGGGCTGGCTTCGACGGTTAACCAAGAGTTTTCCGCTAGCTCGCTTTCCAACTGTCCAGCGCTCCAGCCTGAATAGCCTAAAGCGACGAGATAACTGCTCGGTTCCGCTTCCGTGCCGAGTACCGTCAAAATATCTTTGGACGTAGTGACGGCGATGTGATCGGTCATCTGAATGCTCGACTCGTAGTAATCCTTGGGGCGGTGCAGAATAAAACCGCGATCCTCGGAAACTGGGCCGCCGTTGTACACCGGTTTGGTCAGGCTTTGTGTATGCAACTGTGGATGAACTGGCTGCACATCGACCTGTTCCAGCATTTTGCCCACGGTGATGTCGATTGGCGCGTTGATCATCAGCCCCATCGCGCCCTCTTCATTGTGTTCACAAATGTAGATCACGCGGTGCTGGAAATAGGGATCTTTCATCCCCGGCATGGCCACCAGAAAATGATTGGTCAAATTCATACATGACTCCCCTTCAAAGGGGCCATCCGGCCCCAACTGGCTCTTGAGTGCTCAAGCTTTGGCTTCAAGGCGGCGCTCAATCGCATCCATCAATTTACCGCTAATCGAGATATCAAACGCCGCTTCAATCTCGCGAATACAAGTTGGGCTGGTCACGTTGATCTCGGTGAGCTTATCGCCAATCACATCCAAACCAACAAAAATCAGTCCTTTTTCTTTCAGCGTTGGTGCGACGGCTAGTGCAATTTTCTTATCGGTTTCGCTCAGTGGGCGAGCTTCACCACGACCGCCAGCAGCGAGGTTACCGCGCGTTTCCCCTTTGGCTGGGATGCGTGCTAAACAGTAAGGCATGGGCTCGCCATCTACCACCAGAATACGTTTGTCGCCATTGCTGATGTCTGGCACAAAGGTTTGCGCCATCGCGTAGTTTTGCCCGTGATTGGTCAAGGTTTCAATGATCACCGAAACGTTCGGATCGTTCTCTTTGACTCGGAAAATTGATGCACCACCCATGCCATCAAGCGGTTTAAGGATGATGTCGCCATGCTCTTCACGAAACGCTTTTATCTTTTCTGCTTTGCGCGTCACCATGGTGATTGGCGTCAGCTCTGGGAACCAAGCGGTAAAGAGTTTCTCGTTACAATCACGCAGGCTTTGTGGCTTGTTGACGATTAAGGTGCCTTGTTCTTCTGCGCGCTCTAAAATGTAGGTGGCGTAAATGTATTCTGTGTCAAACGGTGGATCTTTACGCATCAACACCGCATCCAGTTCAGCCAGTTCAATGGTTTGCTCTGACTTAAATTGGTACCAGCCGTTAGGATCTTCTTTTAGCTCGACCACTTTGGTGTCGGCAATCGCCACGCCTTGCTCTAAGTGTAGATCATTCATCTCCATGTAATGGATTTCCCAACCGCGACGTTGTGCTTCCAGCAACATGGCGAAGCTGGAGTCTTTCTTGATGTTAATGGACGAAATAGGGTCCATTACGATGCCGAGTTTGATCATGTGTGTTCTCCGTATTAACCCAAATCGCCGAAACGAACTTGTAGCGCGGTAATAGCAGTTAGTGCTGCGGTTTCAGTACGCAACACGCGTGGACCGAGTAGGGTCTCTTCAAAGTGATAGGTTTGTGTCATGTCGATCTCTTCTGCAGAGAGGCCCCCTTCAGGACCAATCAGCAGCCGCACTTTGCTGACCGGCGCCGGTAGCGTGTTGATCGAATATTTGGCGCGAGGGTGCAGATTAAGCTTTAGGCCGTCGTACTCTTCCGCGCACCAAGCTTCAAGCGACATAATGGGGCGAATCTCCGGGATGATGTTCCGTCCGCATTGCTCGCAAGCGCTAATGGCTATTTTCTGCCACTGAGCGAGTTTTTTCTCAAAGCGTTTTTCATCCAATTTAACGCCGCAGCGCTCCGAAATCAGTGGCGTGATGGTATTGACCCCAAGTTCAACGGATTTCTGGATGGTGAACTCCATCTTTTCACCGCGCGAGATCACTTGTCCCAAATGGAGATCTAAAGGCGACTCGCTGCTGTTTTCTTCCCGCTGTGTCACTTTGACCAACACCTGCTTTTTGCTCACTTCGGTGATTTCGGCAGGAAATTGTGCGCCACTGCCATCAAACAGCAGCACTTCTTGCCCTTCTTTCATGCGCAAAACGCGGCCGATATGGCCAGCAGCGTCTTCCTGCAAGGCGACGATGTGGTGCAGATGGAGTGTTTCGGGGTGATAAATTCGAGGGATGCGCATTGTGTTTCGAGTTCCTGCAACAGACAGAATGAATTAGAGATTAACATGGATGCTCAGAGGAGCAAAAACAAGTCAGTATGGTAATTTAAGCGCAGGGTCGTAATTTTTCGCCAAAGTGATTGTTATTTATTGTTTTCCTGAATAGTTTGTATGCCGCTTTGCGGTGGCGAACGTATTCAAGCTGGCAAAGTTGAAACAAATTAATAAGTACAATAATCATGGATAGTGTTATGAAAAAGACCAAACTGGCAGTGGCTTGTGCTCTGCTGATGACTTTAGCTGGCTGCAATGGCGGCTCTTCTTCATCTGATGGCCCAAGTGGCCCCGGTTCACCAAACATCAAAGGTGACCCATCATTGAGTAAAATCTATGCCTATCAAGCCTCTGAACTTTCAGACGCCGCGCTGGAGTGTGCCAAGATCTACAAGCAGCGACGCTCTTGCTTGTTAGAAAAAATTCGCCCAATCGGTGCTGACAAGCAGCAAAATGTCACTATTGAGGATATTCGTTCCCGTTTATTGGTTTCTCATGCCTGGATGGCGGAAAGCTTTATCGACGCGCTACGTGAAATCAATGATCAGGACCTGCTGAATATGTTTAAGCCACTGAACACTATAGTGCTCAGTTATGATATTCGTCCGTCATTTTATCATCCATCGACCGCTTCTATGTATATTGATGCTGCCTACCTGTGGCGTAATGCTAGCGATTGGAGCACGATTTACCAGCAAGAAGATTATCGTCAGGCATTTTCAAAACAGTTCAGCTATGACAGCGCTACTCGCTATTTGGATAGCAGCACGTTTGACTATGTTACTTACTCAAATGACTACGATGCTACGCGCAATGGGGAGCGTAAAACGGAACAAATTGCACCGGGTCTATTCCGTTTGTTGTCTCATGAACTGGCGCACGCGAACGATCTGCTACCGCCAAATGACTTGTTGCAATTGGCCGATAGCGGCACCATTTACAGCGAGATTGAATCCGCTGATCATGTGGCTAAGCAGTTGACCGGCAGTCAGCCCCTCACTTCTGCATTGTTATTGGAAGCGGCACAAGTCTCATTTCATGGTGAAGCCATGACCGATAGAGTTCGTCAGTCTACGGGGCAACAGGCGGGTGGCGAATTTGAACGAGATGGCGCGGCGGCGTTTTACGGCTACTCTACGCCACAAGAGGATGTCGCTATGCTGTTTGAAAGCTACATGATGTACAAAAAGTACAAGGTGTACTCAGAAGTGGCGTTCTTGTCGGTTCCACAAACGACGTATTATAGCTGTAACGATTGGAAAGTGTTGTGGGGACAGCGCAATCGTCTCGCCGATGCTAATGTGCGTGATCGTGCCGTGTTGGTCGCACAACGCATTTTGAATGTGAGTGAAAATGACATTCGCGCCAATATGCCTAGCAGCACAGTACGTCCAGAGCCAATGCCGCTAGGGAAAGGGTGGTGTGAAATTGTTGGTCGTTCTTACGATGAGTCCGGCGAAATGCGTTATGCCGCACCGCATGAGCGTGAAGAACGCTTTGGTTATCTTGAAGATATCGGCGTGAAAGAGTAAGCATGATGACATCCCAGTGGCGACACTGGGATTTTTCTATCGCGTTTGGCACGCTTCCTTCACATAAGAGTTGTGGTTGCCCTGAACTTTGGCAATTCGATCATCGCGTGTGCATTCCCACTCAGATACGGGATAGGTTTTATTCCAGGCTTGCATCAACTGAGTCTGTTGTTTCGACAACTGAAAACCGTACTCTCGGCTCATGTAGAGGTAAGTGCGAGCAATCGAGCCCCGAGCGCGATCCGGCGGCATCACTTTACGCGCTTTGAAATTGACCTGCATTTCACAGCGGCCATAGGTCTCACCATCAACGCCATTCCACTGGCTAAAGTTAAAGTTCGAGCGATCGCCGTTGACTTCACCAACCGCTGGGGTGAGGTTATGCAGATCCGCTTCCATCGAGCGAAACTGAAGGTCATGTTTGCTGCAATTTTTCCGTCCACCGTTTTGCCAGCATTGTCGCTGGTGGCCGAACTGCCAAGCGGGCACCACATGTTCCCACTCAATACGACTGGCACGATTTTGTTGCTTACGCACTTGATAGCCACAAGATTGCAAATCTGGAATGCCTTTCTTTCCTTGCCATTGAATCTCGCAGCCACAGTAAAAACTGACCGGATAATCTTGGTAAATTTGCAGCGCCTCTTTCTTCGCGGCAGAGAAGTTGGCCGGGGGCGCAGCCAGCACAGGCAAGCCGCTAAGGACAGCCAGCAATGAACATAGGTATTTCATCTAAAAAGTATGAGAAAAGTATGACTTTTTATATTGTAGCACTCAGTTTTGCCGCGAAGTAGTGAGTGAATTGTTAAAGCTGAGTCAAAACTGCGCGGAGGGCGAGCTTAGAGAGGCGGCTAACTCAGTTGTAAGCCGGTAAACTGTAAAGGCTGACGGCACTTTGTGCAGCAATAACTGGCTTGATGGCGTAACACTTTATTGTGGCGGCGAATCGACAGTGGGTATTCGGCGCAGGCGCAGCGATATTGAAAGGTTTTCCCTTGTACCGAATGGATATTAAAGCGATGCGTCGTTCTTGCTGGTTGCTGAAATACCTGCTCCATAATCGCTTGCCACTCTTTACCGTGAGGTTTGACGCGCCCGAACACTTGATAAGTGATGAGGTGGGCAACTTCGTGAGGAATCACCTCTTGCAAAAACTCATCAGGGTTTTCTTTGAACAATACAGGATTCAGGCGTATCTCATTCAGTTGCAAGTAAGCTTTTCCTGCCACTTTGCCTCTCACGTTAAAACTGAGTTTGGGCAGAGGGAAAGTGCGCTGAAAGCGTTGCTCGGCTACGGCGATACAGTGGGCGAGGACTTGCGAGGATTGTTCGGCTAGTTCGGGGGGCAACATGGACTCATCTTTAAACGGCAAAAAATTGGGGCTTTATTACGCATAATAAAAAGCCCCTGCATTGTAGCAGAGGCTTTTTGTTCGAGAAAAGGCTGATTATTTGATGCCAGCAAACTCACGCAGTAGTGCTGCTTTGTCGGTTGCTTCCCAAGGGAATTCTTCGCGACCGAAGTGACCATATGCAGCGGTCTTCTTGTAGATTGGCTGAAGCAGATTCAGCATCTCTTGCAGACCGTATGGACGTAGGTCGAAGAACTGACGGACCGCTTCGATAATGATCTCTTGCGATACTTTTTCAGTACCGAAGGTTTCCACCATGATAGAGGTTGGATCCGCCACACCGATTGCGTAAGAAAGTTGGATTTCACAACGATCAGCCATGCCAGCTGCGACGATGTTTTTCGCCACGTAACGTGCTGCGTAAGCCGCTGAACGGTCAACCTTGGATGGATCTTTACCAGAGAACGCACCACCACCGTGACGCGCTGCGCCGCCGTAGGTATCTACGATGATCTTACGACCCGTCAGGCCACAGTCACCCATTGGACCACCGATAACGAAACGACCAGTTGGGTTGATGAAGTACTTGGTTTCTTTGTTTAGCCATTCAGAAGGAAGAACTGGCTTGATGATCTCTTCCATCACCGCTTCGCGCAGATCCGGTGTCGAGATAGAATCGCAGTGCTGAGTCGATAGTACAACTGCATCAATACCAACAATTTTGCCTTGATCGTATTGGAAAGTAACCTGTGATTTCGCATCAGGGCGCAACCATGGCAGCGTGCCATCTTTACGTACTTTCGCTTGACGTTCCATCAAACGGTGCGCGTAGGTAATTGGTGCTGGCATCAGTACTTCGGTTTCGTTACATGCGTAACCGAACATAATGCCTTGGTCGCCCGCACCTTGCTCTTTAGGGTCGGCTTTATCAACGCCTTGGTTGATGTCAGGAGACTGTTTGCCGATGGTGTTGAGAACAGCACAAGAGTTGGCGTCGAAGCCCATGTCTGAGTGAACGTAGCCGATTTCGCGTACGGTTTCGCGTGTCAGTTCTTCGATATCAACCCAGGCAGAAGTGGTAATTTCACCACCGACCATGACCATGCCGGTTTTTACGTAAGTTTCACATGCAACACGTGCTTTCGGGTCTTGCTCAAGAATCGCATCAAGAACCGCATCAGAAATCTGGTCTGCAATTTTGTCTGGATGGCCTTCTGATACTGACTCAGAAGTGAACAGGTGCTTTGCCATGAGAGCTCCACTTTTGATTGATTTTCGCAGCTGAACACTTGCTCTCAGCTCCGGGAATGAAATACGATTTGTAGGTGTTTCTACATCTAGACGTCTATTCTAGTTTTGAATACTCGAATTACAAGTGATTTTTTAGTATGAGTCAAAAGTAATCGTTTGCCTTGCTAGTGCGAAGAATTTGCTCTATTTCGCTTTCAGTGAAGTAGAGCATGGTTTGCTAGGGGGATTTCTCGGGTAAATCGTTTGCAGAGCAGAGATTGCTTTGCGAAAATAGCCAGCGCAATTTTTCTTATTACATCGCTTAATGCACTCAGGAGCAGACATGCCATCTCGTAAACATCTCGCTAATGCAATCCGCGCACTCAGCATGGACGGCGTACAAAAAGCAAACTCAGGCCACCCAGGGGCACCTATGGGCATGGCGGACATCGCTGAAGTTCTTTGGCGTGGCCACCTAAACCACAACCCATCAAACCCAGAGTGGGCGGACCGCGACCGTTTCGTACTGTCTAACGGCCACGGCTCTATGCTGATTTACTCGCTACTGCACTTGAGCGGTTACGAGCTATCTATCGATGATCTGAAAAACTTCCGTCAGCTTCACTCTAAGACTCCAGGTCACCCAGAGTACGGCTACGCACCGGGCATCGAAACAACAACTGGCCCGCTAGGCCAAGGCATCACCAACGCTGTTGGTATGGCAATGGCTGAGAAAGCGCTCGCAGCGCAATTCAACAAAGAAGGCCACGACATCGTCGACCACTTCACTTACGTGTTCATGGGTGATG
>NZ_JZAM01000428.1:0-293 GCF_000960595.1 Vibrio sp. S234-5
TTAAGCATAACAAACGCTTCAAGAGGGACAGCCAACGCGTGGCATTTTTACCATGCGTTGGTTTTTGTGATTGCGGTATTGTGCGGTAAGTTAGTAGTAGCGTTGGCTGCCCCTTAAGCGGGCGTTATGTTTAATCACGTCAAATCAGTTGGTTGTATCTTTTCTTGGTTCATCCGGAAAATCGATACCTGAATGGCTTTTCTGATACCATATCGCCAAAAATAGCCAGTTAATGTCAACTTCACTTCTTTACCATCGCTTTGGAATACGCGGCCCTTTCCATTATTGCTCGG
>NZ_JZAM01000429.1:0-368 GCF_000960595.1 Vibrio sp. S234-5
AAGTGCGCTATCAGATGCGAATTCGCAACGTAACCACCAATAATGAGCTGGTGGATGTGCGCGATACCATTAGTAACTATTTGGTTGAGACCGCGGACGGCACTGAAAAAGTCGCACTGAAAGATTGGAGTGTAAGCGCGAGCGTTATCTCTGACGGTAACCCGGCGTACACCGACATCAACAACTTAAATCTCATTGCGGATAATACCGACATCGACACCACCATTCAGATGGGTGGCAAAGCGCCAGATGACACCTATACCGAGGTTCTCATTGAGGTGGTAGGGCACGTGCGTGACGACGCGGTTGGCGAGTTTACCAACCAGTTGCAAGGGAAGTTAAGCAGTGGCTCGCGCTATGTGACGTAT
>NZ_JZAM01000043.1:0-699 GCF_000960595.1 Vibrio sp. S234-5
TTACCTGCTCGACCACATGGGCTTTTCATGGATAACTTCCCGCTCAAAACACCCCAAGCAATCTCAAGAAGTCCAAGACGATTTTAAAAAAATTCAAAATTGAAACGATCCTGAAGATCCCAGGACACATCGCTTTAGAGCGTGTTGATATCTGGCTTCAGGATGAAGCCAGATTTGGCCAGCAAAACACCACAACACGGTTCTGGGCAGAGAAAGGAACCCGTCCCAGAGCCGTGAAGCAACAACAATTTGAATATGCGTATCTGTTTGGTTCTGTCTGTCCCGCGAGAGGAATTGGCGAAGCGATGGTTGTTCCTTGGGTTAATAAAGAGATCATGATCGAGCATTTAAAGCAAATATCGGCAATCACTGAAAAAGGGCGTCATGCCGTCATCATTATGGATGGGGCGATTTGGCATACCAATGACATTGCAGAACCGTTTAGCAATGTCATACCAATATAAGTAAAAATGTGATCTAATTGAGGCCATTCAACGATAAAACTTATTCGCTATGGACAGTCTCAATAATATCGACTTTAAAAAGCTCGCAAGCCAGCAGAAATCTATTCAGATGAAAATGAGATTGCTGGCCCTCGCTCATTTCAAAGAGGGACACTCTCGCACCCAAATCGCCAAGTTTCTTATGGTGAGCCGAACCAGTGTTAATAAGTGGGTTCACACTTTTCTTGAAGAAGGT
>NZ_JZAM01000430.1:0-393 GCF_000960595.1 Vibrio sp. S234-5
GTCCCACTCAAATCGAGTAAACAATTGCTGCCACGTATCGTCGATACTCGCTTTCATCACTAGCTCTTCATTTGTAAACGGATGCACAAAACGCAGCTCCGAAGCATGTAACAGCAAGCGGTGTGAATCAAATTCGTTACGGAACAATTTGTTGTGTTTACCATCACCGTGCGATGTGTCCCCCACAATTGGGTGACGTAAGTGGGCCATGTGGCGACGCAATTGGTGCTTGCGACCAGTCTTGGGCTTCATTTCCATCAAACAGTAGCGCGTTGTTGGGAACTTGCCCGTCGAATAAGGCACTTCCACTTTCGCCAGTGGTTTGTAAGCGGTTACTGCCTCTTGAGCTTCTTTCTCTTGGGAGGCGAACTTATCTGCAATTTTGTCTAGTTC
>NZ_JZAM01000431.1:0-393 GCF_000960595.1 Vibrio sp. S234-5
CCTGTCTAACGGTTCCAGAAGGCGCTCCCGCGTCACCGCAGGATTCTGTAGATGTCAAGAGTAGGTAAGATTCTTCGCATTGCATCGAATTAACCCACATGCTCCGCCGCTTGTGCGGGCCCCCGTCAATTCAATTGAGTTTTAATCTTGCGACCGTACTCCCCAGGCGGTCTACTTAACGCGTTAGCTCCGAAAGCCACGGCTCAAGGCCACAACCTCCAAGTAGACATCGTTTACGGCGTGGACTACCAGGGTATCTAATCCTGTTTGCTCCCCACGCTTTCGCATCTGAGTGTCAGTATCTGTCCAGGGGGCCGCCTTCGACACCGGTATTCCTTCAGATCTCTACGCAATTCACCGCTACACCTGAAATTCTACCCCCCTCTGCAGTAC
>NZ_JZAM01000432.1:0-416 GCF_000960595.1 Vibrio sp. S234-5
GAATATTACATACTCGATGGGCAAATGAATTGCCCTGCAATATCAGATCTAATAGGCGTTTCGCTGTGTGATGTGATATTAAAGACACCGCAATCATAGATTGTTGTGCCATAGGCCAAACTGGTACTGTGCGGTGACAAGGATAGCAATTGGCATATGAATTTTTCGCTGTATATGCCGAGTCTTCAGGGAACCAAGTCCGTTCATAAATAGACTGTTTAGCCAATTTCTCACACTATCTCGACTTGTTGATTATAGTTAGAGAAGTGATGTGAGGCTGAGCAGTGAATTTTTTGAATATTGATCGGAGATAGAAATGAGCGATTTAAAAGCAGCAGCGCTACGTGCACTAAAACTTATGGACCTAACTACGCTGAATGATGATGACACTGATGCAAAAGTGATCTCACTATGTC
>NZ_JZAM01000433.1:0-389 GCF_000960595.1 Vibrio sp. S234-5
CGATCTCAATTTTCGCGACCACAGCGCCGAGCTTTTGGGCTTGCCACTGGGGCCAGTCAAAGAGGCCGTGGCGCACCTAAACCAGAGCCAGCGCTACATTGAGCAGCGCTTTAGCGCTGACGAGGTGATTTTTGCGCCGCTTAATACCCGTCTGAGCAACATCATGATCAAGAAGAAAGATTGGCGCGGACGCGCTTGCGCGCTGGATGTACGCCAGCTCGAACGGCCAGACTACCGCACGCCGATTGGCGAAATGAGCTATGAAACCACCGCCGAGAGTGGGACCAAGTATCCGAGTCTTGGTGACTAATTGAAGGACTGCGTTTGATAACGAACCCTAGCGCACTTGCCTAAAACGGTCGTGCCGCTGAGCGATGTGGTCCGTCGGG
>NZ_JZAM01000434.1:0-388 GCF_000960595.1 Vibrio sp. S234-5
ATGTGTCAGCGACGCGGATGCTGGCGTCTGTCTCGGGGGAGTTTCACCATGAGTATCGTTTGTCTGGGCGCTATTTGGAAGCGACGGTCAGTCGCATAGAAACTCCGCAGCAAGTTGAGGAGAAAAGCCTCCTTGAAAAAGAGGGCAAGCTTATCTAGATCAATTTCCAAGACATTCCGGTGAGGAACGTCTTGCAACTGATAGCGGACTACATCGGTTTTAATCTAGTGGTCTCCGATTCGGTCACGGGCAATCTTACGCTGCGTTTGGATGGCGTGTCGTGGCAGCAAGTACTCGACATCATTTTGCAAGTCAAAGGGCTCGACAAGCGGGTGGAAGGCGATGTGGTGCTGATCGCGCCAAAAGAAGAGTTTGATTTGCGTGAAAA
>NZ_JZAM01000435.1:0-385 GCF_000960595.1 Vibrio sp. S234-5
CGTTAGGAAGTTCTCAACAAAAGAATCCTGAAGTCGTACTGAGCGGAGCAAAAGCATACAAAGTAGCAGGGCTTTAATGAATACTGATGATGTGTCCAAAACTCACCACTATGCCGAAAAATAATAAATTATTCAGCTTGTTAGAAATTTACCGAGGGTAATACCAAGACATTTGCATTTATATTCGGGTTTATTCATTTTCATTGTCGTTTTTTGATAGTCAGCTGTCTAATTAATGAAATTTTGTTTAAGGATGAATCGGTTACGACGTTGTGTTTATTCCTTTGGGTCGATATTCTCTGGGTTTGATAACCGACCTGTGCTCAGGTTAGAAACAAAACTCATGACAAGGAGTCAGTCATGTCGACACAACGTTACATTGAGA
>NZ_JZAM01000436.1:0-307 GCF_000960595.1 Vibrio sp. S234-5
TAGAGGGTGTGAACAACCGAATAAAGACGCTGAACAAAGTCGCCTATGGGTATCGTGATTGGGAATTTTTTGAGTTAAAAATCAAAGCCAGTCATGAGGCGAAGTATCGATTTTCCGGATGAACCGCATTTTCAGCATGCGGTGGGTTTTGTGATTAAGTTGGTGTGCTGTAGCTTTCGTAGTGCATTGCTCACCCCTTAGCAGGGCGTTATGTGCCTTTCCTGTGAAGCAAACAACATTATGTGCAACCATTAACTTATAGAATGGCTAAAAATTCATATTTTAGAGGGTGTTATGGTTTTTAGTA
>NZ_JZAM01000437.1:0-2133 GCF_000960595.1 Vibrio sp. S234-5
GTAGAGGGTGTGAACAACCGAATAAAGACGCTGAACAAAGTCGCCTATGGGTATCGTGATTGGGAATTTTTTGAGTTAAAAATCAAAGCCAGTCATGAGGCGAAGTATCGATTTTCCGGATGAACCGAATTTCCAGCGCCAAAGAATAAATGTCCGAAAAACAGCGCTCTAAGAAGCCAACTTGCCGACAAACACCGAACTGAAAAGCCGAGGGAACAAAGAAAAACCATAACCAACTGATTTTACGTGATTAAGCATAACGCCGCGTTAAGGGGCAGCCAACGCTACTACCAACTTTCCGCATAACACTGTAACCACAAAAACCAACGCATAATAAAAATGCCACGCGTTGGCTGTCCCTCTTGAACGCTTTGTTATAAGCAAATAACACATTGATTTAATTGATTTTCAACTGTTCTGCGCGATATAGAACCCATGCACTATTAAGAGCTTCAAAACCAATTTTCGGATAATAACCTTGTGCTTTCGGTGCTGACAGTAAAACCAATTTACAGCTTGGGCTCAGCTCTTCTTTGGTCACTAAGATCAGATATTTACCTATACCATTGGATTGAACACTTTCATCAACAGCTAAATCAGACAGATAGCAGCAATAATGGAAATCTGTCACTGAACGAGCAACACCGACAAGTTGATCGTTCAGCCATGCGGTCACAATTAAATTAGAGTTATCGAGCATACCCTGAATAGTTGACTCATTATCCAAAGGACGACGCTAACCCAATGAAGTTTTCTTCAGTAAACTCACGAATTGTTCAACTGAGATTGGATGGTTTACTTTGTACTCGATTTCCATTTTTCATCCTCTGGGGCTGAATTTGCTTATAACGCCCGCCTAAGGGGCTGACAACGCATTACCACTAAACTCAACCACAACAACTGCAACCACCGCGGCTCATTGGGACTGGAAACGCCACGCGTTGACAGTCCCTCTTGAGGCGTTTGTTATGCTTAAGCTTCAACACTTTACATTTGAACTAAACCAAGAATAACTCATTGAAATAATTAACCAAACCTCGAATTCTCTTGAGTTAGAACTGACTCAAACTTTACCTATAAACTGACCAATACAGGGTTTCATCCTGCAAATCAGCCAAAGTGGAAACCCTCTCCGACAAACCTACTCACCACGCATGAGCACAATAACTCAATGAGACAATCACGCTGAAACTTGAAGCGATAGACACATTGCTGTTTCATTAGGCAGCGAAAAACAATGCTCAATTGCCGACTAACTTTCAGCCTGCAAGTAAAGGCACCAAACTGCTCAAAGCAACTTGAAAGAGCAAAACTCAACTCGCGCAGACTCAAGAACCCAATGAGGCAATCACTCAGAATTTACAACGCCAGATACATTGCCGTTTCATTAGGCAGCGAAAAACAATATTGAATTGCCGACAAAACCTGAACAACATGCCTAAGGGATCGACAATCACAACCTGCTGATTTTTTATGGATTAAGCATAACGCCCGGTTAAGGAGCTGACAACGCAAAACACTGAACTCAAAATAACAACCGTAATCACAAAGGCCGATTTGAACATAAACCGCCACGCGTTGGCAGTCCCTCTTTAACCGTTTGTTATGCAAATTCAATAAGATAAACTGACTTTACTCGATCAAAAGCCACCATTGCAATGGTTGAGTGATTCAAGAATCAACCCAAGCCAGAGCCGTGATAAATATGCCGCCAAAACAAAGCCCACCTTTCAGCAACCAACCAAGCTTTTGAATCAGGAAAACTCAACGAGCGAAAACTTCAGCAAGTACAAAATGCTCGATAAACTTGCCCTTTCCACACTTTGCGCACGCTGAATTGACAACAAACCAGCACCAAAACTCATTGAGGCAAACAAAGAACCTTGCCTGTTTTACGGTTTGAGTTAACCACGAATTTTAGGGTAGCAATGCTCATTTGCCGACAACACAAAACCAATGGCCGGAGAAATCCAAAAGATTGCCCCCCTAAATTTACCTGAGTTGCATAACGCCGCGTTAAGGGGTGCAGGCACGCAATACACAAGTTACCGCACAATGCCGTAACCACCAAACCTAACGCAAACTGAAAATGCCACGCGTGCCAAATCCCACTTGAACGCTTTGTTATGCTTA
>NZ_JZAM01000438.1:0-385 GCF_000960595.1 Vibrio sp. S234-5
GGGGTATGCCGGTTTATCTATCAAAGCAGCGGTGGAAGGATGTCTTAAGTCAATGTGTGTTGCACGGCACCCGTCAGGAGGTTGATGTGGAAGTATTCAGCCACGGTTATCTGCCTTTGGCGTATTCGGCGCGTTGGTTTACCGCTCGAGCGGAGAATCGCGCCAAAGACGATTGCGAAACTTGCTGTATCAAATATCCCACAGGTATTCAGGCTTGCAGCCAAGAGGGGCAGAGCGTGTTTAACCTCAATGGCATCCAAACCCAATCCGGTTACTGCTCCAACCTGATAAACGATCTGGCGGGGACGCACGGGTTGGTTGATGTGGGGCGCCTGAGCCCGCTTGGTCTGGGTACCTTTTCGCAGCGCGATCGCATCAGAGCCAA
>NZ_JZAM01000439.1:0-420 GCF_000960595.1 Vibrio sp. S234-5
CAACCCCTCCTCCAGGGGAGTGTGTAAGGTGTGGAGAGAAATGGATACCCGCCAAATCAACAACGCATTGATATAAGTAAAGTTTTGAAAAAAGGTATTTTATTTGGTCATTACCTTGTGAGCGTTAATGGCTTTTCGAAATGTGTGTTGTGAAACGCCAGTCCCAGTCGCGTTCTTAAATAGCATCCACCGCCGCGATACACAAGCTTGCATTGCTCCCTATCGCCTGCACTCAACGGCGGGTCGATAGCAAAGCCCGAAGCTGCGTTCTCCGTTTCAGATACACCAGCCAACTCTCTGGGATAGCTGCTCGGCGGATTGAACAGATGCGTGCGATAGCGGTTCTCAAAGTCCTTTTAGCGAAATGTCAGCTCTTCCTCGCTACCGTGACAAAGCGCTGGCCATCCCCCCATATCACTC
>NZ_JZAM01000044.1:0-397 GCF_000960595.1 Vibrio sp. S234-5
TATTGAAATCGAGGCGAGCGCCACGGCGGAAGGCAGTGCGGTGCGTGGCTACATGACCGCGAGACCGCTGGTGGACTCTGTCGGCGCTGCGCTAACGGCTTTGCAAGTTAAAGGGCCGGTGGTATCGCAGTTCCAACTCAATATTCCCTTTGAGAGCAGCAAAGAGCCGCGTGCGTGGGGATACGCCGTTCTGAAAGGCAATCATGTCGATATTGATGCGCCGCCGATGGCTTTGGAAAAAGTCTCCGGACGGATTGAGTTCGACAACGCTGTGGGGAAAGCCTCCGGTTTGGCGGCCAAGTTGCTCAAGCAGAACATCGCCATCGCTTTTGCCGGTGAAAGCGCCGATTCCGGCTCAAGCGTTAAGAACAACCCCGACGACGAGTGGGTTGTTAAG
>NZ_JZAM01000440.1:0-385 GCF_000960595.1 Vibrio sp. S234-5
TCAATACCCTGCGCAACAGCGCCGCCTACAACATCAACGTCAATGTCGACAGCAAGCTGAACCTGACCAAGGTCTGGTTCAACCTGGTGATCCGCGACCAGGGCCGGCCCATCGGCCTGGCCGGCAGCGGCCTGGACCTGAGCGGCTTCCTCGACGACTTCATCATCGCCCGCGAGCCGGGCGTGACGCCGATGATCGTCGGCGACGACGGCGCCATCCAGGCCCACCCGGACCGCCGCCTGATCGCCTACAGCTCCGCCGCCGGCGGCGCCAGCGAACGCCACCGGGTGTTCGACCTGCTCGACCAGCCGGAACAGCGCGACGCCCTGCGCGAGGCCATGCGCCTGGCCCGCGCCAAGGCCGGCTCGGTGCACTGCCTGTGGGC
>NZ_JZAM01000441.1:0-972 GCF_000960595.1 Vibrio sp. S234-5
TCGGCCATTGGCCGAGCGTGTATTTTATCGCTTTACCCAGCGGGCTAGACTCAAGCACTTTCTGAGTTGTCATCCATTCATAAAGCTCATCCAGTATCGGCTTAGCATGCTCTTGGCGCTCTGCTTTCCGTTTTTCGGCACAGGCACCTTTTAAGCGGGATTCTATTCCATAGAGTTTCTGGATTTTAGCCAATGCACTATCCGCTTTGCCTGACTTGCCTTTGCCTTGAAGCTTTTTCGCCTCCATGAACTTGCGCCGAGCATGCGCAAAGCAACCGACATTGGTGACGAGATGAAGCCCATCATAAACACCATAGCCATCGGTTTGCAGATACCCATCATAGTCGCCCAAGAAGGCAACAGGGCACGACCTCGCTCGACTGTTTTGATAGTCATACAAGACGATATTTCTCACATTAGGGAGCGCGGTATCGGGCGAGTCCGCGCCCGAGCAGTAGAGCCACATGTAGCATTGCTTGTCTTCCTTGAGGACATTGAGCGGCGTTTCATCCGCCTGAACCACCACTTGCTCGAGTAGGTGCACTTTCAAAGCTGCGTAAAGTGGAGCGAACTTCTCACTGACTTGGATAATCCACCTTGCCATCGTGGTTCGTGAGAGTTCGATACCCGATTGGGTAAACAGGGATTCTTGGCGGTAAAGTGGCATCGCGTATTGGTATTTGCCGAGGATGATATTGGCCAGCAAGCTTTCTGTCGCGAAGCTCTTAGGGATAATGCTTTGCAGCGCTGGCTTTTGAACAACGTGGTTTTTGTCTTCTGTTTGCTCGCATTGGCGGCAAGCATATTTAGGACGAACATATTCCAACACTTTGAGTACCGCTGGCGTGAACTCAAGTTTCTCGCTACGGTCTTCACCGATTTTATGCAGACTATGTTGGCAGCAAGCGCACTGCTTTTCATCGTCGTCTAAATCGAGTTCGATAACCTCACGAGGCAAGGTCTTTGGCAGTG
>NZ_JZAM01000442.1:0-385 GCF_000960595.1 Vibrio sp. S234-5
GGTGTGAACAGGCCAATCTTCATCGCCAGGGAAATCGTGTCCACGGGCGTCGGCACCGAACACGCCCAATGACCTTGCACACCCGTGTATCCCAAAAGGGGAAGATCGGCAAAAGGCCCGCCAGCCCAGGCTAAGAAGTTAAAGGACGTGGGTAGCGAGAGTTTGAGAAAACGAACAATAGTTTTCCAATCAAGGATGGCGTGTATATCCGCTCAGCCAGAAGCCAACAAAGGCGACTTCGCGTTGAGTTAACCAGATAACGGTGCCGCTTCAGTCGCCCCGCTGACCAAAGTCGCGATTCCGGCACCTTTGATCCCCATTGCTGGCAAGCCCCAATGGCCAAAAATCAATGGCCAGGGCAGAAAAACGGTGGAGATAAGATCGA
>NZ_JZAM01000443.1:0-385 GCF_000960595.1 Vibrio sp. S234-5
CCCATTGGCCGATTTTTGTCGTGGAGCCCAACAGCGACAAACTGTGCTGGCTCTACCCTGTCGGAAGAGAAGAGGCGGAAGTTCAGGGCCGTATCACCATTTCATATGACCCCGCCATGTTTGGCGCACGGGGTGAGTTTAACGAGGTGGAGTTGCCACCCCAACTGGATCCGCAGCTCTACCAGCTTGGGGAACGCTGGGCGGGAAATGCTCTGGAGCTTGGCACTGGGTTGGCAACGCTCAACTACTTATCCACCACTTGGCGCAAAGAGCAGCGGCTTGAGGTCGAGCTTTCCGACACGCAACAAGACTACCGGGAACTGAATATCCTGCTGGCAGGCTTGCGTGAGGCCAAAATCGCCACCTACGAAAATGGGGTACTCAC
>NZ_JZAM01000444.1:0-358 GCF_000960595.1 Vibrio sp. S234-5
TCGAGCACATGGGCTTGTCATGGATAACTTCCCGCTCAAAACACCCCAAGCAATCTCAAGAAGTCCAAGACGATTTTAAAAAAAATTCAAAATTGAAACGATCCTGAAGATCCCAGGACATATCGCTTTAGAGCATGTGGATGTCTGGTTTCAAGATGAAGCCAGATTTGGGCAACAAAACACGACGACACGGTTATACCAATCTAAGTAAAAATGTGATCTAATTGAGGCCATTCAACGATAAAACTTATTCGCTATGGACAGTCTCAATAATATCGACTTTAAAAAGCTCGCAAGCCAGCAGAAATCTATTCAGATGAAAATGAGATTGCTGGCCCTCGCTCATTTCAAAGAGGGA
>NZ_JZAM01000445.1:0-385 GCF_000960595.1 Vibrio sp. S234-5
AGTGTATCATCAGCGGAGAAGAGCGAGGGCTTTCAAGCTCGTGGATGGGTAAGTGGATAGTGGTAGTGCCCGGATTACGGTCCCAGTCCCATCCATCTGGCTTATAGCCATGAGTCACAGGGTCCCCGAGCGGGAGTACATGCACCGAGCCGTGCGACTGGTAACGACCGTAACGGTTATCGTTGGTATAGATTTCTGAAGCCCAAACGTCTTGGTTATACCCTTTGAAAATCGCCATACGATCGCCTACCCGATGAACAGCAAAGGCACCACCGTTAAAGGTCCAGCTCCCCTCCGGCAAGGTCGCTGGGGTAATGGATTCTCCACATATAGTCTCACTTTGAGCTGCACTTTGCTTAGTTGTCGTGAGATAGTAACTGGCTAG
>NZ_JZAM01000446.1:0-1017 GCF_000960595.1 Vibrio sp. S234-5
CCTGTTTTACGGCTTGAGTGAACCACGAATCTGAGGGTAAAAGTGCTCATTTGCCGACAACACAAAACGAATGGCCGGAGAAACCTAAAAAGATTGAACTCCTAAATTTACCTGAGTTGCATAACGCCGCGTTAAGGGGTGAACAACGCAACTACCAACCTTCCGCATTGCACTAAAAACCAATAAAATCAACGCATAATGAGAATGCCGCGCGTTGTGAATCCCTCTTTAACGCCTTGTTAGCTTACCTTTTCACACATTTCGTGCGATTTAATCATATTGACCACTTCGTGTGATGAGCTATACTCCAATTAGACTAAAGACTGTGGAGAATAACCATGCATACATTAACAGCAAATGACGCTAAACGAAATTTTGGTGAATTGCTTCTTAATGCTCAACGCCAACCAATTAAGATCAGTAAAAACAGCAAAGATGCTGTTGTCGTGATGTCTATACATGACTACGAAGAGCTTGAAATGATGAAAACAGAATATCTTAAACATTGTTTCAACGCGGCTAAAGATGACTTGGCAAAAGGCAATGTCGTTGATGGTAAAGATTTTTTGAATGAGCTGTAACAAACAATATGCACAATAAACAATATAAACTGAGTAGTTTGGCTCAAACTCATTTACGTAAAGTAAAAAATTATACCATCAACAATTTTTCCGAATTACAGTGGCAACGTTATAAAGAAACACTACTTTCTGGCTTTCAAATGCTCGCCGATAATCCTGATTTAGGACGAAGCTGCCATGAAATATATAGTAACGGCTTTTACTTTCCGATTGGAAAACACACTGCTTACTTCACAAAGGAAGAAAATTTCATCTTAATCGTAGCTGTATTGGGGCAATCTCAGTTACCGCAAAATCACCTGAAATAATGTATCCGCCCCATGAACCCACGGGGCGATATTGTTAGTGTTTGAAGTTCCAAGGCAGGAGTGCATCGATATCAGGTTCCGCTTTCGCTAACTCCTGCATGCACTTGACCATGTAGTCGTAAAGGATA
>NZ_JZAM01000447.1:0-384 GCF_000960595.1 Vibrio sp. S234-5
ACGGATCGCTAGCCAAGGGATGCTGGGTGTGCTATGCAATCCCTAATGTCGACACTGGTTTGTCGTTCATTTTTGCCTCCTTGAATGCATGGCTTGACTCAGCACTTTGGCTTCATTTTTGAGCTTATCCACCAGCTCAGTCACGCTGGACAGGATCACTCCCGCTTGCCGCTGCGGTGGCGGTTGGAGTTGCAACGGTTGGTGGTGGGCTTTGAGCGATACGCCAAGGGCCTGGGGCGTGGTGGCATCCCGAGGGTTTCGTTTGGCTTTCATAATATTGGGCAAAGAGGCATATCGCGGGTTGGTCAAATGTAAAATGGTGGTGGTTATAGCAGGGACATGCCGCTGTCTCTTGTAAACAGTCGAGACTGAACAAGAATAGAG
>NZ_JZAM01000448.1:0-383 GCF_000960595.1 Vibrio sp. S234-5
CCACGCTACCGCCAGTTTAGTAAACTCACTAAACCACAGATTTCGTTGCCAACTAACGCCGCACTAAGCGGCTAAAAATAGTGGGCTAAAATACAAGCGAAGCGCAGTAGCCCTCTGTTTTTAGTCCGCTTGAGTGCCTTGTTAGTTGCCGTTTTGTAACGACACAAACTGCAACACATTACGCTTTACTAAAACCTACCTGCCCCGCTTGTTGCCGAAAGCCAATACAAGAATGAAGCCCGTATTTAGCATGCAAGAGTCTTGCGAGCTTTATGCCGCTAAGGTTTTAATAAAAAGCAAAGCTCTATTAGCGGCAGACTCAACACTGCGGCTGAATGAGCAGGATTGTAACTGCCAGCAGATTAGAATGGATGAGTATTTGA
>NZ_JZAM01000449.1:0-391 GCF_000960595.1 Vibrio sp. S234-5
TGGTTTATTATTTAAAAGAGAAGATCAGAAGGCGGTGGTAGGAGCCATCAAAGATAGATGATGAGAGATGGCTACAAAGCTGGATAGATGAAAAGAGGCACGCATGAATTTGGATGGTAGAGATTTTTGCTAAGACCCAGAGGAAGCAGAAGGATGGGGTAAGTGGATAATATGATGAAAGGATTAATAGTGGTCGAGTAGAGGGTGGGAACAACCGAATAAAGACTCTGAACAAAGCGGCCTATGGGTGTCGTGAGTGGGAAGTCTTGGAGTGAAAAATCAAAGCCAGTCATGCGGCGAAGTGTCGATTTTCCGGATGAACCAAAGAAGCTCAGTGAACGGGTAGAAAACCCACATGTACCAGGATCACAACGCCCTGTCGTGGATAACA
>NZ_JZAM01000045.1:0-702 GCF_000960595.1 Vibrio sp. S234-5
CAACGACCTTCGGGTTATGAGCCCGACGAGCTACCAAGCTGCTCCATCCCGCGTCCGATATTACCGTTAAGCACGATAAGTACTATACCATTTTACTTAAGAGAAAATGGAGCGACACACGAGGTTCACTTCTTTAAAACAAAAAGGCGTGACCTCAACCTTGGCAAGGTTTGCTCATCAACTGAGTTTGTGTCGCATTTCATCGTTAAGTACGATGACAAATTCAATTTGGAGCGACACACGAGGTTCGAACTCGTGACCTCAACCTTGGCAAGGTTGCGCTCTACCAACTGAGCTAGTGTCGCAATGATTAAATGCCGGAGCACTTAATACAGAATGTGGTTGCGGGAGCTGGATTTGAACCAACGACCTTCGGGTTATGAGCCCGACGAGCTACCAAGCTGCTCCATCCCGCGTCCGATATTACCGTTAAGCACGATAAGTACTATACCATTTTACTTAAGAGAAAATGGAGCGACACACGAGGTTCGAACTCGTGACCTCAACCTTGGCAAGGTTGCGCTCTACCAACTGAGCTAGTGTCGCAATGATTAAATGCCGGAGCACTTAATACAGAATGTGGTTGCGGGAGCTGGATTTGAACCAACGACCTTCGGGTTATGAGCCCGACGAGCTACCAAGCTGCTCCATCCCGCGTCCGATATTACCGTTAAGCACGATAAGTACTATACCATTTTACTA
>NZ_JZAM01000450.1:0-383 GCF_000960595.1 Vibrio sp. S234-5
AGAATTTGCTTGGCGACCATAGCGTTTTGGACCCACCTGACTCCATCCCGAACTCAGAAGTGAAACGAAACAGCGTCGATGGTAGTGTGGGGTCTCCCCATGTGAGAGTAGAACATCGCCAGGCTTTGAATTCGACTTGTCTTTAATTAGACGAGTCACCATAAAGTTTTAAGCAAAAAGCTTAGAGTTTTATGTTGACTTACAGAGTCAATAGCGTATCATACGCGTCCTGCCTAAGTGCTAAGGTGCTGAAAGCAAAGCTCTTTAACAATATAAACCTATCAATCTGTGTGGGCACTCGTTGATGATAATCCAAAAGATTTATCAATGAACTGAGTGACCAATTTGATACTTCGGTATCGAGCACAGTCAATTCAAGTTTT
>NZ_JZAM01000451.1:0-386 GCF_000960595.1 Vibrio sp. S234-5
GGATCATTCACTTGCCCAGCCATACGGCCAAGCTGTTCTGCGATTTCTTGCAAGCCTTTGTGCTTTTTCAAAAACTCTGCATGGCGCTTCATCACCGTTAAATCGGTTTTGCTGAGTTTTGCCGAAGCCATATCCCACAAGCGCCCTACGCTTTCAGCGTCGCCAGATTCCGTCACTTTATCCATATTGCGCATGGTTTCCATACGTTGATACCGATCACTCTGACCCTTCTCTTTCTTGGATACTAACTTACTCACTTGCGCCTGTTTAGTTGCCTCAGCCCGGCTTTGATAACATTGCTCACATAAGTAATGCGGGTACATAGGTTTATTAACCCATTTGTTTTTATCCATCATGCGGCTACATAGCATACGCAACGAGCTGAG
>NZ_JZAM01000452.1:0-17503 GCF_000960595.1 Vibrio sp. S234-5
TGTTCGAACAGGGTTCGCCATTCTTGGTTAGTGCGTCGTTTGGCCATTTCAAATCTCCTTTGGGTTGGAGGTTTGATCTTATTATTCGGGCTAGACGATTAGAATGCGGGGTTTATGATGCGCTTACAATACGCAGCAGGTCTTCTCGAGACTTAAGACTCAAAGCATTAAATCGGGTAATAAGTAAGAAGTCAGTTTTGCCCAACCTTGCTACATATTTCGATGTTAGACAAAAGCCTGAGCTATATGAAATGACTGAAAGACCTAGTGTCCAGAGGCTACGTGAGCTATATGATGTTCCAGGTCAAGAGGCGAACAATAAACAACTTGAAGCTTTTCAGTTTTTGGTGGGTCAAGGGCCTGTTGGTGTTTTACAAGGACCGCCAGGAACAGGGAAAACAACTTTTGTCAGCAAGTTCATTCACTATCTGTTTGAACACGCGGGAGCTAACAATATCCTCCTTGTAGGACAGCAGCATTCTGCGGTGGATAACGTGGCAATAAAGGCACGTGAGCTTTGCGCTGACAAGGGACTACAGTTGGATACCATCAGGATTGGTAGTGAGTCATTAATTGATGATCGCATGTTACCTACTCACACTAGAGCCTTACAGCAGAAAATCCGTCATAAATTTCATCGAGAATATGACATGCGAGTGAGTGCATTATCTGCAAGGTTACAATTGCCTCATGAACTTGTTCAAGAAGCTACACGCTTACATAGATCTCTGGCCCCTCTTCTAGTTCAATTGGGTCAATATGAAAGAGAGCGAGAGAAACTAATAAGAGTTGGCGGTGAAACTAATGATGCAAATGCAGAACGTCTAGCTGTTCTGATGAGTAACAGAGACCAAACTCTGCATATCATAGACACTATTGTACGAAAGCAATTCGATAGCATCGTCGGAGATATGCCAATAGAAAGCTCTCTATTGCTGGATAAAGTACTTCATATTTTGGCTCAAAGTCATGGTGTGAACAACCCAGCGAAAGTAGATCGCCTTCACCGATTACTCACTCTAAGTCAAGAGTGGCTGGATGTGTTGCGTTCTGGTGAAGCGGGTTATGAGCGCTTTATGCTAAAAACAAAGCAATTAGCTTGTGGAACTCTTGTCGGTGTAGGTCGTCGTAGTCTCGAACTTGAACATACTCAATTTGACTGGGTTATAGTTGATGAAGCAGGTCGTGCTCAAGCTAGCGAGTTGATGGTAGCTATGCAAAGTGCGAAACGAATTCTATTAGTTGGTGATCACAAGCAGCTACCTCCATTCTATCAAAATGGCCATATCAAACACGCCAGTAAATTGCTTGAAGTTAGCCAAGAAGCCTTTCTAGAATCTGATTTTGAGAAAGCTTTTGAAGCTTGTGATGGGGTCACATTAGATACTCAATATCGAATGATTGAACCTATTGGGGACCTCGTCTCTGCCTGCTTCTATGCAAATGATATTGGTAAATTGCACACAGGACGCCCACCAGCTAAGTCTTGGTATAATGAGTTACCATCGCCTTGGAACAAAGGAGTTAGTTGGATTGATACTACATCAGAACAAGGAGAGAAAGAGGCGAACCCAGGGTTTACCAATCAACGTGAAATAGACCTATTACTACGCTCCCTTCGTTCATTAGTAGATTCTGGCGCGGTTGATAAATTACGACAAACAGTTACCACGGAGCATCCTCACCCAATAGGCATTATTACTATGTACAGGGCACAGAAATACGAAATTGAAACTCAACTAAACCAAGCTGAGTGGATGGGACCATTAAGAGATTTAATAAGAATTGATACCGTAGATTCATATCAAGGGCAAGAAAACAAAATCATTATTCTAAGTTTAGTTAGGGACAATCAAAAAGCGATTGAAGGATTCCTACGAGACGGACCAAGAATTAACGTGGCTATTTCTCGAGCTCAAGAAAGACTAGTTATTTTAGGCGCTAGCCGAATGTGGCGTAAAGATAATAACGATTCTGCGCTTGGGGCAGTATACGAATATATTGCGGGAAATGCCCACAAAGATAATAGCCATTACCAGTTGATTACAACTCAAGAATTCAATAAGGAAGCGGAGCCTGCATGATCACCCATTCTACTGATACTAAAACGCGCTTGGGTAATAAAATAACAATACTAATCCCTGCTCGAAAATACATTATGAATGTAGCTTGGACAGAAGAAAAACCTATACCTGCTATAGAGTTATTTGCCTGTAGGCTGCTAGTCCTCTTCGAACGTATGTCACCTTTTGAACTTAGAGAATTCTTTGGGCTATCAGAAAGAGAAGAAGAGGAACTACTTAACTCTCTCGAAGATAAGAGATTAGCCACATTGGATAGTCAAGGCTACCTAATGCCGAGTCCATTATTGCTGAGTCAAGCCGGACAGGGTGAAGGAGCACCGATGCTAGTAAAGTACAACGAGCAAACAGAGCACGTTGTATTTGATGCGTTTGCCTTAACTGTGCGCAAAGAACAGCGCTTGGGTCGTTTGATGTTTGGACTACCCGAATTACCAATGCCAGAGAGCTCAAAAGACTTAGGAATGGACATAATCATCGAAGAGTTTGGTAGGCAATTTAGAAGCTACTTAGAAATAAGTCGACATAATGAGCATGAAAGGCAGCGAACTCAGTTATATAAAGTTATGGGCGGCAGCCCCAGTGACTTACTACAGTTACCTGTTGATATAGAATTCACATATCAATACGCGCAAGGTGAACCCAAACAATGGATACGTTCAGTCGAAAGATTAGGCTCTAATCAAACACGACCATTGAGCAGTGAACTAGAGTCACACATAGCAGATTTCCTTGGTTCTAATTACATTAATGAAAGCGGTTCCGATGCGGAAACATACTGCCAGCTAGCAAAAGATGATGTACTAAAACGATTCACAAAAGGCTATCAAATAGATTACTCGGAGTGGATGTTTGCTCGAGAGGAGAAGAAGACTGGCTATGGCTCTCCAAATACACGAGGAGTTTTTGGTCCTATCTATCTATATGAAAATCGACGAGAAGCAATAGAGTGGATTAGAAAAGCTCTTCGTCTTCATGAGGATATAACAGATCTTAAAGCTCTTTGGATACCCGCAAATGTACCTTTTTGGGGGGCTAATTCAGAGGATTTGGATAAATTTGTGCAGGAACTAAAAAAAGTTTTAGAAACCAAAAGCGAGAATTCAAAAATTTCACTAGTGCACCAAGGCGAGCATTGGAATGTTCGAAGTCATTTGCGAAATATATTTCCATATGGGTTCTCGACACCAATTGAACACGATAGGATCGAACTGCTAGTTGTTCCTGGTATATTTGCTCTCGTCCAGTACCATGGACAACCAAATGCAGATAGTGGTGTGAGTGTACCTATTGGTTATATGACAACAGAGCCTGAACGTGTAGAGCATTTAGAAAAAGTATTTCGTTCTAAAATAGGCGATTTCAAGCATTTAAACTCTAGCTGGCCTAGTTTTATGAAAGCAAATGAAAGTGCTGTATCACAGGGAATTATTCCAGAAAGTTGGACGGATAAAGCTCTATTTAGGAAAGCAAATAGAAACAGACCGATACTTAGCTTAAACAAGTAATTTGAGCTAAGTTAGCACAGTTAAGCAGAGGTTAGAATATAAACTGTCCAAGTGTTCAACTATAGTATCTTATTTCCAATAAGATGACGGAATGACATTAACGTTGAATAAATTGCCCCTGCGATGCAAGTGCTTAAAGCTTCAGAATACTTTTACTAATCTGTTATGATCGTGTTAGTGCAATTGTTCTAACACGATCATGTCTAAAACCTTGTTAAACGTATGCTTATGGATTTCCAATACCCACGATTATCTACGGTCATTGATTATGATGTAGTAACTTTACAACTTAATATTTCGATACCTACTCAAATATGCAGACTTTTGATGCAATCTTATGCGAACTTAGGCTGCAAATTTCTTCGCAACTACTTGAAAGCTAGTTCTCGTTATGAAGACTTATGTTGCAAGCATCACAATGTGAAGCCTGCAATATATGTTCGCATAAATTGCAGGCTTTCTTCATATTTGCACCATAAGTTTTCACAGTCTATTTTTTTTGTCGGTTTACAACAAAAATCACTTGGCTATGTTTGACCAAGCTAAGAAATCATCTCACGTACACAACATCTGCAAGTTCATGATCTTGAAGAATGATGATGCTGTTGTTCGCACTCTTTCCATTTTGGAATTCGATTTCTGTTTTCACCTCGAATACAACCCAAACATCAAGAGTTTTACCTCTCAACCTTTTGGCTTCCACTATCAGTTCAATAACCGCAAGTGCCGATATACTCCTGACTTTTTAGCAATAGGTCATAATGAGCAATCAACATTCTTCGAGGTCAAACACTCTAGCCAGATTCTTAAACCTGATTTTAGGGAGCGCTTTGAAGAGAAGCAGAGAGTAGCGTTTGTCCGGTGCTGTTTATTCATGGTGAGAAGGCGCACTCTCGTTATTTCAGTGAAACCGCTTTCGAAGCGGCTGCAGAGCCAAAAGAGCTGATGATTATCCCGGGAGCCAACCACACCGATCTGTACGACCAGATGGATGTGATCCCATTTGACAAAATGACCTCATTCTTCCAACAACATCTGAGTAAAAGCTGAAGTTGACTTTGCGAGTCGATGGCGAGCTCGCGGGATGAATAGGTCGAAATGAACATTTTTTGATAGACAAATCATCTACCCCGAAAAAAACCTGCCTTGCTTCCCCCCGAGCAAGGCAGGTTTTTTGTTTGTAGCCAATGAGCCCAAAATTATGATCTTGCTTCAAATGTGAGAAAGGTTGCACATATTAAAAAAGTTGCTCATTCGCAGAGCAATTCATTGCGCATGTCTAACTATGAGCTAAGTTTTTATGCATGATGACTTTTAATGGTTGGTCGGTGTGGATAGAGACTACTATCGCTTGCGGGACGATTTCCTCCCGCTGGCTCAGATACAAAAAACGTTAGGCGCACTGAACGAGTCTGACTGGGTCAGTCACGTCAATCGGGCTTGCTATGAAGGTGGGTGGCAAGTTTACCCGTTGCGCGGATTGGCAAAATACAGTGAAAGCTCGCCCATTTTGCAGTCATTTGCTCTGGAAGAGTCGCAAGGCGAAGGAGACTACGTCAATTACCCTGCAATGAAAGTGTTTCCGGAGCTGGAAGTTTTTCTCTCTCAGCTTTGCTGCCCACTCCTCTCAATTCGGCTTATGCGTCTGATGCCCGGCGCGGTGATCCACCCACATCGTGATAGGGGGCTTTGCTTCTCAAATGGGCAGGCGCGCTTGCATTTATCTCTGACTTCAGAGCCCGATGTGGAGTTTATAGTGAATGGTGAATCAGTGCATATGGCACCTGGTGAGCTGTGGTACTTGAACGCTGATTGTGAGCACGCGGTGTATCACCGTGGGGAAATTCCCCGTGTTCACTTGGTGATTGACTGCCTAGCCAATGATTGGCTTAGGAACGCGTTAGGTTTGCCTGAGCATCGTAATTTGTGTGATGACACATTAGCTGAACGGCAAGCATGGTTGTCGCAGTTGACCAAGCAAATCGTGTATTGCGCGCCACAAGCACGCTACACATTGCGACAACCTGTAAGAGAGCTGGTGACCAGTTTCGCTAATCTGGTTGAGTTGGATCTCAACCCGACCATGTTTGTTGATGACCACTTTACGATGACCAATCATGGAAAAGCGGTGTCGATGCTGGTGGCGGCAAAATGTGGTGAAGAGTTTGCTCGCACGGCGGCGTTCCTTCAAGGGATATATCAAGCGATTGAAGAGAGGCAAAAAGAGGGCCGTACTGTATCCGTTCTATACGCAGGAACGGGCCCTTTTGCGACATTACTTCTACCCTTGATGAGCCTCTACTCGGCCAAACAGCTTCAAGTCACTATGCTCGATATCCATTCCACTTCACTCGAAAAACTAGGTTCATTGGTCAGTGCTTTTGGTTTGCAAGACAGAGTTGAAAACTATGTCTGCAGCGACGCAACTGATTGGACTTCTGAGCAACGTTTTGACCTGCTCGTTTCGGAAACGATGAAAGCGGCGCTCGATACTGAACCGCAAGTCTCGGTGTTTTCCAATCTCGTTTTGTTGCTTAAAGAAGAGGGTGCCCTGATACCACAAACGGTTGAAATGCACCTAAATGTTGTTGATCAACAGGGAAAAAGAACTCCCCTCGATATCTGTTCTCGGTTGGATAAGCAAGCTACGGAGCTTTTCAACCAAGGGGATAAAACGGCGTTAGATGTCATTGTTCAGTGGCCATTCGAAACGAACCATCAAGCTATTGAAATCTGTACTGAGATTCAAGTCTACGGGGAACACTGGTTGAGAGGATATGACTGCAGTTTAAATCTGCCATTTCACCTCCCTTTTTCATCAGAGCAACAGGCACATTTGGCAAAGCCTGATCTCTGTCAATGGCAACTCAATTACCACGTCAGCCAAACGCCGGGGTATCGATTAACGGCATTGAGATAACTCACTTGCCGATTGTAAGTATGTTTGTAGTCAATAAAGGGTCATCTAATGGAGAAATACAATTTTGAAACATTGAGTACATTGCTTGGGCAAACATTGCGAACCCGAGTGGATGATACTGAGGTCGAGGTGGAAATATTGGATGTAGCGCGCACGGCTACTCATGGTGATAAGTGGGATGCTTTTGCACTTTATTTAAAACACCAAAATGACGATGTGATGTTTAATCAAGGTATCTACGAGTTCAGTCACCCAGAACTGGGCACTGCACAATTATTTGTATCACCGAACTCTCACGAAGAATTAGAAATAATTTTCTCGCGCCGGATTCAACCTCAATCAGAGCAATAAGGAAGAACAATGGAACCGTATCTTGGTAATATTCAGATGTTTGCGTGTAATTTTGCGCCTAAAGACTACGCGTTTTGTGATGGTAGCCAAATTACAATAACTCAGAATCCCGCTCTCTATTCACTACTTAACACTACATTTGGTGGAAATAGTACGACCTATTTTAATTTGCCTGATTTAAGAGGAAGGATGCCAGTTCAATCTTCACCTACGCTACTCCAAGGTCAGCAGGGCGGAGTGGAAACCGTCTCACTCACCTTGCCGCAATTGCCTATCCACATCCACTTGGTCGGAGTGACCTCAGCAGAGGGAGATGCATTTCGCCCCAATTCGCCTAATGGTTCCAAACCGACCATTTTTGCGGGTGTTGCTGGTAATGCCTTGCCTGCTTATGGCGATCTGGAGAGCACGACTGCGCCATTAAATTCACTGACGATAGGCGATGCACCTAGCAGTAACAACGTGGGGTTGCCGCACAATAACGTTCAGCCCAGCACCGTTATTCATTTCTGCATTGCTTTAAAGGGCCTGTATCCACAACGTAATTAAGGAAAGTCACATGTCAACTCGATTTATGTCAGAAATTACCTTATTTGCTGGTAATTATGCTCCTCAGAACTGGGCCTATTGCAGTGGAACTCTTCTCTCTGTTGCTGGCAATGAAGCTTTATTTTCTTTGATTGGTAGCTATTTTGGAGGAGATGGTCGAAGTAGTTTTGGTTTGCCGGATTTACGAGGGCGTGTCGCCGTTGGATCTGGCAGTGGTCCAGGTTTGACTCCTCGTGTTTTAGGGCAAGTATTTGGCACTGAAGCCGTCACATTAACGGAAAATCAAATCCCCGGGCATACCCATAGCTTCAATGTTTCTACTGTTGAGGCCGATAGCACACTCCCCTATGGACAGGCCTTAGCCTCCGCCAATCAATATGTGGCCGTGCAAAATGCAGATGGTTTGGCGTCGATGAAGAGCAGCGCCATTCAAGAAGCAGGAGGCAACGGTGCGCACTATAATATGTCACCATTCTTAGCTCTGAACTTTATTATCTGCACTGCAGGTGCTTACCCCACAAGAAATTAACTGAGGAGTTAACGATGAGTGAAGCATTTTTTGGCGAAATTATGATGTTACCCTATACGTTCTCGCCTGTAGGATGGGCCTATTGTAATGGGCAGACGATGTTAATTTCTCAAAATCAGGCGTTATATGCTGTTATAGGCAATTTATATGGAGGGTCTCCGGGGCAAAATACGATGGCAGTACCTGATCTTCGTGGTCGATCGCCCATCTCACAAGGATCTGCGCCCGGTTTGACACCGAGAACACTTACTCAAATCGGTGGTCTTACAGAAGTGACATTAACTGACTCGCAGATGCCCAGTCATACACATCAATTGAGAGGAAAGTCGTCAGCGACGGTGACATCCGATCCCACAGGGGCAGTGCCATCAATCTTGAGGGACGGCAATGGGACTAGCATTGATCGCTACAGTACATCAATAGAACCTAATTACCCCATGAATGGGAATGTGTTGGGTGTTGCAGGTGGCAGTGTTGCCCATGAGAATCGTCAGCCTTTTTTAGCGATAAACTTTTTCATCTGCATTGACGGTGTGTTCCCATCAAGAAATTGAGGTTGTTTCTAATTAAAGCAACAAAATCGCGGATAGCCCCACTGTTATTGATTGGTCGGGGTTATCCTGTTTTCGGTTTGTCGCGACTCCCAGAACCGTTATATTGGTACGGAGAAACATAAGTGTAATGGTGCATTTTTGAGACGAAGTATGTTAGCAGTAGTAAGAATAGTGTCTCGGATGGTTTTCGGCCTTTGGCTTTTTATACCTCATATGGCCGCTGCATGGCCAAACGAGATGACGGTGCAGTACCACAACCGAGGGGTTACGCTATCCTTGGCAGCAGTGACCTCTGGGGCTCCTGAATATACCCATGCCAAATTGGGCGAGTTTGTTTTGAGAATTGAGGATAGGCTGCTTGTTAAGCATTTAAGCAGCGTTGAGTTGGCGAGCTTGGATGAGCTCAATGGCTATCCTGTGATGCCGTTGGTGGTTCTGCCTGATGGGGTTATGTGGAGCTTAGTTAAGCTGCCGGGCCCGAATGAAGTAGTAAGCCTGGCCAATACTCTGCCGACAAAATCGGGCATTTTACTCGCAGAACCCGATTTTCTTCAGCGTGATGGAGCCACGTTGCAACATCGCACAAATTCCGTCCCTTTCGCTGAGCCCAAACACTTTGTTCGTCAAGCATTACAACTTGAAGATTGGCCACCCTTAGCAGGTAAGGGCATTAGAGTCGCTGTGATTGATAGCGCATTTGATATTACAGACAGCGCGCTCAATCTATCCGATATATTACTAAATTATGATACGCATCTACTTGACACTGCTAGGGACAAACAATCCGCCTCAAGGACAGTGTTTAATGACCCCTATCATGGCAACGCGAGTTTGTCTTTACTATGGGGAAATGGCCGTGATTCGTTAGGCTTGGCTCCATTTGCTACACCGATATTAATTGAGAGGAGTGTTAACTGGGGTTCTGAGGTGGCTTTTGCGCTGCAATTGGCCAGCTCCGCCAAAGCGGATGTGGTTGCCTGCCCTTGGACACTGCGTTTTACTCCGCAAGTTGTCTCTGATGCGGTAACACTGCTGACTAAATATGGCAGAGAAGGTAAAGGAACCGTGGTCGTTGCAGCAGCAGGTAACACCAGCTTTCCGATTGACAACTCATTTAGCTTCGCCGCAGAGCCAGAGCTGATAGTGATCAATGCGGCAAGTTCAGGGACGATGTGGCCTGCAAAAAGCCAACATATTGGTGTTACAATGCCGGTACCCTATCTGATTAAGCAGCAAGGTCGAACGATTTCTTACAGCGGGACGTCTGCGGCCAGCATTGCCGTAAGTGGTGTAGTAGCGACATTGCTGAGCATTGGGCCAACTTTTACCGCTCAGGATATAAAGCATTTGTTGATCCGCTTTTCTACCCCAGAGCTTAACGTCACCAATTTGCTGAAGGAAGTAGAAGCAGAAATAAAGAAAACAACCGTTGATCAATAGCATAGGGAGAAGTGCTTTGAATTTACATCAGTTAAACTTACCTGCGGGTTTGCACGTCCGACCCGCAAGAGCGAATGACAATCCATTCTTAGAAGTTTTACATAATGAAAAGCGTAGCGATTTACGCCTCATTGATGCAGAACGTGACTTTGTAGAATCGCTTATCGACATGCAGTTTCGAGCGATGAATCAAGGTTATGGGGAGCAATTTCCCAACGCACTCTATTTTATCATTGAGTACCATAGTGAATCCGTCGGCCGAGCAGTGCTGGACTTTACAGACAACCATGTCCACTTAGTTGACATCGCTTTTCTACAAAAGGCGAGAGGTCATGGTCTTGGAGAGGCAGTAGTACGGTCATTTATGTACTCTTCCAATCAGCTTCGGGTACCGATGGTCCTCTCCGTTCAACAGTTAAATCTGGCGGCAAAGCAGCTATACCTCAAGCTGGGTTTTAGAACCTATAAAATGGAATTACCGCACGAAAAAATGATTTGGTATCCACCGACATTAGTCGTCAGACGTGAAGTCAACACAACAGAATAACAAAGGAAAGGACCGCCGAATGGCAGAGAATCGCGAATACCAAAGTGATGCACAGATATCCGACTCAGAAGAAGCTAAAGAATTTGAGGTGACGTACTGCGAGCGTTTCGCTCCACTCCTTCAAGCGCTCAATTCGAGCCTCATTGTAAGCTCCTATTCGGCAAATAGCCTCTTGCTTTTAAGCAGCTCAGACGGAGAAAATATCCACGTCAGCTCCGTTTACGTTCCCCGTTTGTTAGGGATCGCCATAAATCCTGAGCAGAATAAACTGACCTTTGCCGCTTATGGGCAACTGTTGCACTACCAACGTCTTGAGAATCCGCATCAGCACAAAGTACTGGAAACGTTGAACAAGGAAAAAGACGTGTTCTTTGTGCCTTGCAGTTCCACGGTGACGGGGTTTCTCAATACGCACGATATGGCGTACACCGAGCAAGGGTTAGTTTTTGTCAATAGCAGCTTCAGTTGCATCGCTACCACTCACCCAGAGCGCAGTTTTAAACCGCTCTGGCAACCACCTTTTATCTCCGAACTGACACCCGAGGATCGATGTCACTTGAATGGCATGGCTGTAGTTAACGGCCAGCCTGAATTCGTCAGTTGTTTTACAAGTAGTGATGCAGCTTACTCATGGAAAAGCGAGTTAAGTCACCAAGGCGTGATTATTCGTACAGCAGATAACCTCATTTTATGCGATGGGTTAAGCCTTCCTCACTCTCCCCGTTTCCACCAAGGAAAGTTGTATTTCTGTGAATCCGGTGCGGGCCGACTGTGGTGCATTGAGAATCCTTACGCAGCAAGCAAAGACGAGTTGAACATCACTTGTGTGGGCGAATACCCCGGTTTCACCCGCGGGCTAAAGTGTGTGGGGGATCTCGCTCTGATGGGGCTTTCTCGGCTGCGCCCCGCAAAAGATGGCAGCAAGCGCAATACGGATATGCCTATTTTGCAAAAGCAAGAGGAAACCTGGGGCGGTATTGTCGCCGTGGATCTGCGTAGTGGTGAAATGGTAGCGCGCATGCAATTTAGTGAGGAAGTGGCGCAAATTTACGATGTCGATCTGCTGGCGGAGAGTGTAAGTCCACACATTTTCGCTTGGGATGCCGAAGAAGTCAGTGAAGTGTATCTTTTTTAATTATTTTTGATCGATGTAACATTTGTAATATTAATGTTATGCAATCAGTGGGGCGTAATTGCATCAGTGTTACAGTATGTATGTATCTTTAATATTCTCGCCCTATGTCAGTGCAAACGTAAAGCGTGTGGCCGCTGTCTCTCTGCGGTTACACGAAAATACAGGTTGGCTAGCTTAGAAAGTTGAGATCATCAACTCAAAAATTTACAGGACTGATTATGTCAAAATCGTTTCGTGTCTCCCCGCTTGCTAGCGCGATAACGCAGCTGTTTGGTCGCTCAACGCCTGCCGAAGGAAAAGTTTCCTCGCCTAGTTCTCACATGGCGCCTTCATTGCTTTCGTTGGCAGTGGCTGGCGGAATGGCCTTTGCCTCACCCAACGTCGTGGCTGCAATAACAGACACTCAAGAGTTGAATGAGCCGAGTGCCGTTGTGCAGCAGGCCGATTCGCACAGTGTACAAAGGTCGGAATTCGATCTGGATGCATTCCTGCGATCAGCCAAACGATTTAATCAAGGCAGCCGCTTGCTTAAACAAGCCAAAGGGCAGTTGGCGAGTATTTCTCCTAGCCAAAGCCCACAATCTCAGTTTGTTGGTGGCGCAAAAGCGGCGGGGAAGGCCAATGCGGCGGCAAGTACTTATTGTCAGCCGGGGGCCGGTTCTTGTTATGGTGGCAATTATGACGGTGATGCTTGTAATACCAACGATGATTGCTTTCCTCAGACCGACCATGCGCCCACAGCGAGCAACGTCACGTTTAGTGGTAACTTGCAAGTTGGCCAAACGCTGACTGGCTCCTACAGCTATAGCGATAGTGATAGCGACACAGAAAGCGGTACAACATTTAAATGGTACGCCTCTGACACCAGTGGTGGCTCAAACAAAGCAGCGATTAGCGGCGCAACGTCACAAACCTTTACGCTTACCGCTAGCCAAGTTGGTAAATTTATCAGTTTTGAAGTTACACCCAAAAATAGCAAAGCGACGGGCACTGCAGTATCAAGCGCAATTAACTCGACTGCGGTAACGGCGCCTGATAGTGCACCTACAGCAAGCCATGTGAGCTTTAGTGGTACGCTGGCTGTTGGGCAAGTTTTAACTGGCTCTTACAGCTACAGCGACAGTGATGGCGACACAGAAAGCGGTACATCGTTTCAGTGGTATGCATCGGATACCAGTGGTGGCTCAAATAAAGCCGCTATAAGCGGTGCAACGTCACAAACTTTCACGTTAACCTCGAGTCAAGAAGGTAAATTCATCAGCTTTGAGGTAACACCGCAAAATGCTAACGCTACAGGGAGTGCTGTAGAAAGTAGCATTAATTCAACCGCCGTAAACAGTAAGCCAGTGGTGGATTTACAAGGCAGTGGTGGTAACGACACCACTGCTTCGTTTCCCGAGGGCAGTGGCGCGGTTAGCATTGCGCCCAATGCAGCCGTGACCGACGCAGACAGTGATACCATCAAAACCATCACAGTGACTTTGACCAATGACCAAGACGGTGCAGCGGAAGGGTTGAATGTAACTGCGGCGGCGCAAAATGCACTCGATGGTATTTCGGGGGCGTCAGACATTACCTTGCAAGATACCATCAGCATCACGGGGGCCACCGCCACCGCTGCGCAAGTCGCTACTTTCCTCCAAGCCATCACCTACAACAATACGTCCAGCACGCCAAATCAAACGGCGAGAGCCGTGACTGTGGTGATTAGCGATGGGACGAACAGCAGTGTTAGCCGTACGTCCACCATCAGTGTCAGCAATGTCACCGCTGCCTCATCAAGTGCGGCTGGTTTTAATACCACTAACGGCACCAACTTATCGCCTGCCATTAGCTTTGGTGACGATGATGAAACGCTGACGATATCGAACAGTGCGCACGCGGCAGGTTCTACCGCCGATGGCGGTGCAGGCACGGATACACTTGTTGTAACAACTGGCACCGATTTGTCGACTCTCACCTCTCTAACCAACTTTGAAACGTTGACGCCAGATAACGATGGTTCGCTCACCTTAACGGAAGCGCAGCATGAGAGTTTTACCACCATCAATGGGACCGGAACCAACCAATTTACCATTAGCAGTGCAGACGGTGATGGCGTGCTGTCGGGTGATGCCAATATTGAAACGTATGTACTTAATGCCGCGTTGACTTTCACTTTAGGTGATGCAGCGCAAAATGTGACGGGTGGCAGTAGTGCTATTACGGTTAAGACTGGTGCAGTAACTGCTTCTGGCACATTAACCGGCAGCACCAATAGCGATACTTTAGAGTTGGCAAATGAGGCGAATATTGCAGGTGCTACGGTAAGTGCATTCGAAACCCTTTCATTAGACAGTGGCGCATCGGTCACGATAACAGAAGCGCAGCACGATAGTTTCAGTGCGATCAGTGGTGCAGGCACAGAACAAATTACAATTTCGACCGTAACCGATGGTTTTACTGCGGCAAGCAGTATTGAAACCTATGTGTTAGGCGCGGCGAATACCGTCACCTTATCCAGTGGTAGTCAAAATATTACCGGTAGTAGCGGCAATGACACCATTGTTGCCGGCAGTTCAACACTCACTGGTGTGCTAAACCCTGCCAGTGGTATAGATACACTGAGTCTCTCCAGTGGTGCTGATATCTCTGGTGCCACGATAGTTAACTTTGAAAATCTGACTTTGGCGGACAATGCTTCTGTGACCATGAAAGCCAATCAGCCTTCAAAGTTTGCAGGAACGATCACAGCGGCTGGGTCAGAGACAATCTCGATTACAGGTGATGGCAATTTCACGACCTTAGCCAATGTGGAAAGTTTTGTTGTTGGGGATGAAACAACTAACACCAGAACTATTACTCTTGCTACTGGAGGGGCATCGGTTTCCGCAACCTCGGGAACCGATGCAATCACATTTGACGCTGGTTCTCTGACCCTGACGGGCACACTTTCTGGTGAAAGTAGTGTGGCTGATACACTCTCACTTTCAAACGGAGCGAATATCGCTGGTGGTACGTTAAATAGCGTTAACAATTTAACTCTAGCAAGTGGTGCAAGCGTGACCGTGACCGCCGCTCAGCATCAAGCGTTTTCTGGTACAGTGACCGCGACGGGAAGTGAAACGATTTCCATCACTGGAGATGGTGATATCACCACCTTGTTTGACGTTGAGAATTATAGTCTGGGTGATGCAAGCAATAACACTCGGACTGTGACAATCAGCAATGCGACGACCAGTGTCACCGCAGATTCAAGTACGGATGCTGTCACGTTTAATGTTCAGGGCAGTGGTTACTCAGGAACGCTGACGGGTGATTCGGGTGTGGGAGATACCGTGCTTGCATCAACAGGAGCCGATCTCTCTTCGGGTTCGTTCCTTAATATCGGTACGCTGAGCTTAGCCAGTGGTGCAACCGTGGCTATCGATGCGGCCAACGTCAGTGACTTTAGCACAGCAATGAGCGGATCCAGCGGCTCAGAAACGCTCAAGTTAATGGATGGCGGTACCTTCGACTTTTCAACCACTAGCGTATCTGAAATTGAAAACCTCGCTATTGGTACCAACAATAACTTCACAATAACGCTGACTGATAATTTTGATTCAAACGGCAATCCCGTAACCGTAACAAACGCCAGTGGCAGTGCGATTGTAGGTAATATCAGTTTGAATGCCAGCGCCCTGAGCGGCGATGCCTTGGTTATCTCCGCAACCGACTTTAATGGTGCCGATACTTTTGTCGGTGGCAGTGCGGTGGATACCATCAGACCGGGCGGTGGCACAGATTCAATGACAGGCAATGCTGGCAATGATAATTTTGTCGGCAGTGCGTCAAATCTCTCAGGCGACACCATTACGGATTTGAGCGTCGGCGATACTATCACGCTAACTGGTGTGACCGGGCTCAGTAAGAGTAATGTGCGTTTTAATGGCAGCAATGTTCTGCAAATCGATACCAACGGTACCGATTTCTCTGGCGTTGAAGTGGCGATCTCACTTTCGAATAGCCCAGCGGCTTCTTTAGATTTCACGGTTGCAGACAGCGGTAGCGATACCTTAATCACCTTTATTACACCGAATGATGCACCAACGTTTAGCGGCCTCAATGGCGGTAATACCTTTACCGAAAATGGCAGTGCTGTTGCTATTGATGACAACGCAACTGTCGCGGATACCGAGCTAGATGCACTCAATAGCGGCTTGGGTAACTACAACGACGCCACACTAACCATTGCGCGAAACGGCGGAGCGAATAGCCAAGACATCTTTACTAATGGTGGGCTACTCGGTGCGCTCGCTCAAGGCAGCAGCTTTACGTACAACGATACGACTGTGGGTACGGTGACCACTAATTCAAACGGAACGCTTGTTTTGCGCTTTAATAGCAACGCAACATCAGCGATTGTTGATTCAGTATTGCAGGCGATTTTCTACCAGAACAGCTCAGAAGATCCCGCTACCAGTGTCACTCTGGACTTTACGTTTAATGATGGAACGGCCAACAGCACTGGCATCAATCAGGCCGTGGTCAACATAACGGCGCAAAATGACGCACCAACGGATATTTCGCTTTCAGCGACTTCGGTGAACCAGTCAGCAACAGGAAGCGCTGCTACAGTTGCGACCGCGAGTACCACCGATGTGGACAGTGCAGACTCTCACACCTACAGCTTGGTTGCGGCAAGCAGCAGTACAAATGGAACCTGTAGCGCCAGCACGGGCAACGACAGTTTCCAATTCACAGGTAGTACCTTGCAAAGTAAAACGGCACTGACGCCCGGAAGTTACAGCATTTGCGTGCAAAGCGATGACGGTACCACCACTTTCCAAGAGTCCTTCACCATTACCGTGGTGGACAACGTGGCGCCGGACGCGCCGTCAACACCGGATCTTGATGCCGCCTCTGATACAGGTGCATCTAATACCGACAACATTACTAATGACACAACGCCAACCTTTAGTGGTACTGCGGAAAGTGGCGCGACCGTTACCTTGTATAGCGACCAAGTCGGCGGTGGCGCTACTTCCATAGGTTCCGCAACCGCAACTGATGGCAACTGGCAGATCACGACCGACGAATTAGCGGCGGGAGTGACGCATGTAATCACCGCCAAAGCGACGGATTCGGCAAATAACGTCAGCAGCAGTTCTGGTTCGCTGAGTGTAACGATTGACACCACGGCGCCATCCGCGCCAAGTACTCCAGATCTCGCGGCGAGCAGCGACACGGGTACCTCTAACACAGATAACCTGACAAAAGACAGCACGCCAACCTTTACAGGAACAGGTACCACCGGTGACACCGTTACTCTCGTTTCCAATGTCGATGGCACCATCGGCAGCGCTGTTGTCAGCGGTGGCGTCTGGAGCATTACTGCAAGCTCAGCACTGACCGCAGGTGACCACACAATTACAGCGCGCGCTTTTGATACCGCCGGCAATACCGCTGATAGCGCAAGTTTGGCGATTACGGTAGATACCGTTTCGCCAAGCATTGGCATTAGCAGCGACAAATCAGCGCTGAAAGTGGGGGAAACCGCGACGTTGACCTTCACCTTGTCGGAAAGCAGCAGTGACTTCACGGTCGGTGACATTGGGGTAACGGGTGGCAGCTTGTCGGGCTTTACCGGCAGCGGCACCAGCTACACGGCGACCTTTACCCCAACCGCTAATACGACCAGCACGGCGACCATCAACGTGGCGGCTAATACCTTTACCGATGAGGCGGGTAATCACAACACGGCGGCCCCGCAACAGAGCATCAGTGTTGATACACAGACGCCGACGGGCCACAGCGTGACGTTTGGCGATACGTTGTACTCGAATGCGGAGAAAACGGCGGCGTCATTCAGCTTTAGCAACGCGGAAGCGGGGGCCAGTTACAGCTACACCATCAGCAGCTCTAATG
>NZ_JZAM01000453.1:0-382 GCF_000960595.1 Vibrio sp. S234-5
CCAAGCAAAATTAGTGTGCCAATGAAGCAGAAACGTTGCATGATGAACCCCGGCTTCTTGGAGCAAGTCTTAGTTGCTGGATTTAAGTCAATGACTAAATTCTAACCATTCATGCGGACGCCCTGCTTTATTATCGTTTAAGTCATTGTAAAATTGTTTATTTTAACGGGTTTATGGCCGATAATCGTGAAGCCAGAAAGCAGTCTATCAAGCTCGAATTGAGTTAGGGTAAACACCTCATTTTTCTCTTTTGTAGGCCACTTGTACTTGGCTTTTTCAAGGCGCTTATACCAAAGAGCAAAGCCTGTTTTATCCCAGTACAACACTTTGATTTTGTCGCGCTGTTTGTTGGTGAACAGGAACAGTGCGCCGCTGCCCAAGG
>NZ_JZAM01000454.1:0-259 GCF_000960595.1 Vibrio sp. S234-5
AGCAGTTGAGCCAATACATAAAAGATAAAGCCAATGATACACAAGGCGGACGACTGACTGGGGCCGACATCCACGCTTATATCGTGAAAGAATTTGGCCAGCACTACCACCCTGACTCTATCTATTACCTGCTCGAGCACATGGGCTTGTCATGGATAACTTCCCGCTCAAAACACCCCAAGCAATCTCAAGAAGTCCAAGACGATTTTAAAAAAAATTCAAAATTGAAACGATCCTGAAGATCCCAGGACATATCGCT
>NZ_JZAM01000455.1:0-381 GCF_000960595.1 Vibrio sp. S234-5
GACAGAGTAGAGTGCGTAATCGGGGCTTATCTGAACCATTACTTGACCCAAAATCGTCCGGTACAAAAAACCGTCAGAAAGCACTACGCTTACTAACCTTCTAGAATTTGGTGGCCCCTATGTGACTTGAACACATGAACAATCGATTATGAGTCGACTGCTCTAACCACTGAGCTAAGGGGCCAAATAAGAGCCAAGATTATAGGAGAACTAGGGCAGGGTGTCTAGACGATGTGACGGCTAATTGCGCTTAGTTTTTATCCACTTAGCACAATAAATAACAAAAAAGGTGAGCCGAGGCTCACCTTTTGTCTGAAACACGCTGTGTTATTCGTCTAAGAAGCTGCGCAGCGTTTCTGCGCGGCTTGGGTGACGCAGTTT
>NZ_JZAM01000456.1:0-380 GCF_000960595.1 Vibrio sp. S234-5
ATTTATTCCACCTGCTCGGTCTAGCTCATATTATTGATTGGATTAGTCCAATGCCACTTTTGTTGGAAGTGTGATGAATATAGAGTATTTACACTTAATTTAACAAAAATGTAATCTTTGGAAATGCAATTGTCATAACTAGCTTCTAACTTAGTGTTTTTAGGACAAATTACCGACCCAAATAATCGGCGCTGTGAGCTCGAATCAATTCTCTTTTGTCTGCGGATAGGGGGATTTTTATTCGTTGCGTTATTTGGGCAAAAATAAAAACACAATAAGAAAGGAAGTCAGTATGTCTTTGTCTCGTCGAGACTTTATGAAAGTTGTCTCTTCAACCGCCGTTGCTACCGGTTTAATCGGTTGTGGCTGCGACGATAATG
>NZ_JZAM01000457.1:0-430 GCF_000960595.1 Vibrio sp. S234-5
TTTGAACAGGTAAGAGCTTGCCTAGAATAAATGGGCAAGGGAGATAGAAGAGTTCAAAAAGTCACCGTACGAGCATTGTCATACCGAATGGGAAAACCGGCGGACAGGCAGCGATAAAAGACGCGCCTGACCGCTATTCTGCCATATCAACAAAAGGGGTTATTTTTCAAACAGTGTCGCGTATTCCCCGTAGCCGTTTGCTTCGAGTTCGGCTGCCGGAATAAACCGCATCGCCGCCGAATTCATGCAGTATCTTAAGCCCGTTTGCGCTCGGCCATCTTCTAATACATGCCCGCGACGGGCATGACCGTAGCACCCTCTGACTTCGGTGCGCGGGTACACCAGCTTGTAGTCGGGTTTAGTGCCAATCTAAGCGCGATTGATCGGCTGGGTCAAACTCGGGCAGTCGGGGCCCGACTTGCTTTTGTCG
>NZ_JZAM01000458.1:0-379 GCF_000960595.1 Vibrio sp. S234-5
GTATAAACTAGTGGCATTATCCATATCTGTACGCCTGCAAACCGTGACCGAATGCAGATTTATCCCCTCGCTGAAGTCAGTTGAACAACATGCCATCAACAAAAGTTCATTCCTTAGAGTCAGCTCTCGGTTTTCAACCACTCTTTGAAACGTTTCAAATGCGGTCGATTAGGATCGTTTTTGACTCGGGTCTTGGTTAGCATGTAGGTTTCTCTAAAGGCTTCAAACCACAATTGAAGGCATTCCGATGCTTTGTTCTCACCGGCTTGTTTCAAAACTAAAGTCGCGACTTCAGCTGTCGAAAGATGCTGCTCGTTCTCAGAACGACGCATGATGTATTCAGATAAGCACTCCGGCTCGATAGATAGGACTGGTAGAG
>NZ_JZAM01000459.1:0-378 GCF_000960595.1 Vibrio sp. S234-5
GTTAAGACTCGCTTTCCCTACGGCGCCCCTATAAGGTTAACCTTGCTACTAACATTAAGCCGCTGACCCATTCTACAACAGGAACGCCGTCACACCACGAAGGTGCTCCTACTGCTTGTACGTACACGGTTTCAGGTTCTATTTCACTCCCCTCACAGGGGTTCTTTTCGCCTTTCCCTCACGGTACCGGTTCACTATCGGTCAGTCAGGAGTATTTAGCCTTGGAGGATGGTCCCCCCTTATTCAGTCAGGATAACACGTGTCCCGCCCTACTCGATTTCACTGAACATGCGCCTATGACCACGGGACTATCACCCGGTATCGTTGGCCTTTCCAGACCATTCGTCTAACGCATTTAAATCTTAAGGGCTAATCCAA
>NZ_JZAM01000046.1:0-340 GCF_000960595.1 Vibrio sp. S234-5
ATATTCCTAACAAACGCTTCAAGAGGGACAGCCAACGCGCGGCATTTTTATTATGCGTTGGTTTTTGTGGTTACGGTGTTATGCGGTAAGTTGGTAGTAGCGTTGGCTGCCCCTTAAGCGGGCGTTAGCTATTGTTTTATTCAGCAGCAAGGAAATTAAAGATGTCAAAGTATCAATTTTTCTGTAAACCAAATTCAAATCGTAATGCATTTACTGTAAGCGCATCATAAACCCCGCATTCTAATCGTCTAGCCCGAATAATAAGATCAAACCTCCAACCCAAAGGAGATTTGAAATGGCCAAACGACGCACTAACCAAGAATGGCGAACCCTGTTCGAA
>NZ_JZAM01000460.1:0-366 GCF_000960595.1 Vibrio sp. S234-5
AAACATAACAAAGCGTTTAAGTGGGATTCATGCCGCGTGGCATTTTTGGTTTGCAGTGAGTTTTGTGGTGAAAATGGTCTGCGGAAGGTTGGTTTATGCTGCACTCACCCCTTAACGCGGCGTTATGCAACTCAGGTAAATTTAGGGGTTCAATCTTTTGGGATTTCTCCGGCTATTCGATTTGTTTTGTCGGCAAATGAGCATTTTTACCCTCAAATTCTTGGTTAACTCAAACCGTAAAACAGGCAAATTTCTTTGTTTGCCTCAATTGGTTTTAGCGTTGGCGCGTTGGCAGTTTTGCGGGTGCAAAGTGTGGAAAGGGCAAGTTAATCGATCATTTCGCATTTGCTGAAAGTCTTGCTCGGC
>NZ_JZAM01000461.1:0-378 GCF_000960595.1 Vibrio sp. S234-5
ATGAAATTCAAAGCTATCAAACGCGTCACCGCTAAAGGCAATGTCATCTTTTCTTCGGTAGGCGAACTCATTGATATTGCTCGTATCCACATTGTCATCGATGGCCGCCCTTGGTGGCAGACGCTATTGTCCAAATGTATTGCCCTGGGCGGAGTTTGCGGTGCTTTGGCTTTCCGCGTTGAGACTTTCGGTCAGTTGTGTCTCAAGCTGGGCTTTGAGCGCCTCACTTTCATCGATCTTTTGCTGCATCTGCTGCTCTAGTCCTGCTAACTGCGATTCTTGCTTGCGGTTAGCGGTGGCTTTGATGTTCTCCAGTTCGGACTCTAAGCTGTCACCAAAACGACTGAGCATGCCTTCAACTTTGGTCAGGCTAAAACC
>NZ_JZAM01000463.1:0-355 GCF_000960595.1 Vibrio sp. S234-5
CTTGCCCGAAAATTGATTGAGGCAACGCTCTGAATTTCCAGCGCCAAAGAACAAGTGTCCGGAAAATAGCGCCCACTGAAGCCAACTTGCCGACAAACTCAAAACCAATCAGCCAAGGGAACAAAGAGAAAACATAAACCACTGATTTATCGTGATTAAGCATAACGCCGCGTTAAGGGGTGAGTGCCGCACAAACCAACTTTCCGCAGACCACTTTCACCACAAAAATTGGTTCATCCGGAAAATCGATACTTCGCCTCATGACTGGCTTTGATTTTTAACTCAAAAAATTCCCAATCACGATACCCATAGGCGACTTTGTTCAGCGTCTTTATTCGGTTGTTCACACTTTTCC
>NZ_JZAM01000464.1:0-341 GCF_000960595.1 Vibrio sp. S234-5
ATTGGATGTTGATACCGATCTGAAACTGGCTTTGGTTACTCCCAAGTTTGCTTCGGCCTATCTTGAAATTGTCAGTCGAGAGAGGGAATACTTGAGTCAATGGTTAGCTTGGCCTCCTCATGCAAGCAATGAAGAGTTTTTTCTTAGCTTTATCAAAAGTTCATTGCATGATTATGCTGATGGAAAATCCTTGGTTTGTGGGATGATTTACCAAGATAAGTTGGTTGGAAATATCAGTTTTAACAGTATTAACCGTCAACTTAAAAAAGTAGAGATTGGCTACTGGTTAAGCTCTGAATACCAAGGTAAAGGTATCGTGAGTAAGTCGGTTTTAAAACTGA
>NZ_JZAM01000465.1:0-318 GCF_000960595.1 Vibrio sp. S234-5
CTGTTTTACGGATTGAGTTAACCACGAATTTGAAGCCGAAAATGCTCATTTGCCGACAACACAAAACAAATGGCCGGAGAAATCCAAGAAGATTAAACCCCTAAATTTACCTGAGTTGCATAACGCCCGGTTAAGGGGCTGACAACGCAAAAACACTGAACCTAAAATAACAACCGTAATCACAAATGCCAATTTGAACAAAAACCGCCACGCGTTGGCAGTCCCTCTTTAACCGTTTGTTATGCAAATTCAATGAGATAAACTGACTTTACACGACCAAAAGCCACAATTGCAATGGTTGAGTGATTCAAGAATCAA
>NZ_JZAM01000466.1:0-298 GCF_000960595.1 Vibrio sp. S234-5
AAAACCAACGCATGATAAAAATGCCGCGCGTTGGCTGTCCCTCTTGAACCGTTTGTTATGTTTAAGCTTCAATGACTTACGTTTTACCAAAACCAAGATTAACTCGTTTTTGACTGACAAACAAAAGTCAAAAACCAGAAGACTGAAACGACTCATAGATTTGAAAAACAAACTTCGAATTTCGGCAATTCAATCACAAAAACGGTTCATCCGGAAAATCGATACTTCGCCTCATGACTGGCTTTGATTTTTAACTCAAAAAATTCCCAATCACGATACCCATAGGCGACTTTGTTCA
>NZ_JZAM01000467.1:0-398 GCF_000960595.1 Vibrio sp. S234-5
TTGGGGGGTGTTTTTGGTGTAATTGGTGGCAATTCCGTAGAAAACCGGGGGAGAGTCGGGGGCGATAATTGGTAAGACCGCTTGCTGACCGGTTTCGACCGCATCCCAGCCAACTAACACGACGACGCCGCTAATGACGAGTAGAAACCCCAATACCCCTGTGGCTGAGATTGGGGTGCGGTCCCAAAGGTAACTGATGATTACCCCCCAAATGACAGCCGTGGAGTTGAGCACCGCCAATGTCGAGGCTTTAAGGGTTTGCGCAGCGTAAGCGAAACCAAGAAAGGGCAAGGCGGTATTAAACAGGCCAATCATCACAAAATGATTCGGATGTCGCTAACAAGGCGCGTGATTCTTTTTTAAATAACGATAAAACATTAGCAGGCTCAAAGCAGCGA
>NZ_JZAM01000468.1:0-293 GCF_000960595.1 Vibrio sp. S234-5
TAATAGATAGAGTCAGGGTGGTAGTGCTGGCCAAATTCTTTCACGATATAAGCGTGGATGTCGGCCCCAGTCAGTCGTCCGCCTTGTGTATCATTGGCTTTATCTTTTATGTATTGGCTCAACTGCTCTCTTTGCTCAGAAGTTAAGAAGGGGGGTCGTCCCGTTCTTGGCTTTTCCTTCAGCCCTTCTAATCCTTCTTCAAGAAAAGTGTGAACCCACTTATTAACACTGGTTCGGCTCACCATAAGAAACTTGGCGATTTGGGTGCGAGAGTGTCCCTCTTTGAAATGAGC
>NZ_JZAM01000469.1:0-948 GCF_000960595.1 Vibrio sp. S234-5
TAACGCCCGCTTAAGGGGCAGCCAACGCTACTACCAACTTACCGCATAACACCGTAACCACAAAAACCAACGCATAATAAAAATGCCGCGCGTTGGCTGTCCCTCTTGAAGCGTTTGTTAGGAATATTAGCCCACAAACCTTTGAGTTGTTAATGAACCTTTTAGCCTGAATTTCGTAGCATTAAGTTCGTAACTTTCCAGAGGCAAAACTCTCCTATTGCTAAACACATACTTATACCTATTAGCATATAGTGACGAGTTAACCATTTCTGGAAAACTAATGTCTGTTTTCAAAAGTTCGGGAATCGGTGACATCAACACCAAACAATCTGGTGACAAAGAAAAGATCCGTACCAAAAAACCATTAACAGAAAGATCCATTACTGGGTTATCTGATGTTATAAAATACTCTTCACCAGAACACCTATAAACAGATAAATAGCAAAAGTATCTACGAAACTTAGATTCAATTTCGGTCAGATAATGATAATTTTTAGAATAGTCCATTTCGTCATATGACCTAAACTTTTGATTCCTCAATAAATGAAGTTCAGACCACATAAATAGCTTTTCGGCCTTATCGTTGTCTATCGGTTCACCTTTTTGTAGAGCACGTATAACTTCAATTGCTGGCTTCTCAATATTTCGATTTTGAAAGTGCTCGGTATCGTGATTCTGAAAATCAACCTCCATAGTGCATTTTTTTGCTGGTATATGACGTGGAGGTTTTGTCGCCATTTCATGAGCCCAGATGCGGCCATTATCTTCAAAGGATTTTAAGTATGCTTCTTGTACACTATGTTGCTTCATTTCAATATTCCTAACGCCGCGTTAAGGGGCGCAGGCACGCAATAAAAAAGCTACCGCACAGTACCGTAACCACAAAACTCAACGCAAACTGAAAATGCCACGCGTGCCAAGTCCCACTTGAACGCATTGTTATATTTT
>NZ_JZAM01000047.1:0-726 GCF_000960595.1 Vibrio sp. S234-5
TAGTGACTTCAGCGAATGCCTTGGCATCATTGGTGTTGCCACTCAGTGCTTGCATGTAAACAGGAATACCTGCTTGGTTTTCACAGATGAGTTCAAGCACCACTTGGTTAAGCTCTGGCCTATGATCCCGACTGTAGCCTCTTACAAGCTTAATGACGTTGGTGTTTTCATCTTGTGCATACTCACCATCAACGTGGAAGCTAGTGATATCAAGATGAACAGAATCCGTCGTCAAGCCCAGTTTATCAACAACACGCTCAGCAATAACCTGATAGAGCGCTGAGACATCGGCTTCGTATAGAGCATCTAAGGTGCGGCCTAGTACATCATCAGTAAGGTGGTGTGCTTCAATGTCTTTGGCGAGTAGCTTAGACACAGGCTTGGTCTTAAAAAAGTCCGAGAACATGTGCAGTGTTCTGCTATGAAAGCCAAGTCCATTTAGGAGCATGGCCAATACCGCGTCACCATGAGAAACATTGTGGTCAGAATATTTTGGGATAACGGCATCTATCATCCGTGGCAGGCCAATTTCGTGACAAAAGGCGGCAATGAGACCAAGGTGATCTAAGCGTTTAATAACAGGATGGGTAGACATATTTTGAGACCGTCAAATAGCAGTAATAGATCAAAACTGTCGATCGCGGTCAAGATGGTGTCGTGGTTTTTATGAAAAACTGATCGCCAGATCACACTATTTAAATTCTGGAATTAGCTGCGGAATGACGG
>NZ_JZAM01000470.1:0-282 GCF_000960595.1 Vibrio sp. S234-5
CAATAATGGAAAGGGCCGCGTATTCCAAAGCGATGGTAAAGAAGTGAAGTTGACATTAACTGGCTATTTTTGGCGATATGGTATCAGAAAAGCCATTCAGGTATCGATTTTCCGGATGAACCCAAAAGATTGAACCCCTAAATTTACCTGAGTTGCATAACGCCCAATTAAGGGGTGAGCAACGCTACCACCCAACCTAAAGCATTGTACCGTAAACACTAAAATTGAAGTAGAAGCAAAAATGCCAAGCGTTGGGAATCCCTCTTAAATTGTTTGTTAGCC
>NZ_JZAM01000471.1:0-278 GCF_000960595.1 Vibrio sp. S234-5
ATACCAATCTGGAAAATTAACTGGTCAGATTAATCCACTCTCTTGTACACATCTTGCTAACTCTATCTGTACTGTCCAAGAATCGATTCCAAGCCTTGCACACTTTCTCCACGATATCCTCATAATCGGTAAAACTCTGATTGGCAAGATAGTGTTGTCTGAGCCAGCTCCACACTTGTTCTATCGGGTTTAGCTCTGGTGAATAGGGCGGGAGCTTGATGATACTGACATTGCTAAACGGTTCTGCAATGTCATTGGTATGCCAACTCGCCCCATCC
>NZ_JZAM01000472.1:0-276 GCF_000960595.1 Vibrio sp. S234-5
GAGACTAGAACGTTGATAGGCAGGGTGTGTAAGCGCTGTGAGGCGTTGAGCTAACCTGTACTAATTGCCCGTGAGGCTTAACCATACAACACCCAAAGGGTTTTGGTGGACTCAAAGCAAGAACGAAACTTGAGTGTGTTAAGAACTGAAAACAGCTTTCCGAATTATTCTCTAGAAATAGAGAGAAAGAATTTGCTTGGCGACCATAGCGTTTTGGACCCACCTGACTCCATCCCGAACTCAGAAGTGAAACGAAACAGCGTCGATGGTAGTGTG
>NZ_JZAM01000473.1:0-269 GCF_000960595.1 Vibrio sp. S234-5
ACTTTATGTTTATCTTATTGAATTTGCATAACAAAGCATTTAAGACGGATTCGCAACGCTTGGTGTTTTTAGTGTAAATTCAGTTTTTGTGTTTTAAGTGGTTTGCCGAGGCATTAGTGTTTAGCGTCGCTCACCACTTAATGCGGCGTTAGGAATATTGAAATGAAGCAACATAGTGTACAAGAAGCATACTTAAAATCCTTTGAAGATAATGGCCGCATCTGGGCTCATGAAATGGCGACAAAACCTCCACGTCATATACCAGCAAA
>NZ_JZAM01000474.1:0-263 GCF_000960595.1 Vibrio sp. S234-5
CGCATGCTGAAAATGCCACGCATTGCGAATCCCTCTTAAGCAGTTTGTTAGCTTAAATTTCAGCACCTTAGATTGACCAAACCTGAGATTAACCTGATTTGGGAAACCAGCAAACTGCCTGAGTTTTGAAACCCGAATTGGTTCAAATTTTGTGGCCTTTCATGCGATTTGAAAACCCGAAAATTTTGATAAATCACTTTCGGGAAACCCAAAGCGAAAGCAAAACTTCCAAAGCGACTTTGCGCCAAGCTTGCTAACCTCGC
>NZ_JZAM01000475.1:0-262 GCF_000960595.1 Vibrio sp. S234-5
CGCATCGTTCACGGCATTCACGGTCACTTTCACGTTCGCGCTGTCTACATCGCCGTCCGCGTCTTTCACCTGGTAGCCGAAGTTGATCTCACCATTGAAGTCAGCCGCTGGCTCGAACGTCATCGCGGCGGATGGCGCGATGACCACGGTGCCATTGTCCACCGCGATGTCTTGGGCATTGCCGGTTAACGCCACGCCGTTGATGTGGGTGATTTCCAGGCCGCCGTCTGGTGCACTGTCGTTGCCCGTTAGGTTCAAAGAG
>NZ_JZAM01000048.1:0-273 GCF_000960595.1 Vibrio sp. S234-5
TGATAAAGTTAGTAGAAATGAAAGGCACTTTGAAAAGGCGGCAATTAAAATGTGCGTTAAATACAGAGTTTCGAGAGCACGTGTTATTTGGGACTTAACAATTATTTAACTCATGCGCAAGCCGTGGTGCCTGCGCCCCTTAACGCGGCGTTATGCTTAATCACGCAAAGTCAGTGGTTTATGTTTTTTCTTTGTTCCCTCGGCTGGTTAGTTTTGAGTTTGTCGGCAAGTTGGCTTCAGTGGGCGCTGTTTTCCGGACACTTGTTCTTTGGC
>NZ_JZAM01000049.1:0-445 GCF_000960595.1 Vibrio sp. S234-5
GTTAAAGCCAATGATACACAAGGAGGACGTCTGACTGAGGTAGACCCACACGCTTATATCGAGTAAGAATTTTATCAGCAACACCACCCTTACTCTATCTATTATATTACTCTGGAAATTTAACTGGTAAGATTAATCCATTCTCTTGTACACATCTTGATAACTCTCTCATACATGTCTAAGAATCGCTTCCAAGTCTTGCACACTTTCTCCACGCTATCCTCATAATCGGTAAAACTCTGATTGGCAAGAGAGTGCTGTCTGAGCCAGCTCCATTCTTGTTCTCTCTGGTTTCGCTCTGGTCAATCGGGCGGGCGCTTGATGATATTGACTTTGCTAAACGGTTCTGCAATGTCATTGGCATGCTAACTTGCCCCATCCATAATGATGACGGCATGACGCCCTTTTTCAGCGCTTGCCACTCTTTGGATTAAATGCTCGATCA
>NZ_JZAM01000005.1:0-253 GCF_000960595.1 Vibrio sp. S234-5
GAATGAGCGAGATAGCATTGATTTGCCGGACTCAATTTTGAATCGTCACTATACAGTGACATTCCCAAGAACACTTGAATGTGTTTGTTGGTGTTTGTCTTAAAGACAAACATTGAGAACTTTACAAACAAACGCTTATCGATTAAAGACAAGGTTTGTTTTGTCAGCTTTCCAAATTGTTAAAGAGCAATAACAGCTCGAAGCTTGCGCTTCAAAACCATCAATCTGTGTGAACACTCATCGCGACTTATTT
>NZ_JZAM01000050.1:0-343 GCF_000960595.1 Vibrio sp. S234-5
CACATGGGCTTGTCATGGATAACTTCCCGCTCAAAACACCCCAAGCAATCTCAAGAAGTCCAAGACGATTTTAAAAAAAATTCAAAATTGAAACGATCCTGAAGATCCCAGGACATATCGCTCTAGAGCATGTTGATGTCTGGTTTCAAGATGAAGCCAGATTTGGGCAACAAAACACGACGACACGGTTATGGGCAGAGAAAGGAACACGTCCCAGAGCCGTGAAGCAACAACAATTTGAATATGCGTATCTGTTTGGTTCTGTCTGTCCCGCGAGAGGAATTGGCGAAGCGATGGTCGTTCCTTGGGTTAATAAAGAGATCATGATCGAGCATTTAGGGTA
>NZ_JZAM01000051.1:0-535 GCF_000960595.1 Vibrio sp. S234-5
AACAGATCAGGCAGTTATGAATTTGTTTTGAGTTATGAAATACTCATCCATTCTAATCTGCTGGCAGTTACAAGCCTGCTCATTCAGCCGCAGTGTTGAGTCTGCCGCTAATAGAGCTTGGTTTGTTATTGAAACCTTAGCGGCATAAAGCTCACCAGACTTTTGCATGCTAAATACGGGCTTCATTCTTGTATTGGCTTTCGGCAAAAAGCGGGGCAGTTGGGTTTTAGTAAAGTGTAATGTGTTGTAGTTTGTGTCGTTACCAAACGGCAACTAACAAGGCACTCAAACGGACTAAAAACAGTGGGCTATTTCGCTGCGCTCATATTTTAGCCCACTATTTTTAGCCGCTTAGTGCGGCGTTAGTTGGCCGTAATGTTGATTGGCTTTGCATTAACAGATCAGGCGGTTATGAATTTGTTTTGAGTTATGAAATACTCATCCATTCTAATCTGCTGGCAGTTACAAGCCTGCTCATTCAGCCGCAGTGTTGAGTCTGCCGCTAATAGAGCTTCGCTTTTTATTAAAACCTTAG
>NZ_JZAM01000052.1:0-289 GCF_000960595.1 Vibrio sp. S234-5
TCCCTCTTTGAAATGAGCGAGGGCCAGCAATCTCATTTTCATCTGAATAGATTTCTGCTGGCTTGCGAGCTTTTTAAAGTCGATATTATTGAGACTGTCCATAGCGAATAAGTTTTATCGTTGAATGGCCTCAATTAGATCACATTTTTACTTATATTGGTATCATCTTGAAACCAGACATCCACATGCTCTAAAGCGATATGTCCTGGGATCTTCAGGATCGTTTCAATTTTGAATTTTTTTTAAAATCGTCTTGGACTTCTTGAGATTGCTTGGGGTGTTTTGAGCG
>NZ_JZAM01000053.1:0-779 GCF_000960595.1 Vibrio sp. S234-5
AGACCGTCAAATAGCAGTAATAGATCAAAACTGTCGATCGCGGTCAAGATGGTGTCGTGGTTTTTATGAAAAACTGATCGCCAGATCACACTATTTAAATTCTGGAATTAGCTGCGGAATGACGGTTTTAGGATTTCTCCGGCCATTCGTTTTGTGTTGTCGGCAAATGAGCACTTTTACCCTTAGATTCGTGGTTCACTCAAACCGTAAAGCAGGCAAGGTTCTTTGTTTGCCTCAATCAGTTTTAGCGTTGGCGTGTTGTGAATCTTGTGGGCGCAAAGTGTGGAAAGGGCAAGTTTATCGAGCATTTTGTACTTGCTGAAAGTCTTGCTTGTTGAGTTTGTCTCATTCAAAAGCTTGGTTTGTTGTTGAACGGTGGACTTTGTTTTGGCGGCTTATTTATCTCGGCTCCTACTTGGGTTGATTCTTGAATCACTCAACCATTGCAATGGTGGTTTTTGGTCGTGTAAAGTCGATTTATCTTATTGAATTTGCATAACAAACGGCTCAAGAGGGATTGCCAACGCTTGGCGGCTTTAGTGCAAAATTAAAGTTCAGTGTTTACAGTGTGTTTTTTAAGTTCGGCGGTGCGTTGTCAACCCCTTAGCCGGGCGTTATGCTTAATCACCAAAAGTCAGTGGTTTATGATTGTTCTTTGTTCCCTTGGCTCTTTAGTTTGGTGTTTCTCGGCAAGTTGGCTTCAGTGGGCGCGGTTTTCTGGACAATTATTCTTTGGCGCTGGAAATTCAGCGAATTGCCTCAATCAATTTTCGGGCAAG
>NZ_JZAM01000054.1:0-780 GCF_000960595.1 Vibrio sp. S234-5
CCTGTTTTACGGCTTGAGTGAACCACGAATCTGAGGGTAAAAGTGCTCATTTGCCGACAACACAAAACGAATGGCCGGAGAAACCTAAAAAGATTGAACTCCTAAATTTACCTGAGTTGCATAACGCCCGGTTAAGGGGCAGCCAACGCCATTACCAAGCTTCAGCACAGCACCATAACCACAAAAACCAACGCATAATAAAAATGCCGCGCGTTGGCTGTCCCTCTTGAACCGTTTGTTATGGCTAACAACTCACTGATTTATCGTGTAAAACTTTAAGAAAGGTCTATCCGTTCATCTCGACATTCGTAAGAGCCCATTTCGAATTCTCGACAAATCCAAGGGCGATTTTCGTAAATTGTGCACATGAACGTTTCACGATCTAGAGCTGAACACCAACCATCTGACAAACGCAGCATCGTTTCTCCACCCCATTCATCGAATGCAATATGCTGCTCTGGTACACCTGTGTCGGTAATGATCATAACCTCCAAACGGCAACAACAAGCATGGCAGTTTGAGCACGATATTTCAGGATTGGATACATTTTTAATTGGGATTGTCATCGAGTTCTTCAGCGAGTTTAATCGCAGAATAGTACTCCAATTTAAACCAATTTACCGACATTAATGATGAACTCAACTTGATAGCCATAACGCCGCGTTAAGGGGTGCAGGCACGCAATACAAAAGCTACCGCACAGTGCCGTAACCACCGAACTCAACGCAAACTGAAAATGCCACGCGTGCCAAATCCCACTTAAACGCTTTGTTATGCTTA
>NZ_JZAM01000055.1:0-2100 GCF_000960595.1 Vibrio sp. S234-5
TAGAGCAATAATGGAAAGGGCCGCGTATTCCAAAGCGATGGTAAAGAAGTGAAGTTGACATTAACTGGCTATTTTTGGCGATATGGTATCAGAAAAGCCATTCAGGTATCGATTTTCCGGATGAACCGAAAATGCCACGCGGGCCAAATCCCTCTTAAACGCTTTGTTATGTGACTTGGCCAAGTAGTCTACTTGCTTGTTTTTCAAACAACGTTTTAACCATTTGGTTATTTGTCTTTGCTACGGATACCCATTGCAAACCAGTTTCATCAACATGCTGAAACTCAACTTGTAATTCGTACTTCCTAACTGAAAACAACGCTGAAATCATGCCCATTGTTAATGCAAATGGTGCTGTAAATAATCCAAATGACTCTGGGCATATCATCCATACGACACTCCCAACAACTAGACCAATGCAAACAATACGCAAAGCATGATCCTGAAATGTGTTTGTTTTAACCCTTGCACCTTTAATTTTTGACAAAGGATATTCGTCTTTTTTAAACGTGAAGGTAGTGTTGCTTACATTAAAGTCTTCTTCATTAATCAAAATAACCTCCTGTCACATAACGCCGCGTTAAGGGGCGCAGGCACGCAATACAAAAGTGACCGCATCACACCTTAACCACTAAACTTACCGCAAACTGAAAATGCCACGCGTGCCAAGTCCCTCTTTAACGCTTTGTTATGTTTATTTAGCCTAAGATTTCAGACAGTTAAATGCTTCAGCGACTGTTTCAAACTGAATTTTTGTCAAACAGACTTCCGCTAAACAGAACTCATGACGTTGAATAAATCTAGATGCTTCCTCTGCTGAAATCTGGATTGAGTTTCCAATCAAGTGAACTACTGAGCCATCTGAAACAATTGAATAGACAAAACCTTCAGAATCAATGACTCGATCGCTTGGACTAATGATCAAATCCACACACTCGCTATTCAAATCAGCTTCAGAACCCAAATAAACAAGCTCATCGTCACCATCTAATTTCAGAATACAAGGCCAATTGACCATGAACTTCTCCGATAAACATAACGCCGCGTTAAGGGGTGAATGCCGCATAAACCAACTTTCTGCAAACCACTTTCACCACCAAAATTCACTGCATACCAAAAATGCCACGCGGCATGAATCCCTCTTGAACGCTTTGTTATGCTTAAGCTTCAATGACTTATGTTTTACCAAACTGAGATTAACTCAGCTTTAACTCACAAACAAAAGCCAAAAACCAAAATACTGAAATGACTCATAATTTTGAAAATCAGACTTTGAACTTTGGCAGATAAAGCCGAAAAACCTAAAATCAAACTTCTGATTGAGCCAACCGCCCTAACCTCACGCTTGCCCGAAAATTGATTGAGGCAACGCTCTGAATTTCCAGCGCCAAAGAATAAGTGTCCAGAAAACAGCGCCCACTGAAACAAACTTGCCGACAAACTCAAAACTAACCAGACGAGGGAACAAAGAAAAAAGATAAACCACTAATTTTTGGTGATTAAGCATAACGCCCTGTTAAGGTGTGAGCAACGCAATACCGAAGCTTCCGCATACCGCCTTAAACACCAAACACCAAACACAACGCATAGTAAAAATGCCACGCGTTGCGAATCACTCTTAAACAGTTTGTTATGCGCCACTTGCGATTACCTCAAGTTAATACCATAATTAGGTACTATTTGGTATTAGGAGATTACAATGGCTAAAAATACTAGCATCACTCTCGGCGACCACTTTGATGGTTTCATTAGTAGCCAAATCCAAAGTGGACGCTATGGCTCAGCAAGTGAAGTAATTCGTTCCGCTCTACGTTTACTCGAAACACAAGAAACGAAAATGAACACTTTACGACAACTGCTCGTTGAAGGTGAAGAAAGTGGTATGGCTGATTATGACCTCGATTCGTTTATCAGTGAACTAGATAGCGAAGAAAGAAAATGAAACCATTCCAACTAACCAACAAGGCAAAATCCAGGGCAAGATCATGAACATTTCTTGTACAACGCAAGGTTAAATTTGACCTGAAGCACGGTCTGTGATCTTATGCTCTTCTTTTGGGGAGCGACCATGAATATTAATACCATCAAAGCGCATTTCAG
>NZ_JZAM01000056.1:0-348 GCF_000960595.1 Vibrio sp. S234-5
TGCTTTAAATGCTCGATCATGATCTCTTTATTAACCCAAGGAACGACCATCGCTTCGCCAATTCCTCTCGCGGGACAGACAGAACCAAACAGATACGCATATTCAAATTGTTGTTGCTTCACGGCTCTGGGACGTGTTCCTTTCTCTGCCCATAACCGTGTCGTCGTGTTTTGTTGCCCAAATCTGGCTTCATCTTGAAACCAGACATCCACATGCTCTAAAGCGATATGTCCTGGGATCTTCAGGATCGTTTCAATTTTGAATTTTTTTTAAAATCGTCTTGGACTTCTTGAGATTGCTTGGGGTGTTTTGAGCGGGAAGTTATCCATGACAAGCCCATGTGCTCGA
>NZ_JZAM01000057.1:0-475 GCF_000960595.1 Vibrio sp. S234-5
TAGTGTATCAATCGCTTCTTGCTCACGTTGCTGCGCGCGGTATTGTGCGGTAAGTTCAGCCAAACATCTGGGTTTTCCGGCATTTTGGATAACAATGCTTGATAGATATCGTCCGCTTGTTTCCAGTTTTCATGCCAGCGATACACATCGGCTAACAGCAATTGGGTGTTGTTATCCGTTCCACTCTTTAAACTCGCTATAAGCTCGTCCACAGGCTTTTCTATCGCTGGTCTTTGCGCTTCTGTCAAAACAGAATAGTCACGCACTAAGTTCAGTGCTGCCGCAATACGCACGGAAGAGGATTCGTCTTTAAGTAGTGGTCCCACCATGCGCCAGCGGTTTTCGATCGCGTAAGGTTGCGCGCCGACTATCGCAGCTTCGCGAATTGCCGCGTCTTTATCTTGTAAACCTCGAGCAACAGCCACCAAAGCATTCTGGTTTGGGTAATTACCCAGTTCGCGCAGAGCTTGAACAC
>NZ_JZAM01000058.1:0-791 GCF_000960595.1 Vibrio sp. S234-5
GGTTTTGAGTTTGTCGGCAAGTTGGCTTCAGTGGGCGCTATTTTCCGGACACTTGTTCTTTGGCGCTGGAAATTCAGAGCGTTGCCTCAATCAATTTTCGGGCAAGCGCGAGGTTAGGGCGGTTGGCGCAATCAGCAAATTGAACTTAGGTTTTTAAGTTTTAGCAGCCAAATTTCAAAGTCTGATTTTCAAAATCATGAGTCATTTCCGTTTTTTAGGTTTTGGCTTTTGCTTGTGAATCAAGGTCGAGTTAATCTTGGTTTTATCAAAACGTAAGTCATTGAAGCTTAAGCATAACAAAGCGTTCAAGTGGGATTTGGCACGCGTGGCATTTTCAGTTTGCGTTAGGTTTGGTGGTTACGGCATTGTGCGGTAACTTGTGTATTGCGTGCCTGCACCCCTTAACGCGGCGTTATACCTTGCCGAAAAAATAGGCATTGATTGGTGTATTAATCAGTCATCTAAGCGTTTCATTGCACTACGGTAAACATCACTTCGCTCTCGTTTTCCAACTGCTAAGACCGTTACCACGATAACGTCATCTTTTACTTGGTAAACAAGACGGTAGCCAGACTGACGTAGCTTTATTTTATACATGTTATCAGCGCCAGAGAGTTTTGATGCTGGTACATGTGGGTTTTCTAAGCGTTCAATGAGTTTCTTTGGTTCATCCGGAAAATCGATACTTCGCCTCATGACTGGCTTTGATTTTTAACTCAAAAAATTCCCAATCACGATACCCATAGGCGACTTTGTTCAGCGTCTTTATTCGGTTGTTCACACCCTCTACT
>NZ_JZAM01000059.1:0-393 GCF_000960595.1 Vibrio sp. S234-5
AATCGTACGAGGTGAATGCCATTGGTTGGGGTTGGTATCAATTGGCACAAATGCCCGGTTGGGGTAACAACCGGGCCAAAGCCATTACCGAACTACTGCAAGGCGCATGGTTTGAGAAGATGCCCCAGCGGGGCGACCTCGCCAAGCCTCGCGCACTCGATGTGATGGCCGCGCTTAACCGCATGCGTAAGTCCCAGTTTCGCAATAACAACTAATTGTTCTGCTTGATGAAAAACGCCCTGCACAATGCAGGTCGTTTTTTTACTTGGTAGACTTAATCGATGGTGATCTTCATAGATGGTGAGCTTAGTGACGCAAAACGTTCCATGCTTCGCACGGAATACGAAAGCGCTCTGCATTGCCATTGTCGCGATCGGGGTGCCAGCGTAGTGC
>NZ_JZAM01000006.1:0-253 GCF_000960595.1 Vibrio sp. S234-5
GATTATGAGGATATCGTGGAGAAAGTGTGCAAGGCTTGGAATCGATTCTTGGACAGTACAGATAGAGTTAGCAAGATGTGTACAAGAGAGTGGATTAATCTGACCAGTTAATTTTCCAGATTGGTATAATAGATAGAGTCAGGGTGGTAGTGCTGGCCAAATTCTTTCACGATATAAGCGTGGATGTCGGCCCCAGTCAGTCGTCCGCCTTGTGTATCATTGGCTTTATCTTTTATGTATTGGCTCAACTCCC
>NZ_JZAM01000060.1:0-263481 GCF_000960595.1 Vibrio sp. S234-5
CCCCGTGAAGCCGAGCTTGAAATCGGCAACTACATGGTGTTTTATAATGAAGAGCGTAACCATCAAGGACTCAATAACCTCACTCCTGATGAGGCCTACTTCGGTAGGCAAAGATACGCAGCATGAGCTGGGTCAACCACTTAAGAAATGAGCTTATGCGTCCAACCATTGGGGTCCACTTCTCTATTCAAGCCGCGTCGACGCTTTGCAGTGCTTTCAATCACTGATAAATTGCGGTAGTTTTGGGGCCAAATCATCGACGGGCAGACATTTTGGAAAAACACGAAGAAGTTCTCATCGCCATCAGACAGATCATCCGCGCCATCGATTTACATTCGAAGAAGCTCAATAAAATTTCTGGACTGACTGGCCCTCAGCTTATTTTGATGCGTGCAATCAGGGAGTTGGGCGAAGTTACCATTCGCCAGCTTGCCAACCATACCAATATGAGCCAAGCAACCGCCACCGCGATTTTGGACCGTTTGGAAAGAAACGGGTATGTAGAGCGAGTTCGCAGCAAAGAAGATAAACGCAAAGTGCACGCCCATCTCACCGGCGATGGAGAGCGCATTCTCAAGCAAGCGCCAATGCCATTGCAGGAAAATTTCATCTCTGAGTTTCAGAAATTGGAAGATTGGGAGCAGTCGCTACTACTTTCGTCTGTGCAGCGAATCTCCAGCATGATGAGCGCAGAGCAGATTGATGTATCACCCATTCTTGAACTGGGTAGCATCAAGCCAGAGTGACCCGTTTACTGCACCAGACCCTGCTCAAACGCATATTTGGCCAACTCCGCGGTGGAGTGCAGATCTAACTTATGCTTGATATTGTGGCGGTGGGTTTCCACCGTCCGATAGCTGATATCCAGTAAGGTCGCAATTTTTTTGCTGCTGTGCCCCTGTGCCACCAGCTTGAGTACCGCCTCTTCACGGCGACTGAGCGGGTTGACGCGTTGAGCTGCGGGGACGATCTCCTGAGTAAATAGGGTTTGTGTCACCGACTCACAAAAATAGGTCGAACCTTGATTGACGGTTTTGATCGCTTGCACCATTTTCTCTGCCGAAATCTCTTTCAGCATGTAGCCAACCGCGCCCTCCTGCATCACTTTCATGATGTATTCTCGATTGTCGTGCATAGTCAACATCAAGACCTTGCTCTCAGGAAACTCTTCTTTGATCAAGCGAGTGGCTTCAATGCCATTCATAATCGGCATGCTGATGTCCATCAGCACTACGTCGGGCTTGTGTCGACGAACGGCATCCAACGCTTCTAAGCCATTGCTGGCCGTTCCTACCACTTCAATATCGGGTTCTATTTCTAAGCGAGCCATAAAACCATCGAGCACCACTTGGTGATCATCGACGATCACGATTCGAATCGGTCTATCCATAGGTTAATCCATCCAAATTCAGTAACACGGTAATTTCCGTTCCAAAACCGGGTTCACTCATCAGTTCAAAATCGCCGCCTAAGAACTCGACCCGTTCACGCATGTTCCTCAGGCCAATTCCTCGTTTGCGCAGCGCATCTGCCACAGCAAAACCACAGCCATCATCGCGGATCAGCAGTTGCAGTATGTTGCCCATCTGCTGCAAGCTCACTGTCACTTTACGCGCCGCAGAGTGTTTTTCGATGTTGTTGAGTGATTCTTGCGCGACACGGTACAAGGTCGTTGCCACTTCTGATTTGAGTTTATGCGCTTGCGTATCAAAGTGGATATCGATATCAATACCCGAATGAGCGCGAAAATCTTGTAACAAACTCGACAACGCAGCCTCAAGACCAATGTCATCTAACGCACTGGGGCGTAATTGATGCGAAATGTGCCGCACTTCATTAATGGCCGTCATCAGTGACTGTTGAGACTTTTCCAGATGTTGGCGCAGTGAAGGTTGATCGATCTTGTTACTCAATAACTCTAAGTGACATTTACTTGAGACCAGTAACTGGTTAATGCCATCATGCAGTTCACGGGCGAGATGCTTCTTCTCATCTTCTTGAAACATCACGGTTTTATGAGCCAGCTCTTTGAGATTCTTATCCGCGAGACGATGCTCATGCAAGTTGATCGCCAAGGTCAACACAATGATCACCGCCACTGTGACCAATAAAATCACTACCACAGAAAAAAAAGTCGTTTCGATGTTTTTGTTCACCGCCGCCTGCATGTGCGCCACTTCTTGGCGAATGTCTTCCATGTACAATCCGGTGCCGATCATCCACTCCCATTTACTCAGCCAAGCCGCGTAGCTGAGTTTCGGCACTGTTTCACCTGTCGATGGCTTTTGCCACAAATATTGATGAAAGCCGCCTCCCGTTTGCGCTTGATACAGCAGCGCTTCAATCAGATGATCACCATTTTCATCTTGCAGATCGAGGAGATTTTGCCCTACAAGCTCAGGCTGAATAGGATGAACCAAGTTGGTTCCTTGCTTATCATAGGCAAAGAAATAGCCATCGGAACCATAGCGCAACCGAGTCAAAATGGCTTTTACTTTCTGCTGCGCTTGCTCCTCACTCAGAGAAGCATCGTTGTGAATGTAACCAATTGCGTCAAACGCCAGATCCACGCTGTCTTGCAACGCATTTTCACGAGATTGGATCAGGCTTTGACGAAATATCTCCACCTCTTTTTGCCCTAACGTTTTTGCCTGATAGATGGAGATCCAACTGATACTCGCTGAAACCAGCAGCAGCGGCAACAGCGTTAGCAAGATCAGCTTCATTTTCAGCGGCATAGCGTGTCCTTATACAACAATGGCTGCCCATCCTTGGCAGCCATTTACTCTAGCAACTAAGTTTCAAACCTAGCAAGATTTACCTCACTATTGTGCGCCCTAGCCCATGCCATAAAATTCTGGGAACAGCAGCAATGAGGCAAGCACCAATATCTGTAAGCCGATAAACGGTACAACACCACGATAAATATCCCGAGTGGTCACCCCCGCTGGCGCCACCCCTTTGAGATAGAACAAGCTAAAACCAAACGGCGGGGTCAGGAAGGAGGTCTGTAAATTCATCGCCACCAGGATAGCAAACCAAGTCATGTTGATGCCTAACGTCTCAGCCACTGGCGCTAAAATGGGCACAATAATGAAGCAGATCTCGACGAAATCGATAAAGAATCCGAGGATTAAGATCACCAGCATAGTGACGATCAAAAAGCCCCATTTCTCACCGGGAATATTCAGCATCCACTCCTCGACTAAGAGGTCGCCGCCGGTGTAGGTAAAGGCCATAGAAAACGCGGTCGCGCCAAGCAAAATAGCAAATACCATAGCGGTCACATTGACCGTCTCTTTCGCTGATTCGTACACCATTTTCCAGCTGAACTGGCGATAAAGCAGTGACAGAACGATTGCACCAGCGCCGCCTAGCGCCGCCGATTCGGTTGGTGTCGCCACACCAGCAAAGATCGAACCTAAAACCACCACGATCAACGCGAGGGGTGGAATGACCGCTTTGAGCGCTTTGATCACTTCCTCACGGCGGCTAATCGTTTCATCACGTTCAATCGGCTGCGCTGCGTGCGGATTAAGTTTGGCGTAAATAAGGATGTAAACCACATACACGCCCACCAGCACAATCCCCGGCCAAACGGCGGCTTGGAACAAGTCGCCAACTGGCACGCCGAGCACATCACCCAATAAAATCAATACGATCGATGGCGGAATAATTTGCCCCAAAGTGCCCGACGCACAGATAGTTCCGCACGCTAACCCTTTGTCATAGTTGTATTTGAGCATGACAGGTAACGAAATAAGGCCCATTGCCACCACAGACGCACCAACCACTCCCGTCGATGCCGCAAGCAGCGTTCCCACCAGCACGGTAGAAATCGCGATACCACCGCGCACGCCGCCAAAAAGACGCCCCATCGATTCCAGCAGTTGTTCCGCCAAACGCGTTTTTTGCAGCACCAAGCCCATAAAGACAAACAGTGGCACGGCCATCAATACGGTGTTTTCCATGATGGATTGAATGCGGTATGGCATGAAGGCAAAGATCTCTACTCCTTCCGCCCACACACCAAATAAAAGTGCGATACCGCCAAAAGTGAACGCCACAGGAAAGCCGAGTAGTAACGCAAACAGCGCGACAAAAAACATCACAATTCCGATCATCCTGAGCTCCTACGACTTATCTGATTTGGAAAGGTGCAACAAGTGCGGATTGACGATCTTGTTGAGCGAATGCAACATCAAACCGACGCCACTGATGGTCATGAAGGCAAATGAGAGTGGGATCATCGCTTTGATTATCCAGCGATAGGGCAGCCCACCCGGATCGCCGGAGGTTTCACCTAATGCATAGCTCTCTTTGGCAAAGTCGATACCAAACCACGTCACTAGAAGACAAAACGGAATGAGGAAAACGACCGTTCCCAGCAGGTCAATGATCGCTTGCGCGCGATGAGAAAGATTTTCGTAAAAGAGATCAACGCGAACATGCCCGCCCGCTTTTAGCGCATAAGGGATACCCAGCAGGAAAACAGCGGAAAACAGGTGCCATTCCAACTCTTGAAAGGCGATGGACACATCGTTAAAGGCATAACGCATGATGACGTCGTATACCACGTTGGCGAGCAGAACCACAAACAATATGCTGGCAAGCCATCCGAGGAAGTCCCCGAAACGGTTAAACAGACGTTCGATATAGATCAGACTTCTCATTCCCTACTCCATGGAATTTTGAAAAATGGCTCCGCTTGGCAAGCCAGCGGAGCTCTGTTATCGGCTCATCTCAAGATAGAGTGAGCTTTCTTGGGCTCCTCACCAGAATCGCTGGCGAATTTTATTGCGCCTGACCATTTAGGTACGCGCGGGTAGAAATGTCGGTCCAAGGACGAACCTGCTTAAGATAAGCCGCTTGCGATTCTTGGATCTCTTTGGCCAGTGCATCTTTCTCAGCATGCTCTTTTAGCAACTTGTCGTTGGCTGCACGCATCGCAGACATCACCGCAGGCGGGAAGTCTTTCACTTGTACATTCGGGTATTCAAATTTGATCGATGCCCAGTTTTTGCCATTTTCATGCTTGGATTGGGTATACATGTCGTACGCCGCAGTTTTCATTGCCACCAGCAGAATCGCTTTCAAGTCTTGAGGCAGCCCATCCCAAGTACGTTGGTTGACCAAAAACTGCAATTCCGTAGCTGGCTCATGCCAACCTGTGTAGTAATAAGGGGCGATTTTGTGAAAACCCATGCGCAAATCCAGTGATGGGCCGACCCACTCCAGCGCATCAATCGTACGACGCTCAAGTGAGGTATACAATTCACCCGGTGCAATGTTGGTCGGTTTCGCGCCAAGCTCGGCTAAGATTTCGCCCGCAAAACCGGGAATGCGCATCTTCAACCCTTGCAGATCATCTACCGAGTTGATCTCTTTTTGGAACCAGCCGCCCATTTGGGTATCCGTGTTACCCCCCGGGAAAGACAGCATGTTGTGCGGCGCGTACACCTTCTCCATCAACTCCATACCGCCGCCGTAATAGAACCAAGCGTATTGTTCCATCGGCAACATACCAAACGGCATTGACGTAAAGTAGAGCGTGTTCGGTACTTTGCCTTTCCAGTAATAGGACGCTGAGTGCCCCATGTCGTACTGTCCTGATTTCACCATGTCGAACACGCCAAGCGGTGCTTTGTGCTTGTTGGCAGAGTCGATACGGATCTGCAAGCGGCCGTTGGACATCTCTTCTGCCATTTTCGCCATATTTTTGGTCGCATCACCGAAGATGGGAAAGTTAGGCCCCCACGTTTCTGCCAGTTTCAGGCGGTACACTTTTTCTGCCGCATTGGCCGATGTCGCAAGCAGTGCCAAAGCGGCCGCCACGGCAGTACTTTTCAGCACACGTTTTAGAGATTGTTGGATAAGACTCATGTTTCACGTCCTTGGTTTTATTGTATGTCACATCAATGAACACTTGTTATTCATGTTAAAGATGTAACAAAAACCAACGACATGTAATCGGCAGGAACACGCAAGCTGTCTCGTGATTGGCGAGATAATTCGACCAAGGTATTACGTATTAATACGTAAGATCAAAATCAGATATCACTTTAATTATTTGATTAATATAAACATTAAAAATTCATCGACAAATTTAGATCTGAACGGATACTTACGTAGTAAAACAAGTCAAGTATTAACAGTTTTTAGCAAAAGTGTGACAAGCAAGGCTGGTTAAGAGCAACAGAGAAGACGCAAGATTGGGTGAGATGGGATAAAGTGCCCCGGGCAAGCCGAGGCAAAGCAGATGTTGCCAAGTAAAGTTAAGCGCGCTTGTAGATCACTTTGTTACCGCTTAGCTGCTCTTTGGTGACGAGATTTTCTTCAAGCAGTTTTTTTAGCGCACCAGTGGCCCATGAAGCCGCTTTTGCTTCGTCTTGCCCTGCGGCGAGACCAATACTTTTGGGATTGATGCCATCAACATTGGCCGTCACTATATCCAGCACTTGCTGCTGTTTTGGGGTCAACGTGAGGTTGCTTTTCACCGCTGAAACGGCAACGTTTTTCACTTCAGCCACTTCGCTGGCGGCAACCTTCTTTTCAGCAACCAGCGCAGATACCGTTGCTTTGCTCGCCACTGGCTTCGCTTTTCTCGGTGCCGTCGCCAAATTTGCTACAGCGGCTTGAATGCGTTTTTGCAGTTTTGCCTGCACGTTACGCTTATGAGAAAGTCTCATTGAATTGGTCTCCAGTTCACTGCTTGTCAGCAGGGATGAAAATTTTGAAGCGCGTTTTATAGCAAATTTCAGGGGTAATTTGTAGGCTTAAGCGGCGAAAGGTCATGAAAAATGCGTGGTTTGGGCAGAAAGACTACAATTTAAACAAGTACAAAGCATTGAGTGCTGAGTATAAATACAGTGGTAAGATTCACTAAAAATGCAAAGGGATGAGTATGCAAACGCTGCAATTGTGCAACTACGATTTCAGTCTCAACTCAAATAAAGGTCGGGGCTTGATTGGCGGATTCTTGGCCGCTGCTTTACTGCTTTTGTCCCTCTCTACCAGTTGGTTACAAGCTTTTGTCGCCATCACACTGCTGCTTTTTCTAGCCTTACTTGGCATCTACTTAATGCTGCGCAGCCAAGTGAAATACACCCTCACTGCCACTCACTTCCAACAACACCTGTTTAAAGGCGGTTGGGTGGTCAAATGGCGCAATATTGAAAAAATTGGCGTCTGCACTGTTGAGACACAAGGTTGGCATGAGCCGCTACCTTGGATAGGCATTAAACTCAAAAACTATACGCCCTATCTGGATGCGATTTGTCCCCGAGTCGCCAGCGAAATTCTCCTCAGTCAACGAGCCCTACTTTACTTGGGCGCACATCAACATCGGTGTACAAACCAGTTTGAAGATATGGTGCTCAACTCAGATCCCGTCCACATTGGCGATGAGCGTTTGTATACCGGATTAAAAGCCATGCTCGCCAACCGCATGCGTTATCAGCGGCGTTTTTTTGATTACGACATTTTTATTTCGGCGCAAGATCTCGACCGGGAAGCCGACGATTTTGTCGGCCTGGCTCGGCGCTACTTAGCCGCCGCCGAACCAGATTAAGTGAGTCAGTAGAGCGGCATCTCGTCAGCGACGAATGGATTGGTTTTGCGCTCATGGCCAAAGGTTGACTCTGGTCCATGACCCGGGATAAACGTCACGTCATTGCCTAAAGGCCAAAGCTTGTTTTTAATCGAAGCGATCAAGGTGTTGAAATCCCCTTGTGGGAAATCGGTACGGCCGATGCTGCCGTTAAACAGGACATCGCCGACGAAAGCGCGACGAGCTTGTTCGCTAAACAGCACCACATGGCCCGGTGTATGACCTGGAGTATGCAGCACTTGCAGCACTTGGTGCCCAAAGCGGATCTCGTCACCATCCTGTAACCACTGATGCGGTTCAAATGCTTGTGTCAAAGGAAACCCGAACATTTGGCTTTGCCGTTCCAAACCTTGCAGCCAGAAGTTATCGGCTTTGTGCGGGCCAACGATTTCCACTTGGCCTAAGAGTTCAGACAAACGCTCCGTACCACCAACATGATCCAGATGACCGTGGGTTAAAACCAATTGCACAACCTCAACGCCGAGCTCTTTGATACGTGCCGCCAGTTGTTTCTCATCGCCGCCTGGGTCAATCACGATGCCTTTCATGGCTTCATCGCACCAGACAATCGAGCAGTTTTGCGCGAAAGGAGTAACGGGAACAATCTGATATTTAAGTGCCATACTAACCTCGGACCAAGAAAATCTGGCCGGAACTATGACACTTGAAGGAGGGAAAAACAAGAAGCGGCTACCATTGACGAACGGGCCCGGTGTCGATGTGCACAAAATCACTGCGCGGATAGTAACCAACACCACCCGCGTTGAGCGTTAAGGCGGCTTCATGGACCGTGGCGATGGCAACGCCATCGATACGAAAGTCTATCGCTTTACCCAGCATGTGATAACTTTTCTTAGCGACCGCCGAAGAGCGAGCTCTTAGCGCCGCGTTGGTCACGGGCGAACGATAGCCCGAAATGATCTGCACTTCGTTTTGTGTGCCAATCAGAGTTTGAATTTGCGTGAGTTGATCAAACAGACGTCTGTCCATCGGATGCGCTTCGTTTTGGCGAAAGTCCCGACATAAATGGTCAAGACGGGCCAATTCTTCTTCAACGTAGCTCACGCCATCGAAGTAACAACTTTCCAACCACTCGCCCGTGTGTAAATTGTTCATTGCCAATTCCCGAGGTGCATCAGGCAACGAAGCAAATGCTCGACTGGGCATGCACGAAACCGCTGCGACAGTCGCACTCGCCATACAGATAAAACGCCGACGCGAAAGCGGCTCAAATTTCGACTTCACTCAAATTCCCACACTTATTGGTAACAGCGGGGCACCATAGCGAATGACTTTCTCAGCGTCAAATTGCTTTCTGGGTAGCAACGGGTTCAATTTGCATCAGGGATGAGAGTTAGTGATTGAAGTAACTGATCTTTTCCACGTATGTAAATTTCTGGCAAATTTCATCCCTGCTGGCGAATCAAATCGAATTGATAAATATCGTCACGATAATTGATCTCTTCACCATCAAACCAAACCGTTTGATAAATGATGTGTACTGGCACGCGAGTCTTGAGCGGGATCATATTGTTAGGCTCTTGCCAGGCAGATTGTCGCGTGAGTTCTTCTTCTAGCCCTTGGGTTTGCAGTAATAAATGGGCAAATTGATCGGCATTTTCCACCCGCACGCAGCCGGAACTAAACGCTCGATTATCTCTGGAGAACAGACGCTTAGAAGGCGTGTCATGCAGAAAAATGGCCCGTTTATTGGGAATGTTAAACTTATACAAGCCTAAGGCGTTTGTGTTGCCTGATAACTGACGCATTTTGTACGGGAAGTTGTGTCGCGAAACACGTGACCAATCGATGCTTCCAGGGTCGATGGCCGTCTCTGAGTCCCACGCTTCCAAAATCTCAATATTTTGTTTTTTAAGATAGTTTTGGTCGCGCTTCAGCTTAGGCAAAATGTCTTTAACCATAATTTTATTTGGCACATTCCACACCGGGTTAAGCACGATACCGTCCATTTTCCCTTCCATGATCGGTGTTTTTCGGCTGATTTTTCCGACCACCACTTTCGATTCGAATACCTCCTCGCCCTTGTACCAAAATTGCATTTCATAGCCAGGCACATTGACCAGAATGAGCAAATCCCGCTCTTGCGGCCATAAGCGCGAACGCTCTGCATTCAGTGCCATCGAGTGCAAACGTTGTGCTGGTGAAACATTCAGCCATTTGATGGTCGCAGGACCTATCACACCGTCCTGAGCGAGGCCATGCATCTTTTGAAATTGCTTGATGGCTTTAGCGAGCGCCGCATCATAGAGAGGATCAGCATCTGAGCTTTGATGGGTATCAACACCGACCATTTGCAAACGTCTGAGCAAAGTGGCTTTATCCGTAAGGGAGTCACCGACTTTTTTCAGACCTTGTGGACGGTACTCTGTAGTAACTTGATGCTGTACATTCCATAACTTGCGATAACGCTGCTCAAATTGAGGGTTGAGCTGCAACGGAGAACGCAAAGAGGCGATGTAATCGGCAAGCGAGCCTGAACGAATTTCTTGTGCGAGATTGCTTAGTGACCTTGGATTAGGCGCTGGCAAACTTTGACTTAACGGGGAAGAAAACAGCCAATCTTTGCCATTGCGCGTCAGTTTGTCGAGATAACTCAGGTAGGAAAGCAAGATGTCGGTGGCGAGAATGTCATAACCCAACCACTGTTGCTGCGCTTTATAGCGATTGAGTTTTGCGATTTGATGTTCAAAATAAGAGCTCACTCCGGCCGCTTTGACCAATTCCAGTTGAAATTCAAATTGCTCAATCGCTCTCGCATCCGTCCAAATTCGTTGGTGCCCGTGCTCTCGATACAACTGCTCCACTTGATGAGGATATTGCACATAAGCAAGAGCCGCGGAGTTTTCAATACGCCAATGGACATCTTCCTGCTGGGTTAATGCCCACAAAGGTGGAGCGAGAAACGCTAGCAATAAAACTATCAACGACTTAGACACCTTTTTCGCTCCAGAAAATCAAAATTTGCCATAGGCTAAGTATGGCAAATATCGTCGAGGTTACGAGCGCAAAAGTGAGAAGTTTTTTTTAAACAATTTGTGACCAGTGATTATCCCATTGAATATTCGACTGGATTTCTCTTCGCCCTTGCTCAACCGAAGTGGTCACAACTGTGCCTGCGCCTGAACTGACACGAAATTGATCTTGATACACAACCACACCGGACGCGTCAGGCAAAGCCCCCAGCTCCACCAGTTTGCCACTCTGTTTGGACCAGATACCGTAGCAATTGCCCGGCGGTGAAGTGGCAAGAATCCACTCTGCCGTGGCGGCAATACTGGCAATATAGTGATTAAACCTCGCCCACTGCTCTGACTCGGCGTACAACGACACCATCTCATACCCGCGAGTGTGCATGGCCAACAATGACGGGTACTCGTCTGGCTCACCACGATATTGTTGACCACAAAGCACCGTATCGCGACCATCATGTGCAAGATGGCGAATGCTCAATTTGGGATCGGCTAAAGTCACTTGGTCGAGCAATTCACCGTTTTGCGCTAAGTAACTGAGGCTGGGTTGCATACTCGCTAAGTTGAGCGGTTCACGTCCATTGGTATGCACGCCACCAACGCCGATCACTAAGGTGCTATCTGGCATGATGATCACTTCGTGCGGGCCAATGCCAAACCCACTCAGCTCGTCGACTTTCTGATAATTATGCTGCACATCATAGACACCGATGATACCACGGCTGGTGCCGCGCTCTCCTTCGGTGGCAAACAAGTAGTTTCCGTCTAAAGAGTAAACGCCGTGCCCATAATAGTGACGATTTTCTGCTGCCAAACTAAGATGGCGCATTTCTCCGCTCTGATAATCGAACACCATGAAGAAACTGCCCGGACGCCTTGCAAAAACCGCCGCGTGCCCCGCCCGATTCGTCGCCACGCCATGTCCGCGCGCCGGCAGTGGCAATTGATGCAAAGGGTAGCCATATTCATCCGCCACCACCGCACTAAACTGCTCGCGCCCAGTAATGGCACAGCCAATTAAGGCCGGTTTTGAAGTGGCCAGAGACGCACAGCCAAAAGGCAACACGGGCGTTACTATGCCTGCTAAAGCGGCTTTCAGCAGGCTTCTGCGTTGTAAATCAGTCACCATCTGTTGCGTTAAACCCTATCACTACACCCAATTCCACCGCCACTTCATCATGAATGACGTACTTCAACTGCTCGAGCTTATAATATTGCGCTAATGCGAGGCGATAGCCTTCCTTCGTTGGTAATGCACTAAATAGGCTCCGCTCTTGCGGCCAAGTGGTCAGCATAGTATCGAATTGATTCAGTACACGATCTGCCAGATCCGGCTTGTCCATCTCGCGCAGCATCGCATCCAAACCATGCCCATGAGCAACATACAGTTGACGAAGTGCCTCAATGTTCGCTTTCAAGTTAGAAAACGAGGTTTCAGAGCGCCAAGATTCCGCAAAATAAGGTCGCGGCTGACCAATGTTTGCCAGTGGACGCGCCATTTTTTTCATCGCGTATTCGAGCTGATTCGACAGCAGCGAAATGTATTCTGACTGCCACTCTTTATCGTCCAAAGCCACCCACGGATTACTTTGCCAAGCCGTAGCGATTTTGGCTGCGTTGCGCTTAAGATTACCGGCAATCGCCACGCCTGTATCGCAAGTCTGCGGATTTTGCGTCAAGTTAGATTGGCTGTCGTAGAGCAACCATTCCAGCGCCCCCAAGCCCTGCACAGTCACGCTTTGTACCGCTATCTCATCCACCGACCAACTTTGCTCGCGGCGGGTCAAGGCAGACATCTTTACTCCAGTGGTATTTTTCTTGTCGGGCCAAAACTGTACGTTCCAGCTCTGTTCCAGTGCCGCCGCCGGGCCTCTTTCCTGACCTTGCAGAGCCATCCAACTGAGCATGGTTTGATGCCACTGCTGGCGCACTTCGCTGGCTTCCTGCGTCGGCGCAGAACAATAATCAGCAAACGATTGAGAGAGCAGTTCGGTTTGGCGATAAAACTGTTGAGCCGCGGCAAACTCCACTTCGTAAACCGCTTGGCTAGCATGATGCGTTTGCTCCGCTTTCTTCTCCATCTGCGAGTCGATCGACTCACATCCCGACATGGTGACAAGCGAGCTCGTCATGAACGCAATTAAAGAATATTTCACACTAAAATTCCTATAACGATTCCTATAAGGATTTGAGGAAAGCGATCAAAGCGTCTCTCTCCGCTTTGCTCATCGCCAATACTTTTTGTTTCGCTGCTTCTGCTTCACCGCCATGCCACAACACGGCTTCAAGTAGATTGCGAGCTCGGCCATCGTGCAAGAAGTAGGTATGGCCATTGACCTCTTGCGTATAACCAATCCCCCATAGTGGCGGCGTGCGCCATTCGCGGCCATTAGCCAGAAACTCTGGGCGATTATCCGCCAGCCCTTCGCCCATATCGTGCAGTAGCAGATCGCTGTATGGGTGGATGGTTTGCTGCGATAAGGCAGGTAAATTCGGTCGTCTGGCTGTCTTTACATCCTTTTTATGGCAACTCTGACAACCCACTCGCTCAAACAAAGCTGCACCTTGCTGAACCTGAGGATCTTGTAAGTTCCTTCGTACTGGGACTGCGAGATGCTGTGAATAAAATTCAACAAAAGCGAGGATATTATCACTAACCTCTGGCTCCCCCCCGTTTGGCATTGTTTCACACAGTGCTTGCTTTGCGGTGCAGTTTTCTTGTGGAAAGAGACGACTGGTCAAGCCGATGTCTCCATTGAACGCGGCGGCATTTTGCTGCATCAGACTGGGTTGCCCCGCCTTCCAACCAAAGCGCCCAATGGCGAAATGTTGCTTTTGTACATCCCAAACTCGGTTGAGTTTACCTGAGATGCCATCGTGATTGGCGTCATCCGGATCGGCCCATTGGCGCAGTGTCTCTTCCGGGATGCTTTCCAGCAAGCCAAGACCGATCATGGGCGGCGCAACTCGGGCAGACAGCATGACATCAGGATGCATTGCCCCGTATCCCAACTCGCCGATTGTGACATGGGGTTTACGCAGCACCACCTCACTGCCATCTTGGAACCTGACTGGCACGGGCGAATAGGTGACTATGATCTTGCCCTCTGCTTTTTGATCCGGCAAGGCAAAATCTTGTAATTGATCGCCATAGGTCGGCTCTGGGACCACTCCCCCTTTGAGCAGCGCTTGCTTTTGCTCATCCGTCAGTGCGGGAATGCTGAGCCTAACCAGCATCGAGACCGAATGCGAGTCATTGGCTTCAGGTGGGTGGCCGCGGCCATCTTTGATATGGCAATTTTGGCAGCCATTAGTGTTAAAAAGCGGGCCGAGACCATCTCTCGCGTCCGTTGAAGCAGGCGCTTGAACCCAAGGATTGCGGAAGAAACTGTTTCCTACACTAAAATCCAGACGTTCGCTCATCGGCAAATTTGCCGCTGGTAAGGAAAAAGCGTTTGGCCCCTCTTTTCTTACGCTGGTGTCGCCGCCCGATTTTTCGGTATCTGCAAACACAGCGCCTGAAATGGCCAGCATCAAAAGGCTCAATAAATAAGGCTTCATCGATTACTTCCTGAAAAACAGGTTGTTATTCTTAAATAGCAAAGGGCTCCAAAGAGCCCTGAAAAACATAATGCTGTGTTGATTAGAATTCGTGATCAGCGGTGTCTGGGTTGAGGCTGTCAATACCCACAATGCCTGCCGCACGTTCAATGGCTGAGGTTTGCGCCACGAGTGACATGATGGTTTCGTTGACTAACGCATGGCCCTGCGTGTTACCAGCCGCAATCAGTTGATCAAAATGCTGATTATTTTTCTCTGCTGAAGTCACTAACTTGCCGACTTGTGCACGAGTGACATCAAACTGCTTTTGGATCTCTTTTGCCGCTTGAGGATCTTTTTGCTTCACCAGATCATGCAAGCTTGGACCTGAGAGCAGCGTACCATCAGCGCGTTTGTACCGCCCGGTATAAACGTTGTAGATACCTTGTTCATTGTAGTAATGCGAGTTGTGCGTGTTGTCTGAGAAGCAGTCGTGCTCATCTTCGGTAGAATTGGCTTCCAGTGCCACCTTCATACGCTCGCCCGCTAGCTCACCAAGAGAAAGGGAACCCATACCAAACAGCATCTTACGTAGGCCATTGTCGCTCGAATCTGTAAGCAACTCTTGGCGATAGTTTCCTTTGCCTTCGGCAGACCACTGCTTTTCCATCCACTCAAGATCTTGCACCAGAAGTTGCGCGGCGGCTTTTAAGTAGGCACCACGTCGGTCACAGTTGCCGTTGGTGCATGCCTCACCCACAACAAAGTCTGTGTACGCACGTTGACCGGCTCCAGCGTTAGTGCCGTTGAGATCTTGTCCCCAAAGCAAGAATTCAATCGCGTGGTAACCTGACGCAACGTTTGCTTCAGAGCCACCGACTTCGTTTAAATCTGCAATCAATTCTGGGGTGATATTCGATGCATCCAAGGTACTGTTGCCAATTTTCAGCGTGGTATTGGCTACGATATTGGCTTTGGCACCTTCATTACCCAGTTCATGTTGGTAATCCGCTGCTACGTAGTCAATCAAACCTTCGTCAAGTGGCCAAGCGTTTAGCTGGCCTTCCCAGTCATCCACTACTGCATTACCAAAACGAAATACCTCTGACTGCTGGTAAGGAACACGCGCGGCAAACCAAGCTTGTTTTACCTCGTTGAGTTTTGCTTCTGACGGCGCAGAAAGGAACTGTTCTACTTTTCTTTCAAGTAGTTGTGCCGTGGTCAGTGAATCGGCAAAAACCGCGTGCGCAATGTCTGCATAGTGTTCAATGACTTGTTGTTGAGTGACATTTGCCGCCAGCGCACTGCCACTGGTAAGCAAGATTGACGCGGTAATAGAGTGGAGCAAGAAATTCTTGGCATTCATTGAAAGCATCCTTGTTGAGCATTTGTTAATATTATTGGTAGTGCTAACTATTCTCATTTGCACTTTTGTTGCTGATCATACAAATTTACATTTTTTTTGCAAGCCAGAAACGAAAAAAGCCCCAATTCAGTGAGGCTTTTGTTAGAAAGTTGGATATCAATCAATGACCGACTCTTGGCTCAATCAACTTTAAGGTTGTGTTTGCCATGCGATACTTTGGCACGTAAGTAGTTTTCGTTGCCATCTTTAATATGGGCAGAGGTGTTGACCACTTCAACAATCTCAATGCCATATTCTTTCAATTCACGGATTTTCTTCGGGTTATTTGTCACTAAGCGTATCTGTTGCACCCCAAGCGCCTCAAGCATTTGCGCCGCCTCAGTGAAGTCACGCAAGTCATCACCAAAGCCTAAATGATTATTGGCTTCGTAGGTATTCATCCCTTGGCTTTGAAGCAAATAAGCATCAATTTTATTGTACAAACCAATACCGCGTCCTTCTTGGCGCAAGTAGAGGATAATCCCGCCAGATTGCCCCATGCGAGTAATCGTTTCTTCGAGTTGTTCACCACAATCACAGCGCGAGGAGTGGAATACATCGCCCGTCAGACACTCAGAGTGCATTCTCACCAATGGCACCGACTGAGTCTTGTCGGCTGACTTAAAAATCACCGCGACATGTTCTTTGTCGGAGTTAAGACCGCGAAACGATAAAATCTCCGCATCAATATCACTTTTTGCGCCGACTTTAAAATCGACCCTGGCTCGAACTTCCGCCATACCTACACTCACTTGATTTGTTAATTTTTGTCTATCTGATATTGCATACATGATCTGCTCTCACTTATAGGCCAAATATGAGGTCTGATACTGAGAAATTCAACATACGGATCACAAATGAATTTTTTGTTATATTATAACAATTCAACCTCGTGGCAACCCTTAGGCGTAAAAAAACCCCAAACAAAGGTTTGAGGTTCATCTGATGTCTTACTTTCTTTTAATCAATTAATCTTTTAATCAATTAGTGCGTTTGGTTTTTCTTCCAGACCACCAACTCTATCCAAGCGGCTTCCAGCTCGCTGAGCTCTTCTTCCGTTAATACTGCTAACGTTGAAGTCGACTGAGAGACAGCACTAGACTGTAGAGAATAAATCTGTGAATAGAAATCTTTTTTTAGTTGAGTTTTGACTGCATCCACTGCGATTACCCTATCAGCACACGTATTATTACCAGAAATAAAATCGTTAATTCTCAAAAATAATAACAGCTTGCGTGATAATTGTACAATTAATTATCGACAATGGAATAGTCATCACATTATTTTTCAACTTGGATCTTGATCTTATTTTCCCCTCATATGATCCCTATCTAGCTTGCGATATTTTTGATCTTTTACTGAAGAAAAGATCGCATCCAACTCTCAGATAATTTCCACAGACAAAAGAAATTTCATTGCCACAAGTGGCATTTGAGTTGCTTCTCTGCACTTTACTAAAGCAATTCTATTGAGAAAAAGTCATTTAATTCAAGCAAATAAAGGCAAGCCTAGTGCTCTATTTGCGCTGCCTGTTTCTCCCCTTACTGGACGAAGAAAGATCAATCACTCTATTTTCCTAAGTCCTATTTTATGATCAAGAAGGCGCGAAGAATCGATCATTTCTATCGAATAGAAAGATCTTTTCTCGTTATTTCCTTATTGTATTTCTTATTTAGCGCAGAAAATCGGATTGGATCATCAAATAAGATCTTTCTCGATCCAATAAAATAGCGTTTTTGGCTTACTCTGGTTTAAACAATTGCAAAAGCTCAATGGCTAAAAAAGTATCGCTATGAATATGCGCGATCATAAAGATCAACAAAATCAGAGCAAAAAAGTAATTAAAGCGATTAACCCACTTCTGTTTAGCTAAACGACAGCCACTGTTTGCTAGTTTGACCCCGACCAAACCAAAAGGATAACCAATCAGCAGTGCCATCATCGCTGCCAGATAGGTTGATAGTGAGGAAGCAGCTTGCAATTCCATGTGTATGTCTCCTACGCAAAAGCAGTCACTTTCTCTTACTGCTTTTTCCTATAAGTGCGCAGGTTACCAGATAGGCAGGCGAACGAGCGGTTTTAAGCTCAAGAAATGTGGTAATTGCTGGGTTCGGTTCCAAAATCGAGTTAAAGCATCTAATTGCATAACTATATTTTGCCAGGCAGTTTACTTTTCGCTGGAAAATAGGAGCAGAAATTAAAAAGCCGGATAGAAAACTACCCGGCTCTTATCAACATACGCTTGCTTTTTCAAGAAGAAAGCATGCTATTCCTGCTCGTCTTGAGCCTCATCGACAACGACATCGGTCTCTTGCGCTTCATCGCCTTCTAGCAATTCCACCTCTTCGACTTCTTCAATACGCTGTAGACCAACCACCAACTCATCTTCTGCGGTACGGATTAATGTCACGCCTTGCGTATTACGGCCAACTTGGCTCACTTCTGCAACGCGAGTACGCACTAATGTACCAGCATCTGTGATCATCATGAACTCGTCGCCTTCGTCAACTTGAACCGCACCGACAACGCTACCATTGCGCTCAGAGACTTTGATCGAAACCACGCCCTGAGTACCACGCCCCTTGGTTGGGTATTCAGACAGGCTGGTACGCTTACCGTAACCATTTTCAGTGACGGTTAGCACGTCACCTTCCGTTTTAGGTACGATGAGTGATACCACTTGGTCGCCATCGGCCAGTTTCATACCTCGTACACCCGCGGCAGTACGGCCCATTGGTCTTACGCCTTTGAACTTGATCTCTGGTTGACCATGTTCATCCAGCACAGGTTGACCGTTTTCATCCACAACCGCGGTTTCTTCTGATTCTTTAAAGCGAACCACTTTGCCGAATTTAGAGAACAGCATAATTTCGCTTTCGCCGTCAGTGATATCCACGCCAATCAGTGAATCATCATCACGTAGGTTAAGTGCGATAAGACCGTTTGCACGAACATTAGAGAACTGATCAAGCGAGGTCTTCTTAACCGTGCCGTCTCCAGTCGCCATGAAGATGTATTTGTCTGCGCTGAACTCAGTGACCGGCAGAATTGCGGTAATACGTTCATTTTCTTCCAGCGGCAACAAGTTAACAATTGGCTTACCACGAGCCGTACGGCTTGCAAGAGGCAATTGATACACTTTCAAGCGATAAGTTTTACCACGAGTGGAGAAGCATAGGATGTTGTCATGCGTATTCGCAACCAGAAGACGCTCGATATAGTCTTCATCCTTCATCTTCGTTGCGCTCTTACCTTTACCACCACGACGCTGTGCTTCGTAGTCGCTCAGTAGCTGATACTTCACATAGCCTTCGTGCGACAAAGTCACAACCACATCTTCACGAGCAATCAGCTCTTCCATGTCGATATCGTGAGTTGCCGCGGTAATTTCAGTACGTCGTGCGTCACCAAATGCATCACGAACAGTTTCAAGCTCTTCGCGGATCACTTCCATCAAACGTTCAGTGCTGGCAAGGATATGCATCAGTTCAGCGATTTCTTCCAGAAGAGCTTTGTACTCATCAAGAATTTTTTCGTGCTCTAAACCTGTCAATCTATGCAGACGAAGCTCAAGAATTGCTTGGGCTTGTTGCTCGGTTAAGAAATATTTGCCATCACGGATACCGTATTCTGGTTCAAGCCATTCAGGACGAGCCGCATCGGTGCCAGCACGTTCAAGCATTGACGCGACGTTACCTAAATCCCAACCACGAGCAATCAAGCCCTCTTTTGCTTCTGCTGGCGTTGCCGCGCGGCGAATCAATTCGATGATTTCATCAATGTTGGCTAGCGCGAGGGCCAGTGCTTCAAGAATATGTGCACGATCACGAGCTCTACGCAGTTCAAAAATAGTACGACGCGTCACCACTTCACGGCGGTGATCAACAAAGCACTTCAACATTTCTTTCAAGTTGAATAGCTTAGGTTGACCATTATCCAGAGCAACCATGTTGATGCCGAATGTCGTTTGCAGCTGAGTTTGTGCGTAAAGGTTGTTGAGAACCACTTCGCCAACCGCATCACGTTTACATTCAATCACGATACGCATGCCGTCTTTATCAGACTCATCACGCAGAGCACTGATGCCTTCGACTTTTTTCTCTTTCACTAGCTCAGCGATCTTTTCGATCAAACGAGCTTTGTTCACTTGATATGGGATCTCAGTCACGATGATGGTTTCTTTACCATTTTTCTCGACTTCGATATCCGCTTTCGAACGCATGTAGATTTTGCCGCGTCCCGTTTTGTACGCGTCAATAATGCCTTTACGTCCACTAATCAGCGCAGCCGTAGGGAAATCTGGACCTGGAATGTAATCCATCAGCTCATCAATGGTGATGGCTTCGTTATTGATGTATGCAAGGCAGCCATCAATCACTTCCGTCAAGTTGTGCGGAGGAATGTTGGTCGCCATACCTACTGCGATACCGGACGAACCGTTGACCAGCAGGTTTGGAATTTTGGTTGGAAGCACCGCTGGGATCTGTTCTGTGCCATCGTAGTTGGCCACATAATCCACGGTTTCTTTATCTAGGTCTGCTAGAAGTTCATGAGCGATTTTCGCCATACGAACTTCGGTATAACGCATTGCTGCCGCGGAGTCACCATCGATCGAACCAAAGTTACCTTGGCCATCGACCAGCATATAACGAAGCGAAAACGGCTGTGCCATACGAACAATTGTATCGTATACCGCACTGTCACCATGTGGGTGATATTTACCGATTACGTCGCCGACTACACGGGCAGATTTTTTATATGGTTTATTCCAGTCATTGCCTAGCACACTCATCGCGAACAATACGCGGCGGTGTACTGGTTTTAGGCCATCACGCACATCTGGAAGAGCACGACCCACGATAACGGACATCGCGTAGTCTAGGTATGAACCTCTCAGCTCATCTTCAATGTTTACGGGCGTGATCTCTTTAGCTAGATCGCTCATAGAGCCATTATCCCTCTATTTTCTGATCGTATGTACAATACGTTTAAGGTGCAAAAATATAACACACAATTCCCCTTTGCGGCATCACTTTCCCTTTCCTTTTATCAGGTTGTGAGGTTGGTTGTGAATCAATTGCTGAGAAATTGCACATTCTTTTTCTATCACGCTGATAACAGGTGATTATTTAGCCAGGTTCTACCAAAAACGCCTTTCCCTATGGAGGAAAAGAGCGATGGCGTTATAATGCGCCATCTTTTCACGGATGCAGACACAGCGCGGACGAAGCATATGAGTAAAACACAAAACGTTGACCCAAATGAAATCAGAAAGTTTGAAGAGATGGCTTCCCGTTGGTGGGACTTAGAGGGCGAGTTTAAACCGCTCCACCAGATCAATCCTCTGCGTCTCGACTACGTGCTCGAAAAGGCGCAAGGTTTGTTTGCCAAGAAGGTATTGGATGTTGGCTGCGGCGGCGGCATTTTGGCAGAAAGCATGGCTCGTGAAGGTGCGATTGTCACTGGCTTAGACATGGGCAAAGAGCCGCTAGAAGTAGCCCGTTTACACGCTTTGGAAACGGGCACGAAACTGACTTACTTGCAAAGCACCATTGAAGATCACGCCGAGCAGCATGCCGGCGAATATGATGTGGTGACCTGCATGGAGATGCTAGAACACGTGCCGGACCCTTTGTCGGTGATTCAGTCTTGCGCGGAATTGGTTAAACCCGGTGGCCACGTGTTCTTCTCGACACTCAACCGCAATCTCAAATCTTATTTGTTCGCGATTGTCGGTGCGGAAAAACTGCTGAAGATCGTCCCTGAGGGCACACATGACCACGAAAAATTCATTCGTCCTTCAGAGCTCATCAAGATGATTGACCAAACCGATCTCTGTGAGCAAGGCATCACAGGTCTGCACTACAACCCGTTAACCGACCGCTACAAGCTCGGACGCAATGTTGACGTCAACTACATTGTCCACACGCAAAAATTCTGATCTCGATATCGCTCTAACTTCATCGGCAGTAGCATAAAACTACTGCCTGTTTTAGTTGCTCCTTGCGCTATTTTTGTGCTTTTGCTTCCAATTTATACAATCCAGTTTTGGCTTACAAAATGACTGAAAGATCAAGAAAAATATTTTTGCTGACGGTTAAGATTAAACCGATCCAAAATTGTCATTTTTCTCTACTCAATTGAGCTCTTTTGTCATCGGTAAGTGTTTACTTACTGTTTTTTTCGATTTCGCCACTTATCCACAAGTCATCCCAAGGCTATAACTTGAAATGACCTGCCAATAGCACTATCTTGTTACCCGCAAACAGTAGTGCCCCTATATGTTGTGTTTGTACTACAATGTATAGATAGACTTTGATCACAAGGCCGTAACGATATTTACAATCGTTTCAGAATAAAGATTCAAAAATGCGGCTTTAATCAGTTTTCTTAGGGAAATAAAGCAGAATGAACCAACAACTTACCGTCACCAAGCGTGATGGCCGTAAAGAAAATATTGATCTGGAAAAGATCCACCGCGTGATTGCTTGGGCTGCAGAAGGCCTGCAAAACGTCTCTGTCTCTCAAGTCGAGTTGCGTGCGCACATCCAGTTTTACGACGGCATCACCACGTCTGATATTCATGAAACTATTATCAAATCTGCTGCGGATCTGATCTCCGAAGAGACGCCAGACTACCAATACCTCGCGGCTCGCCTAGCGGTGTTCCACCTGCGTAAGAAAGCGTATGGCCAGTATGAGCCACCAACGCTGATTGACCACGTAACTCGCATGGTTGAACTGGGTAAGTATGACAAGCACATTCTGCAAGATTATACCCAAGCAGAACTCACCGAGCTGGATAGCTACATCGATCATAAACGTGATCTCGATTTCTCTTACGCGGCGGTAAAACAGCTCGAAGGTAAGTACTTCGTACAAAACCGCGTAACAGGCCAGATCTACGAAAGTGCACAGTTCCTGTACATTTTGGTCGCAGCCTGCTTGTTCGCTAAATACCCCCACGAGACCCGTTTGTCTTATATCAAACGTTTCTACGATGCGACGTCGACGTTTAAGATTTCGCTGCCTACGCCTATCATGTCGGGCGTGCGCACCCCAACTCGTCAGTTCAGCTCATGTGTACTGATTGAATGTGGTGACAGCCTAGACTCAATCAACGCGACCGCAAGCTCCATTGTGCGTTACGTTTCTCAACGTGCAGGCATTGGCATCAACGCAGGTCGTATCCGCGCGCTAGGTTCTGAAATTCGTGGCGGTGAAGCATTCCATACGGGTTGTATCCCGTTCTACAAGTACTTCCAGACTGCGGTAAAATGTTGTTCACAAGGTGGCGTGCGCGGCGGTGCGGCGACGGTATTCTACCCGCTTTGGCATGGTGAAGCGCAGTCTCTGCTGGTGCTGAAAAACAACCGTGGTGTCGAAGAGAACCGCGTTCGCCATATGGACTACGGCGTGCAGTTGAACAAACTCATGTATCAACGCCTGGTCGAAGGCGGCAATATTACGCTGTTCTCACCATCCGATGTTCCTGGGCTTTACGACGCTTTCTTCCAAGATCAGGCAGAATTCGAACGTTTGTATGTAAAATACGAAAACGATGCGTCGATTAAGAAGACCACCGTCAAAGCGATTGAGATGTTCTCTTTGCTGATGCAAGAGCGCGCCTCAACTGGCCGTATCTACATTCAAAACGTTGACCACTGTAATACACACAGCCCATTTGATGCCGAAGTGGCGCCAGTGCGCCAATCTAACCTGTGTCTGGAAATCGCACTGCCAACCAAACCGCTGAGCAACGTGGAAGACGACTCTGGTGAGATCGCTCTTTGTACCCTCTCTGCATTTAACCTCGGCGCGATTCAATCACTGGATGATTTCGAAGAGCTGTCTGATCTGGTGGTACGTGCGCTAGATGCGCTGCTGGATTATCAAGATTACCCACTACCAGCGGCCTACAAGTCAACCATGAACCGCCGCACTTTGGGCGTGGGCGTGATTAACTACGCATACTACTTGGCAAAACATGGCGTGAAATATTCCGATGGTAGCGCCAACAGTTTGACTCACCGCACTTTTGAAGCCATTCAGTACTACCTACTGAAAGCCTCTGTGGCGTTGGCCAAAGAACAAGGTAAGTGTCCGTCGTTCCACGAAACCAACTACGCCAAAGGTTTGCTGCCGATCGATACCTATAAGAAAGATATCGACCTTATCTGTGATGAGCCTTTGCATTACGATTGGGATGCATTGCGCGTGGAGATCATGGAGCATGGCTTGCGAAACTCTACGCTCACAGCGCTGATGCCTTCTGAGACTTCCTCTCAGATCTCTAACGCAACCAACGGCATTGAACCACCACGTGGCTATGTGTCGGTAAAAGCGTCTAAAGACGGTATCTTGAAACAGGTTGTACCCGATTTCACAGAGCTGAAACACAACTACGAGCTACTTTGGAACATTGGTTCTAATGATGGTTACCTACACCTTGTGGGCATCATGCAGAAGTTTGTTGACCAAGCGATTTCTGCCAACACCAACTACGATCCATCGCGTTACGACAGCGGCAAAGTGCCAATGAAGAAACTGCTGCAGGATCTGCTCACTGCCTATAAGTTTGGTGTTAAAACGCTTTACTACCATAACACGCGTGATGGTGCAAAAGACGAACAAAAAGATGCGGTTCAACCACAAGATGACGATTGTGCTGGCGGCGGTTGTAAGATCTAACCCGCGTAAAAACACAAACCGTAAAGACAGATTATCGAGTACCTCCCTTACGGGGGAGGTATAAAAGGAAATGAGGCACTATGGCTTACAGTACTTTTAACCAAACAAAAAATGATCAACTCAAAGAACCAATGTTCCTCGGACAGTCGGTTAACGTTGCTCGTTACGATCAGCAGAAGTTTGAGATCTTCGAAAAGCTGATCGAAAAGCAGCTTTCTTTCTTCTGGCGCCCTGAAGAAGTGGATGTGTCAAGCGATCGCATCGACTACAACAAACTGCCCGATCACGAAAAGCATATCTTCATCTCAAACCTGAAGTACCAAACCCTGCTGGACTCGATCCAAGGCCGCAGCCCGAACGTCGCGCTATTGCCACTGGTTTCGCTACCAGAGCTGGAAACGTGGATTGAGACTTGGTCGTTCTCTGAGACTATCCATTCTCGTTCTTACACGCATATTATTCGTAACATCGTCAACGATCCGGCGATCGTCTTCGATGATATTGTAGAAAACAAGCACATTCTCAAGCGCGCCAAAGATATCGCGCATTTCTATGACGACCTTATCCAAGCGACGAATGACTACCACCGTTATGGCGAAGGAACGCACACCATCAACAGCGAAAGCGTCAAGGTCAGCCTGTATGATCTGAAAAAGAAACTCTATCTGTGTTTGATGTCGGTTAACGCGCTAGAAGCGATTCGTTTCTACGTCAGTTTTGCCTGCTCGTTTGCTTTTGCCGAGCGCGAACTGATGGAAGGCAATGCAAAGATCATCAAACTGATTGCCCGTGACGAAGCGCTGCATCTTTCTGGTACGCAGCACATGATCAACCTGCTGCGCAATGGCCAAGATGATTTTGCCTTCCTACAGATCGCCGAAGAAGCAAAACAAGAGTGTTTTGATCTCTTCAAAGAAGCGGCTGAGCAAGAAAAAGAGTGGGCGGAGTACCTGTTCAAAGATGGTTCAATGATCGGCCTAAACAAAGATATTCTTTGCCAGTATGTGGAATACATCACCAACATCCGCATGCAAGCGGTAGGTTTACCGATTGCTTACCCAGCAGCGACGTCGAACCCTATTCCGTGGATCAATGCTTGGCTCTCTTCTGACAACGTGCAAGTTGCCCCTCAAGAAGCGGAGATCTCCTCCTACTTGGTCGGCCAAATTGATAACGAAGTGAGTATTGACGACTTCGAGGGCTTCGAACTCTAATGGCGCGGATCAAAATCAACAAACTCGTCTGCATCGAGTCGAACCGCTCCAACACGATTTTGGAGACGATGGAAAGCGCAGGGCTGCTGCCGGAGTACAATTGCCGTGATGGTCACTGCGGTGCGTGTCGCTGCAAGCTCGAAGCCGGCGAAGTCGAGTATGTTGGTTTTGCCATGGCTTACACACAAGGCAACGAGATCCTGCCCTGCATTTGCAAGGCCAAGACCGATGTGGTGCTGAGTCAAGTCAATTACAGTCTCAAAGAGAAACGGGCCTAGTTGAGCATAACTTCTCAGCAACTATGATATTGGTCAGCAATAAAACGATAATAAGCCGGGCGAACAAACCCGGCTTCTTTTTTACATGACGACCAACAGTGCTTATTTCACCACACTGCTTGGTAAAAACATCTCTTTGGTTTTCTTCAGAGAAAAATAATCGCCAAACATGGGTTTACGCTCTAAATAGCGACGCAGCAAATCGGCGGCAGCGGCGCTGATGATTTTCACCGCTTCTTTACGTCCATATGGACGGTTAAACTCTAGTACCATCCCCCACTCACCACCGTGTGCTGAAAGTGCAATGGTGAATCGATTTTCCTCCATCCGCCCCGTGACTAACGCAATGTCCGTGGCGCATTTTTCTCGCGTAGCCCCAGCTAATGCAAAGGTGGCCGCCAGGGGGTTGCTGTGATCAATCGTTTCACTGTCGCGGGTCGATAAAATCCAACTATGGCCACTTTGCTGGCTGATCTGTTCATCGCTTTGCAGCCAACTGGTGAGGTAGCCGAAACTGCACTGTTCTGCCGTTGCTAGCGTCAAACCTTTCTCCACTAATAGATGCCCTAAATGTTCAAGCATTGGCTCATCAACGCTCACCACATTCGCTTCAAGCAACTTGTAGATGAGTTGCATCACTCTGACGCGTTCTTCCAAAGCATCCTGAGGGCCAAAAAGTTTCACTTCAATGAAAGGTAAGTAAGAGCGGTAACCTAGGTCATAGCCAGCGGGTAGCTTCAAGTTATCTAGCTTGTCCGATATCGCTGACTCCGACAGGCCGAAGGTGTACAAACGGCTGCACTGGAATGCGACATTGTTTGGCCAATCACGCTGCAAATCAGGCAAAATTTGTTGCTCCACCATAACCTTGAACTCTTTAGGTACGCCGGGAGTGAAATAAAACACCGCATCATTGATCAGCATTTTAAACCCGCAGGCGGTACCGACTGGGTTATCAATGATTTGTGCGATTTCAGGGAGCATGGCTTGTTTCAAGTTGCTTTCAGGCATTTTACTGCCACGCTGGCTATACATCACTTCCATGCGCTGCAACCACTCCTTGAACAAGACCAGTTTACAATCTGCCGCTTGTGCCGCCGCGGCTGAACTCAAATCGTCCGTAGTGGGACCTAAACCGCCATTGACAATCACAACATCATTATTGAAGCTCAACATCATAAGCTCTTCAGTAAGAGCAGATAGCTGGTCGCCAACCGTGGCACGTTTCACCATAGCGAAACCATGCTCATACAAGTAGCTAGAGAGCCAAGCGGCGTTAGTGTCGACAATATCGCCGTGAAGCACTTCTTCACCGGTACTCAACATGGCAATTTTCACGTTCTTTTTCCTCTTTCTCGCTGCTTTGTTAAGCAACCCTATGAATTTTCTCTTCTTAGACCCGAAGCCTTGCACTTTGTTTCGGATAAATTTGTGACAGGTGTTTGCATCCCCAGAAGATTCAGGGATAATCGTGCGCTTGATTATTTACAAAAGAAACTGGAGACATTCGTGCCAAAGCCATTACTTCTTACAAAAGCTTTGAGTGGACTTCTTCTTACCGCTTCTGTTTCAGCCCAGGCCAGTCAGTTTGATTTCAGTAAGCACACAGAAACTACCTACGCAACGGATTGTCTTCAAGAGTACTGCGTTAACGATAGCTTGTATAGCTTCAACAACGCCCAGCTCCTATCTCTGGACGAGAGCGAGCTTAAGCTCGATCTCGATGCCGACACCCAGCCTAAGTATTTGATCGTCCCGCAAGATAAAGACTGGGATTATCTGATGGGCCAAACCTACACCATCTTGGGTTTAAGCGTCGCCACTGTTGGCTTAATGACTTTATTGCCACAAAGTATCACCAAATGGGATGACGACTCACGAGATCTGAGTAACTTGGGAAGTAAGTGGAAAGACAACGTCACCTCTGGGCCAGTATGGGACAGGGATGAACACGTCTTGAACTACATCATGCACCCTTATTTTGGCGGCGTGTACTACACGGCAGCTCGACACGCAGGCTACAACGAATTCGAGTCATTTCTTTATTCAGCCACTATGTCGACTTTTTTCTGGGAGTATGGTGTAGAAGCGTTTGCTGAAGTGCCATCTTGGCAAGATATTTTTATTACACCCTTTTTTGGCGCTGTCGTCGGCGAAATGATGCTTGAGGCAGAACAGAGTATTGTAGCCGATGGTGGTGAAGTGCTCGGTTCTAAACTGGCGGGAGATGTTTCAATTTTCTTCTTAAACCCTGTGGGTCATATTCATCACTGGGCGTCGAATCTGTGGGGCGGCAGCGCGGACGTGAACTTCACTTCCAACCCTTGGTTTGGCAATCAAGACGCGGCGAAATTTGCTTTAGATGCGGGCTACGCCTACGACAATCAGTTTTATGGACTGGACTTTAAAGTCACGTTTTAACTAAACACTTTGCAAGAAAGCGGCTAAAGAGCCGCTTTTTTGTGCTCTTTTACAGAGTTTTTAGGATGGTTTGGCACATTCGTTGGAAAATATGACCTCCATCAAATCAGGTGGGTTCGCAAAACTTCTACACTGAATCTGAAAAGGATTATTTCTGTGAATCAATGAGTTGTCTGATGTATCAGGGGGAAATTATGAACAGTGTATTCATCGTGAGTTTCATCGGCAAGGCGTCACCGACGACCATCAAACAGTTAGCGGCAATCACGCACGAAAATGGTGGTAAATGGTTGATTAGCAAAGTCAACTTTATTGAAGAACAAGTGGCGGCAGTGATCAAAGTTGAGTTACCCAAACAAAATGAAACCTTGGTCAAAGAGGCTTTTTCCGCTCACGCTGATTTGCTTGTGCAATTTGTTGATACGGATTTAACAGCCAATAAAAGCGATACGATCCATCAGTTACGTGTCGATTCCAACGACCGAGCGGGCATCGTCAATGAGATCACTCATGTACTAGACAGTCAAGGCATTAGTATTCTCGATATGGACTGTCAACGCGTGTTTATTGCTGGCGGTGGTGGTGTCAGTTCGAGCCTGTTTACCGCAAACCTTGCGATCAAATTACCGGCTGAAGTCGACATTGAAGACGTTGCTAATGAGCTTGAATCACTCAGTGAAGATACACGGGTCATAGTAGAGTCATAAGCACTTCGTTCTCTGATAACCCTGCTACAAAAAGAGCAGCTCAACGGCTGCTCTTTTGTCTTTTTGGTCTATCTATCTTAGTTAGTCAGTTAGCTCACCGACCACAACGACAGAGAACGCTTGAAATCTTCATAGCCAAACTCGTTGAGTTTTTCGATCTCACCACTGGTACGCTCACAGTAAACCGAAGGCATTTTCAGACCGTTGAACCAATTCAATTTCACCATGGTGTAACCCGCACTATCGAGAATGTGCAGTCGTTGGCCAATTTCGAGTGGTTTATCGAACTTAGCCACACAGAACTGATCGCCAGCAAGACAAGAGCAAGAACCAATCACGTACTCGTGTGAACCCGTTTCCGATGCCTCAAGCACTGACGCTGGCTCTTTGTAAATCAAGGTATCCAGACGGTGCGCTTCGGTGGCTGAATCGACGATAGCGGTTTTCATACCGTTCTCAACGATGTCGACCACGGTCACCACCAGATCGGTTGTTTTGGTAATGATCGCTTCGCCCGGCTCCAGATACATCTGCACGCCGTGTTTTTCTGCAAATGCCTTAAGTGCCAAGCCCAGTTTTTCCACATCATAACCCGGCCAGGTAAAGAACACACCACCGCCCATGCTGACCCAATCAAGCTTGTCTAGGTATTGACCGAAACGCTGTGAGATCGAATCCAACAAAGCGATAAACGCATCGACATCTTTGTTCTCACAGTTCATATGGAACATAACACCATTGATGCTCTCAAATACCGCCGAATCAATGTGATCCGCTTGTACGCCGAGTCGCGAGAATTGACGTGCTGGGTTTGCCAGATCTTGCCCCGCGTAGCTTACACCGGGATTAAGACGCAGGCCAATCGACGCTTTACCTTCCAGAATGTGACGATAGGCCGCCAACTGAGATTGCGAGTTGAAGATGATCTTATCGCACATATCGGCCACTTCACGCACATCTTCTTCACTGTAGCCAACGCTGTAAGCGTGCGTTTCACCGCCAAATTTCTCATAGCCAAGTTTCACTTCAAACGGACCAGAGCTGGTCGTGCCATCCAAATAAGGCTTGATGATGTCAAACACACCCCAAGTGGAAAAACACTTCAGAGCGAGAACGAGCTTAACGCCTGAGATCTCTTTCAGTTGTTTGGCAATTTCCAAGTTTCGGATCAACTTCGCTTCGTCAATCATGAAAAATGGCGTCTTCAATTGTTCTTTATTCATTGTTCAATCACTTTAACGGAATAAAGCCGGCGCAAAGCACCGGCTTGAGTTCATTACTGAAGATTCTTAACGCACACTTATTTCAGTGTGTGAATGGTCGGTTGTCCAGGAACCAGTTCCTGAACATCCCAGCTCAAACCAATGCTTGGCATGGTTTCGAGGAATGGATCTGGGTCAAGCTGTTCTAAGTTGAACACACCTGCGTCCGCCCATTCACCACGGAAGAACTGCAACGCTGCGGTGATCGCTGGCACACCTGTGGTGTAAGCAATCGCTTGATGCTCCACATCTTGGTAAGCCACTTCGTGATCCGCATTGTTGTAGATAAACACGCTGCGCTGTTTGCCATCCTTTTTACCTTGTACCCAAGTACCAATACAGGTTAGCCCCGTGTAGCCCGGTGCAAGAGATGTCGGATCTGGCAGCATCGCTTTTAGAACTTGTAACGGCTGAACCACAGTGCCATCTTGCAGCGTTAACGGCTCTGGGCTGAGCAGGCCGATATCACGCATACAGTTGAAGTAGTTCAGGTAGCGGTCACCAAAGCCCATCCAGAACTCGATGCGTTTCGCCGGAATGTACTCTTTCATCGAGCGAACTTCATCATGTGCCATGGAGTACACTTTGAAGTTCCCACATTTCGGAAAATCGAATTCCATCATACGGCTGTGGCATGGTACGCGTTTCCACTCTTCGTTTTCCCAGTAAAACGAGTCACCTTGGATTTCCAAAAGGTTTGTTTCTGGGTCGAAGTTGGTGGCGAATTTCTTACCATGATCACCAGCGTTGATGTCCATCACGTCAATGGTGTCGATTTCATCAAACAGATGCTTCACCGCGTAGGCTGCAAACACCGACACCACGCCCGGGTCAAAACCCACACCAAGAATGCCAGTGATACCCGCTTCTTCGAACTTCGCACGGTATTTCCACTGTTCGTCGTACGCTTCAGGGACTTGTTGCCCCTCGCTGCATAGGTCGACGGCCACAGACGTATCAAGATAAGAGACTTTCGCTTGGTAACACGCTTCCATAATGGTCAGGTTTACCCAAGGAGGTCCAGCGTTGACAACGAGATCAGGTTGAACTTCCTTGATTAGTGCAACCAGTGCATCCACATCATCAGCGTTAACAGCACGAGCTTGTAGTTTCTTACTCGAATCTTTCAGGTTGTTACGACCATGAATCGATTCAATGATCTTTTCGCATTTGTCTAGCGTGCGAGAAGCGATAGTAATATCACCCAGAACATCGTTGTTTTGTGCTGCTTTGTGTGCAATTACCCAGCCTACGCCGCCTGCACCAATCTGTAAAATTGCCATTGTTTTCCGTTACCTTTATTGCGCTAGCTCTTCCGCTAGAGTGTTGATTTTAGATAGTAAAGCTTCAAAATCTGAAATCTTCAGACATGGGTTAAGAATCGTAAACTTCAGAGCAGTCTTACCATCTACAATCGTTTCACCCAGGACCGCTACACCACGAGTCAATGCTTCCAGTCTTAGCGTTTTATTCAGTTCATCCAGATCCGTTCCGTTGGTTGCACGGAATAGAACGGTGGACAGCGAAGGTTCTGCCAGTAACTCAAAGCCTTCATGGTGACGAACTAGATCAGCCACTTCCAGTGTCTGAGCTAGAATGTGGTCGTACATTGCACCCAGTGCTTTCGGACCGACGCTCTGCATAGTCATAAAGACTTTCAATGCATCAAAGCGTTTTGTTGTTGCCACTGATTTGTCAACCAAGTTTGGCAACTCATCATGTTCGCGGTTGAGGTAGTCGGCATGATGAAGCAAGAAAGTGAAGTTTTGCTTATCATTAACCAACAACGCACCACAACTAATTGTTTGATAGAACAATTTGTGGAAATCCACGCTCACTGATTGCGCACGCTCCACGCCTTTTAGACGCGGTTTCTGGCTGCTGAGGATCAGCGCACCACCGTAAGCGCCATCGACGTGCATCCACATGTCGTGCAGCTCTGCCACGTCAGCAATCGCATTAAGATCGTCAATAGCACCGTGGTCGGTGGTACCTGCCGTACCAACCACCGCAAATGGGATCAATCCTTCTGCTTTGGCTTGTTCAACCGCCTCAGCTAGCTTGCTGACATCCATAGTACCGTTTGGATGTGCATCAACGGTCAGGACTGCTTTTTCACCTAGGCCCATCCAAGAAGCGGATTTTTGTACCGTGAAGTGCGATTTCTTCGAACAAACGATACGCAGTTTATCGGCATACTCAGGTAAGCCAAGCTTTTGGATGGAGTGGTTGCTCAGCTTGTTGGCAATCCAGTCGCGCGCCAACATCAGACCCATTTGGTTACTTTGCGTACCGCCACTGGTAAAGATGCCGTCGGCCTTCTCGCCTAGCTCATATTTGTCACATAGCCAATCAATCACTTTCTGCTCAACATACGTTGCCGAAGACGATTGATCCCAAGAGTCCATGGATTGGTTTAGCGCCGCAATCATGCTCTCAGCAGCCACTGCTGGCATCAAAGGAGGCGTGTGTAAGTGTGCGATACAGTCTGGATGCTGAGTGAAAATCGAGTTTTTCGCCACCAGCTCCGCCGTTTCGTCAATCACCGCTTTCAATGAAGCGTTTTTGTTGTCTAGATCAACGGCATAGATCGCTTGCTCAAGTGCTTTCGGATCCATTCCTGAGTAAGGGGCGCTGACTTGTTCAAACACCGACTTCATTGCTTCTGTGGTGTGGTTCATCACAGAGGCGAACTCTTTGCTGCCATTGACACCAGTGTGGATGAAGTGTTTTTTCCACTCTGGGTTCTGCTCTGCTTCAACACGTTCGCCGCCCGCAGCAAGAATCGCTTCTTCCAGCACGCGCAGGGCAAAATCGATCTGCTCGAAAGAAATGATCAACGGTGGAAGGAAACGAATCACAGAGCCGTCACGACCGCCTTTTTCAACCATCAGGCCGCGCTCCAGCGCCGCACGCTGAATCGCCAGTGTCAGCTTGCCATCCGAAACAGGCTCACCAAATTTGTTGAGTTCGCTGCCTGGCTTGCGAATTTCCACACCTAGCATCAAGCCTTTACCGCGAACCTCAGCGATACAGTTCACACGTTGTTGGATTTTCTCTAGGCCGTGACGCAGGTATTGACCCGCCACGTTGGCATGTTCAACCAGATTATCACGAGTAATGATTTCCAGTGCTTTCGCGCCAGAAACCATCGCGAGCTGGTTACCACGGAAGGTGCCCGTGTGCTCGCCAGGACGCCAGGTATCGTGCTGCTTGTTAATAACCAGCAAAGACATCGGCAGACCGCCGCCAATTGCTTTAGAAAGGCACAGAACATCTGGCACAATGCCAGCTTCTTCAAACGCAAAATTGTAGCCAGACTTACCCACGCCGCATTGAATTTCATCGAAAATCAATAGCATGCCGTGTTCATCACAGAGACGGCGTAGTTCACGCAGCCAAAATGCAGGTGCAGGGATCACACCGCCTTCGCCTTGAACCGGCTCAACGATGATGGCTGCAGGCTTCATGATGCCCGCTTCATCATCATTGAGAAGACGCTCAATATAACGAATGCTTGCTTTCGCTCCCTCATCACCACCCAAACCAAACGGGCAGCGCAGGCTGTAAGGGAAAGGCATAAAGTGAACATCAGACATCAGACCAGTACGGCGGGCTTTGGTATTCAGGTTACCCATCATGCCCATTGTGCCGTTGGTCATACCGTGGTAAGCACCACGGAAAGCAAACATGGTGTTGCGACCTGTCGTCTGCTTCGCCAGTTTGATAGCCGCTTCGACGGCATCAGCACCAGACGGGCCACAGAATTGAATGACACAGTTATCACCTAGCTCTTGTGGCAAGAAACTTTTTACTGTTTTGATAAAGTTGGTTTTTGCGGTCGTCGCGATATCCAGTGTTTGGTATGGCAGACCCGAGTCCAACTGCTCTTTTAGCGCTTGATTAATTTCTGGATGGTTGTAACCCAGCGCCAAAGTGCCCGCACCCGCCAGACAGTCAAGAAAGATCTGACCACGAGTATCCTCAACTAAACAGCCGAATGCTTGCTTAATCGCTATTGGGATACGACGAGGGTATGAACGAACTTCAGACTCGTGCGCGGCTTGATCAAGCAGTACTTGATCCGGAGTTAAATCGTAAGTTCCTTCAACAATCGGAACCTGGGAAGAAAAAATTGTAGCGATAGCGTTAGTATCGACTTCAAAGGCGGTGCTCATACATTTTCCCTTGAAACAAAAAATGATTCTCGCCCCCTGCGCACTGTGTAACTTTTTAGTACGAGATTGGGACATGACCAAGCCTTCCGATTGGGTCTAAAAAGACGGGTACGGAATAGCGACCATTACGACGAATGGTAAATGTCGGTGTTAAAAATCAAGGCTCGGTAATGCTTCTGTTTTGCAATACAGGGCATTTAGGAAGTATGAAGCTGATTAATGTGAGATTATTAAAAAAGTTCAACGTTGGGTTTCCCATTTACATGCCGCTGCTTAAGCAACATTAGTATCCCGTCTATCGACAAAAGGCTTTGCCGATACCTACCCTACGTAGTTTCCCAATCAGCCTGAATGGTCACTACGCGTATCCCCCAGGACTACTGCCCGAGATTGCGCGCGAATTTATCATAATAAGAAAGCAACAGGCAATCCTTTTTGCCAACAAATTTCCGCTTCCGTCGACAAGTTAATGTTTCAGAAGAGATAAATCGAAGAAAACAGACAAACAAAAAACCCAGCATTTCTGCTGGGTTCAATGTTTGGAGCGACACACGAGGTTCGAACTCGTGACCTCAACCTTGGCAAGGTTGCGCTCTACCAACTGAGCTAGTGTCGCATATTGTCTTTTAATGGTGCCCCGGGCCGGACTTGAACCGGCACGACTCGAAAGTCGAGGGATTTTAAATCCCTTGTGTCTACCGATTTCACCACCAGGGCACGCAAATCTTTGCGATGGAGACACCATCTATAAATACCGCTTTCGCCGTATCTTTTAATTTGGAGCGACACACGAGGTTCGAACTCGTGACCTCAACCTTGGCAAGGTTGCGCTCTACCAACTGAGCTAGTGTCGCAAATGGAGGCGCGTCCCGGAGTCGAACCGAGGTCCACGGATTTGCAATCCGCTGCATAGCCACTCTGCCAACGCGCCTTCAAACCTTAAGAGGTAACTCCCTCTTGGGTACGGGATGCATTCTACGCAATCATCTCACTGAGTCAACACTATTTTTATTTTTTTGAATCGTTTGAGCAGAAAGTGTGCGAAACACAGCAAATTGCTTATTTTAAAGGCAGTTAGTCTTTAAAAATGAGCTTTTGACTTCACCACAAATGTGCTTTAAACGGGCCAGAATGGCTATTTTCAAATATAAAAAACGGGCTTTCGCCCGTTTTCTTAAATTCAGTGATTCTCTTCACTCAGTAAGTCATCTTTGGCCGCCATCAGGTATTGCACCATCGACCAGTAAGTTAAGAATGTCGCAATATAAAGCGCTGCATAACCAAGCCAAATCATCCAGTCATCATAGCGCCAAATCAACACCCACAGGGCAAACATCTGTGACAGTGTTTTCACTTTGCCGATCCAAGAGACAGCAACACTTGCCCTCTTGCCAATCTCCGCCATCCACTCACGTAAGGCAGAAATAATAATTTCACGTGCAATCATCGTGACTGCCGGAATCGTCACCCAAATTGTATGATAATGCTCAGTGATAAGGATAAGCGCCGTCGCGACTAACACTTTGTCTGCGACCGGATCGATAAATGCACCGAATCGAGACGTTTGGCCCAATTTTCTCGCCAGCATGCCATCGAGCCAATCGGTAAAGCCCGCCACCCAGAAGACCATCGCTGCCGCAAACGGTGCCCATGAATAAGGAAGATAGAATACAACCACGAACACCGGAATGAGAAATAATCTCATTAATGACAGGAGGTTAGGGATATTTAGACGCATATTATTATTCTCTTACACTTTGCGCGTTAATGGTGCTGGATTTTCACTATTGTTTCAATGCTTGATAGATAATTTCTGCTAAAGAATGGCTAATCCCCGGAACTTTGGCGATTTCTTCAACAGTGGCTCGTTTAAGCTCTTGTAAACCGCCCATATACTTCAGTAATGCTTGGCGTCGTTTAGGTCCAACTCCTTCAATGCCCTCTAGTGCACTGGTTTTACGCGTCTTTCCTCGCTTAGCTCTATGGCCCGCAATCGCATGGTTATGACTTTCATCACGAATATGCTGAATCAAATGCAAAGCTGGCGCATCACTTGGCAAGTTAAACTCCTCACCTGACACGGTAATTAAGGTCTCTAAACCCGGTTTACGTGTCACGCCTTTCGCTATTCCTATCATTTCTGGTCGTTTGGGCCAATCGCCCCAATACTGTTCAATGATCTCACGCGCACGATTTAGCTGTCCCTTACCACCGTCGATAAAGATCACATCAGGGATTTTTTCCACGTCGAGTTGTTTCGAATAACGCCGCTCTAAAGCCTGCCCCATCGCGGCATAGTCATCGCCACCAGTAATCCCGCTAATATTGTAACGGCGGTACTCTTGCTTGACGGGCCCTTCAGTGTTGAAGACCACGCACGACGCGATGGTGCTTTCCCCCATGGTATGCGAAATGTCAAAACACTCCATTCTTTGGATGGTTTCTTTACCCAAAACTTCGCGCAGTGCTTTGAAACGCTGGTTGATGGTCATCTTGTGATTGATTTGCGTGGTAATAGCAGTCAGCGCATTGGTATTAGCCAGTTTTAGATAACGGCTACGCGCCCCAGTTGGATTGGCATGAAAAGTGACTTTACGCCCGGCAACCTGACTGAGCGCTTCCTGAATAGCCGCCACATCCACCGCCAGATCCTTATTGAGAATAATGCGCGTCGGAACGGTTCGCGCTTCATTGTGGCTAAGGTAGTACTGGCTTAAGAAGCTATCAAATACCTCTTGCGCTGTGGTGTTTTGTGGAATTTTCGGGAAATGGCTGCGACTTCCCAGCACTTTACCCTGCCGAATCATCAAAATATGGATACAAGCTATGCCATTTTCTTGGGCAAAACCCAGGACATCCATATCATCCATACTGTCTTCAGAGACATATTGCTGCTCTTGCACTCGACGAATAGCTTGGATCTGGTCGCGAAAACGAGCAGCATCTTCAAAGCGCAGTGCCACACTGGCGTCTTCCATCTTGCTAACCAGCAGTTCAAGTACTTGATTATCTTTGCCTTGCAAAAACAGGCGAAGATAATTCACCAGGTCAGCGTACTCTTGATCGGAAATCACACTGCTCACGCAAGGCCCTGCACAGCGGCCGATCTGATACATCAGACATGGTCGAGTACGGTTAGCATAAACCGTATCTTCACACTGACGCACCGGGAAAATTTTCTGCAATAGATGCAGCGTTTCTCTTACCGCTCCGGAGTCAGGATACGGTCCAAAATATTCACCTTTACGTTTTTTCGCACCACGATGCAGAGAAACTCGAGGATGTTTGTGACCACTCACATAGATATAAGGATAGGACTTGTCATCACGCAGCAACACGTTGTATTTAGGTAAGTATTGCTTGATGTAGTTGTGCTCAAGGATCAGCGCTTCTGTCTCTGTATGCGTGACCGTGACGTCAATCTTAGCAATATTACTGACCAACGCGCGCGTTTTCTCACTGTCGACTTTCTTACGAAAATAACTCGAGAGGCGTTTTTTAAGATCTTTGGCTTTACCGACGTAAATCACCACAGCGTCGGCGTTATACATTCGATAAACGCCGGGCTGATGAGTCACTGTCTTAAGGAAAGATACCGAGTCGAAAGGAAGGGTCACAACTAGAGAGTCTCGGTATCCAGCATTCCATGACGGATGGCAAGGTGCGTCAATTCAACGTCACCGTTAATATCCAGTTTGTTAAACAAACGGTAGCGATAGCTGTTGACCGTTTTCGGGCTGAGGTTCAACTGCTCAGAGATGTCGGTGACTTTTTGTCCCTTAGTGATCATCATCATGATTTGCAGTTCACGCTCTGATAAATCTTTAAACGGATTTTCAGACGCTGGCGAAAACTGGCTCAATGCCATTTGCTGTGCGATTTCCGGAGAAATATAACGCTGTCCACTATTAACAATGCGGATTGCATTGACCATTTCATCAGGACCAGCCCCTTTTGTTAAATAGCCAGAGGCCCCGGCTTGCATCACTTTAGTTGGAAACGGATTTTCCGTATGAACAGTCAAGACGATGATTTTTACATCCGGATTAACACGCAGGATTTTCTTGGTCGCTTCCAAGCCGCCAATTCCAGGCATGTTCATATCCATTAAAACGACATCAGCATGATTCGTGCGACACCATTTTACTGCATTCTCACCGCTATCAGCTTCTCCTGCTACGTTCATTCCACGGACGTCTTCAATAATACGTCGTATCCCTGTGCGAACCAGCTCGTGATCATCTACAAGGAAAACATTGATCAAACTTGTATCTCCACACTATTCAATGGCTCTGCACCCACAATAAATGTGGATATCAGTACGCTTGCCTATACTACCGCATTTCCTCAGAAATGCCTGCTAAGAATATGTGCCTAATCGCAAACTTTAGCAAGGACTTATTCAATGCAGACGCGAATATAGCGAGTCACTCTACCAATTTTGTTTTAAAAAGGAGACTGTTAGTTATGACCAATACTCAGTAATTTTACCTACATCATGTTTATCATAGAGTAAATGTTCAATTATCCATCAATCACGGCTTATCTGACGATAAAGTTCTGAACCTTTTGTAGACTTTGCTAACATCAGCAGAGCAATAGCATCTACAGGCAGATATTTTGACCACCACACCTGGGTTCGTTCTAACACGCCAATCTCGCGATAAATTTGCCACAACTCAACTTGAGTTGTGGCTGAGCACGCCACATGGCCCTCACCAACTGCTGATCGAAGGCGAAAAACCGGTGTTCTTTGTGCTGCAAAGTGATCTGCCTCGTATCGAAAACTTGCTTCTGGAGGGCGGGCATCACGCGCAGCTTACTCCTCTACCACTGAAAAACTTTGAGTACCACCCTGTGGCGGCCTGCTATTGTGCCACCATAAAAGAGTCAACTAGCCTCGCAGCTTGGCTGCAACAACACGATATCCTCGTGCTAGAGGCCGATGTTCGTCTCGCAGACCGATTTCTGATGGAGCGTTTCATTCAAGGATCGGTGGAGTTTGTCGGCAAGCCCCAGTCACAGGAGAAGTTTGTTCGCGTCAAACAGGCCAAATGCCGCAAAGGCGACTATGTGCCAACACTTTCGGTAGTGTCGCTGGATATTGAATGTTCAGAAAAAGGCATCCTCTACTCTATCGGCCTCGACAGTCCAATGGATAGCCGAGTCATCATGATTGGCCAAGCTCAAGATTCACACACGCCCATTGAGTGGGTAGATGACGAGAAGCAGTTGCTAGAGCGGCTAATTCGCTGGTTTGAACAGTTCGATCCGGATGTCATCATCGGTTGGAACGTGATTGATTTTGACTTTCGTTTACTGCACAAACGGGCTGAATGGCACAAGCTAAAGCTCACCTTGGGCCGCGGCAACCAAAGCAGTTTTTCTCGCTCTTCAACGCAAAGTCAGCAGAGTTTCATCACCATTCCCGGTCGGGTGGTGCTAGACGGCATCGATACACTCAAAACGGCCACCTACCATTTCCGTTCTTGGTCTTTAGAATCCGTTTCCCAAGAGCTGCTTGGTGAAGGCAAAGCCATCCACAATGTTCACGATCGCATGGCGGAAATCAACACCATGTTTCGCGAAGACAAGCCTTCGCTCGCCAAGTACAACTTACAAGACTGTGTTTTGGTGAATCGCATTTTTGCCCACACTCACTTGCTTGAGTTTGCCATCGAACGCTCCCGTCTTACTGGCGTGGAACTGGATCGAGTCGGCGGCTCGGTGGCCGCATTTACCAATTTGTATTTGCCACGACTGCATCGCGCTGGTTATATTGCCCCGAACCTTCAACCAGAGAATTGGGTAGCTAGCCCTGGCGGGTATGTGATGGATTCGCTTCCCGGATTGTATGATTCGGTGCTGGTGCTCGATTTTAAAAGCCTATACCCATCCATCATCCGCTCCTTTCTCATTGATCCTCTCGGCCTTATCGAAGGTTTACAACTCGAGATGGGTAAAGAGGCACATCAAGCCGTACCCGGTTTTCGCGGGGGGCAATTTCATCGTAGCCAACATTTTTTGCCCGAGATGATCGAACAACTTTGGGCCGCTCGTGATGTAGCGAAAAAGAACAATGAGAAGGCGTTCTCCCAAGCGATTAAAATCATCATGAACTCCTTTTATGGTGTGCTCGGCTCCTCGGGTTGCCGCTTCTTTGATACGCGGCTTGCGTCTAGCATTACCATGCGCGGTCACGAGATCATGAAACAGACCAGCAAGTTGATTGAGGCAAAAGGTTATCAGGTGATTTACGGCGATACCGATTCTACTTTTGTTTCACTCAATGGCGCTTATAGCCAACAACAAGCGGATGCGATTGGCCAATCGCTGGTGCGGGACATCAATCAGTGGTGGAAACGACATCTTCAGCAAGAATTCAACCTCACTTCGATTTTGGAGCTGGAATATGAAACCCATTATCGCAAGTTTCTCATGCCAACCATTCGGGGCGCGGAAACGGGCTCGAAAAAGCGCTACGCAGGGCTGATCGGTGAAAGAGAAAACGAAAGCATTGTATTCAAAGGGCTAGAGAGTGCGCGAACCGACTGGACGCCACTAGCACAAAAGTTCCAGCAGCAGCTCTACATGATGATATTTCATGGCGAAGACCCGACGGACTACGTTCGCCACACCGTAGAACAAACACAAAATGGCGATTTTGACTGCGATTTAGTCTATCAAAAACGGTTAAGACGTAAATTACACGAATATCAAAAGAATGTGCCACCGCAAGTTCGAGCAGCACGTCTTGCCGATGAGATGAACGCCCGTTTAGGCCGCCCTTTGCAGTACCAGAACAAGGGGTTGATTGAGTATCTGATCACGGTCAACGGCCCAGAGCCAAGAGATTACCGCTCAAGCGCCGTTGATTATCAGCATTATATCGACAAACAGTTGAAACCGGTGGCAAATGCGATTCTCCCGTTTATCGACATGGATTTTGACCAACTCGCAGCGCCACAACTAGGGCTATTCTAGTCAGCAACGTCTATAGGCTTTTGATATTGTTCGCTTTTTTGCAGTAGTGAATAAAATCAACGTATTGCAGGGAGCGGCTATAGTACCATCCTTGCACCGAAATATGATCGCGGATCGGAATGTGGCCTAACTGCTGTTTCGATTCAACCCCTTCCACCACGACTTTTAACTTGAGCTGCTCGGCGACCGACAGCAAACTCATAAAGACTTTCTTACCCTTCTCATTACCAAGCGCTAAAACAAACGAACGGTCAATCTTTATCGCATCAACGTCAAAGCGATTGAGATAAGAGAGCGATGAAAATCCGGTACCAAAGTCGTCTATCGATATTTCCACGCCTAACTGATGCAAGCGGTTGAACGAGATTGCCAGCATTTGCTCGTCAACCAACAGCGTTTCTTCTGTGATCTCGATATGGACTTGTGACGCCACAGGCGCAATGATGTACTCCAACTTTTCCATGTACTCCTGATCAACCAAAAAATCAGGGGTAATATTAATGCTGACTGGGATGTATATTTCACTGCGATTCCACTGCTGAACATCGGAAACCACCTTTTTTAGCACCCATAAATCCACCTCTTTCATTAACCCCGCCACCTCGAGCCAAGGAAGAAAAGCACCAGGATAAATCAATGTGCCATCGGGCTCTGTTGCTCGAATTAGGGCTTCACAACCAACCACGCGACCATTTTCTGCCGACACTTGCGGTTGGTACTCTACGCAAAATTCTTTACTGCCAATGTGTTCCAATTTTTTCTCGATTTCTCGGTCACGACGCGCTCTGTCATTGGCGGTGGCAATGGGATCCTCTTTAAGCGTTTCCGCTTCTTCTTGGCGGCGTACATACACCGTATCGAGGAAATGAATTTTGATCGCCTGATTACTATACAAGCGATTCAGACTTCGCACTGCTGGGTAATAAATCGCTACACCAAGCAGAATATTCAACAGTTGCAGTAGAATCCCATTGAGATCTCCCGATGTGGCTAACCACGCATTGACAAGAATAGGGGCATTAAAAGGGACACTTGCACTCGGAACGGCAATAAAACCACTTTCCACCGCAAGCATGCTAACAACCACATTCACCACTGGCGTGATCAAAAAGGGCAAAAACAGCCTAGGGTTCAAGATAATTGGCAGACCAAAGAGCAAGATTTCATTGACATTAATGAGCCCTATTGGGATCGATGCCAAGGCGATCAATCGGTGACTTTTTTGCTTAGAAAACAGTAACAGTGCCACCACCAGCGAGAGTGTCGCTCCACTGCCACCAATAAAAACGAACGTCCCCATCAGAGACAGGTTCATCATGTATTGGCCTTCCCCACCAGCCACAAAGGTGGAATAGTTGAGTTGGCTGGCTTGCTGAAGCAGGTCCACCATCGGTAGCAAAGAGTAATAGCCATGGATCCCTAAAAACCACAGCCCTGAGTTGAGCGCACTGAACAGCATACCAAATTGATACGGTTCATTGGCGTAATCTAGGCCGATCTGCTGAAAAGCGACAGTCAGGCTCAGCAAGCTAAAGAGCAGGTAGTTGATTGTGAGCACAATTGCGGCCGTGAGTAAGGCTGGAAACACCAAATTCAATGACTCTTTGACCAACTTGCCGCCACTTTCAGAAGAGGTAATGCGCAATTGTGGCACATGTTGCAAACGGGCTAAGATCGGCACAGCATAAAGTGGAGTAATAATGGCAATGACGATATGAAACATTTGCATCGTGCGCTCTTCGGGCACAATTTGGCTGACAATCAAAAGAAACAACATGGATAACAACGCCATAGGTGGACGAGCAAGTTTCCATTGCATCGCCAATACGTAAGAAATTGCCGCGGTCATCAAGTAGGGGAAAAAAGTCGCGATAGCGTTATGAATGTCGTAAAGGGTGGCTATCCACCAGCTCCTCCCTCCACTGAAAAACTCACCAATGCTGGCAAAAAAAAGCGCAAACGCAGAAAGCATCAGGCATGGGATCAGCCAAATCATTCCCTCTCTAACCGCCAATAAGGATAGTGAGAGCGACTTAAGCCGTTTTTTCAAACCAGATCCGAGCCAATACAATGGCGCAGCCGCTTGCTTATCCATATGCTCACCTGAAAATTGTCTTTTACCAATTAAAGTTAGCACAAGCAGGATGATTCGGTATCGACTCTAGTGACAATGCGATCAATTAGCCGATTTTAAATTCAGTTTTCTGATAGTGCTTCACAAGCCAATCGCCAAAACTGTCTAACAAACCAATCACCGAACGCTTTTCTATGAGTTTGCCAGACAGCAAAATCGTCAGACGACGGATCTCAACCGATTTTTCTGGATGATATTGCACAAAGTGTTTTCCACACTCGATCGGATCATCAAACCATTGTTGGTCTTTATGCATGATCAACGAATAACTGGCTCGCAGCAGCTTCTTGGCGATGATTTTCTGATTTATCACCAGCAATTCAGACGTATTGGCACGGACAATTTTATTGCGATAGACCGCCAGCCAATCTTCCACGTCCATGTTCCAGTGCTTGGCAATTTCCCAACTCGGAACATACTCGCCAAAACACTCCGCTAAATCATTGCCATAAACGCAGACACAGCAGTGTTTAAGCATAAACCCCCAAGTGAACAGGCTATCAAGTGACGCAATGTCTTTCACCTCGGCAGTTTTTACCGCCACGCCGATCACTTGAGGAAAGCCCTTTTGCACACGCCATTTTAGGGTATTGAGAACCGTGGCACGACTTGCCGTAAATGGGCGGTGAGTCACTACCACAAGATCCAAGTTAGACAAACCTGCGATGGCTGTTTTGCGTGCCACACTGCCGTAAACATAAACACTGTGCAGATTTTCTCCGAGACCACCTTTGAGACACATCAATACATCATTGATAACTGGTTGAAATTCAGGTTGAAAAGGTGTTTTTGGATCGATTACAGGTAAGGTCATAACCAGTTTAGATTCTTGATAATTATGATGTTTAGGCAATCTTCGCCCAGTTAGCCCACGGAATCAAGCGCAATACAACGTCGCCAAAGCTAAGCGCGATTAAGAGCGAAAACCGTGTGATGAAGTAATTTTTCTTGGTACTCGCAAGTTAGCAGGAGTTGAGTATATAATTCAGCGATTTTGAGTAACTCTTAAAAAACGCAATAGGAACAGATATGCCAAAGGCAAGTGAAATTAAGAAAGGTTTTGCAATCGAATCTAACGGTAAGACTCTTCTAGTTAAAGATATTGAAGTGACAACCCCTGGTGGCCGTGGCGGTTCAAAAATCTATAAAATGCGTTGTACAGACCTAACAACTGGTGCTCGCGTAGAAGAGCGTTACAAGTCAGACGACGTGGTAGAAACCGTTGAAATGAACAAACACGCGGTTTCTTTCTCTTACATCGATGGCGATGACTACATCTTCATGGACAACGTCGACTACTCTCAGTATGTGTTCAAACACGCTGACATTGAAGACGATCTGCTGTTCATCAACGAAGAAACTCAAGGCATCCACGTAATCCTCGTCAACGGCGACGCGGTAGGCATAGAGCTGCCTTCTTCTGTTGAGTTGGTTATTGAAGAGACCGACCCATCGATCAAGGGCGCTTCTGCCTCTGCTCGTACCAAACCTGCTCGTCTTAGTACTGGCCTTATTGTACAGGTGCCAGAGTACATTGCGACGGGTGATCGTGTGATCATCAACACCGCAGAACGCAAATACATGAGCCGAGCGTAAGCATGACGGATCTGATTTCTTACGACGATGCGATTGATGCCGCGTACGATATCTTTCTAGAGATGGCTGCAGATAACTTGGAGCCTGCTGACGTGATCTTGTTCACCGCGCAATTCGATGATCGTGGTGCGGCTGAGCTGGTTGATGTCGCGAGCGATTGGCCTTCCCACGTTGGCTTTGATGTCGATGACGAAATCTACGCAGAAGTGCTTATCGGTTTAGTCAACGAAGAGAACGATGTCTTGGACGATGTGTTCGCCAGAATGCTGATTAGCCGAGATCCCGATCAGAAATTCTGCCACATTCGGTGGAAACGCGATTAACCGCGATAAAAAAGGCTTGCCACTGGCAAGCCTTTTTACTATCTATTTTGCTATCACTTTTAAGCACTTAGCGCTGAGTATTGCTGCGAGATGGACGTGCGTTTGGCGTGTTTGCAGTACTTGTTTTGTTAGTCGCGGGCTTGCGACGTGACGGATTATTGCTGCGACCTTTTGGCGTACTCACTCGCTCTTCATGACGCTTCACCGCACGACGGATTTTTTGGCTGCGGGCACGGTCACGTTTACGCGATGAGCTGTTCAGTTCAATCATCGTCTCTTTTTCTGGGCGCAGTTCAACCAGTTCGCGCAGGTAGTTGACGTCTTTCAGTTCCAGCTCCATCCAACCACCGCGAGGCAATTTCTTATCCAGATAGATGTCACCGTAGCGCACGCGTTTCAGACGGCTTACCGTACAATCTTGTGATTCCCACAAACGACGAACTTCACGATTACGACCTTCGTTAATCACCACATAGAAGGTGTGGTTCATCCCCTCACCGCCCGTATAGACAACGTCTTCAAAGCGAGCGAGGCCATCTTCTAGTTGTACACCATTAACTAAGTTGCGTACTTTGTGCTCGTTCACTTCACCAAACACTCGAACTAGGTATTCACGCTCAACTTGACGGCTTGGGTGCATCAAACGGTTTGCCAGTTCACCGTCGGTGGTGAACAACAGCAGACCGGATGTGTTCGCGTCCAATCGACCAACAGAAATCCAACGTGAACCTCGGATCTTAGGTAGACGATCAAATACAGTACGACGACCTTCTGGGTCGTGGCGGGTACAGAGTTCACCTTCCGGCTTGTAATACGCCAGCACTCGACAGATCACTTCCTCTTGTGCCTTAACCGACACAACATGACCATCGATGCGCACAACCGCATTTTCGTCTTCCAGTCGCTCACCCAGTTTCGCAACAACACCGTTTACACTTACACGTCCTGATTTGATTAATGCTTCCAATTCGCGACGTGAACCGTGACCGGCTCGCGCTAAAACTTTCTGTAATTTTTCGTTCATTTATCTACCTATGTGTCGTCTTCTCAGACGTCGTAGTCTTACCAAGCATAGACCAGACTTAGTTATCTACCCGAAGCTCGGAATCGGGGGCGGCAATTATACGGGAAATAAATCCGCAATGTAAGCTCTCCGCACTTCGTCATCGGGCGAATCATGGAAAAATTCTCGCTAAAAATCACCCAGTAGCACTGTCGATGGTGACAGTTAACTTTATAATAACAACTTGATGAATATTAATAAAAAAGGAGCACTTGGCTCCTTTATCTTAAACAGATTTTTCTCGTGTCGGCTTACTCAAATGGGGCTGGGTCACCCGCGCCAAGACGAGCAATAACCGCCTCACCTTCGCTAAAGTCAATCACCGTGGTTGGCTGCTCGCCCAGATAACCACCGTTGAGAATCACATCCACCGCATGCTCGAGTTTGTCACGGATCTCATCGGGGTCCGACTCGGTATAGTTATTACCCGGCAAAATCAAGGAAGTTGACATCAACGGCTCACCCATCGCTTCCAAAAGATCGAGTGCAATGCGGTTATCTGGCACACGAATGCCGATGGTTTTACGCTTGGCGTTCATCAAACGACGAGGCACTTCTTTTGTTCCTTTGAAGATAAAAGTGTACGCGCCCGGCGTGTTGTTCTTTAGCAAACGAAATGCGGTGTTATCAACACGAGCGTACAGCGACAACTCCGACAAATCACGGCATAACAGGGTGAAGTTGTGTTTTTCATCCAGTCGGCGGATCTGACAAATTCGCTCTAGTGCTTGTTTGTTTTCCAGTTGACAACCAAGTGCATAACCGGAATCGGTCGGGTAAACCACCACACCACCATTACGAATGATTGCTACGGCTTGATTGATCAAGCGAGCCTGGGGGTTTTCTGGATGAACGTAAAAAAACTGGCTCATTGTAATTCCTCATTATCGAGCCTCTCGGCTCTATAAGACTGGAGTGTGGATGTTTGTGCTTGCTCCAAAGGAGCGGACTCTAAACCCCAATCTTTCCAAACTGGTTCTACGCCGGAGGGCAACCAGAGGTTTCTTCCCAATTCCATCCACGGGGAGGGATAGTGAAAATCACTGCCTTGGGAAGCTAATAGTTTGTATTGTATAGCATAATCCGCCAACGTGCGTCTTTCTTGTTGCGATTGTTGTGGCTGGGCAACCTCCATGGCATCGCCACCGGCCTCGACAAACGCTTGCAACAACCGTTTTAGCCACTTGGCCGTCAGATCATAACGCCCCGGATGAGCCAGCACGGCCAAGCCCCCCGCGGCATGGATCGCGCCGACGGCATCAGCCATTGAACACCAATTCGGCGGCACGTAACCGGGATTGTTGCGCGTCAGGTATTTTTTAAACACCTGCTGCATATTTTTTGCAAAACCGTTATCCACCAACCATTTGGCAAAATGGGCGCGAGTCACTGGCGCACCATCGGCAATCGCTCTGACCTCTTCAAGCACTCCTTCTCGCGTTGCTTTAGCAAGGCGCTGCGCGATCATTTCAGAGCGAGCGACTCGATACGCCTGTTGCTGAGCGATCAGTTGGCTTAGTTGAGCATTTTGAGGATCGATATTCAAACCAACAATATGGATATCTTTGTTTTGCCACACAGTCGAAATTTCGATGCCGTTAATGATGGAGAGCGGCAATTGATTCTGCGCCACATAACGGTGAATCTCCTCCAGCGCTTCCACGGTATCATGATCGGTAACAGCTAAAACATCCAGCTCAAAGCTGATTGCGCGATCAATCAACTGCGCTGGCGTGAGCCTGCCATCAGAGGCGGTGGTATGGCTGTGTAAATCTATTCTCATATATTTGCTTCTTGGGGGTTGACTTTTTACCCTTGCACTAGTTAACTAGTACACAAATACAAAGTACCTGACTGTAAGGCCGACTATGTTACAAGAACTTAACCAAAAGCAAAAAGCGAAACTTGCTCTGCATGACGAGAAATCGAATGCAGCTGAGTTGGCTTGGTGGCGCATCTGGACAAGTTCTTGGTGGGCAAACGTGTACTTTTAATTGAGGACACTCATGATACGAAGCCCGCCTAAACAGCGGGCTTTTTGTTTTGTTGTATAACTCACGTTCAACCGATTAAATATCCACCAGATTGACGAAATTGTGCGTTGGGTGAACGTTTGCTTTGTGCGAGTATGTACAACAGGAAGCTAGAACAGATTTGAAATAATAAGGAGGTCTTGTGAACAAGGCCATTAAGATCAAAACCTTGGGCAAGTTAGATGTGATTACGGCATCGGTCCCATACACACAAGACCCAACCCGTCTGTTCCACACCTTATGCGAAAGCAAGACGGACAGCTTGTTGCTCGAATCCGCCGAGATTGATTCGAAGCGGGATCTCAAGAGCCTGCTAATTGTCGATTCCGCCTTGCGTATTGTCTGCTACGGGCAAACGGTGACCTGCAACGCGCTCACGGATAACGGTCGTCATCTGCTAGCGCATTTACTGCGTAATATCCAACCTGAGATCAAGCACCAATTCGACGGACAAACACTGACGTTAACCTTCAGCGACTCCGACAATACCTTAGACGAAGATTCCCGTCTGCGCGAAGCATCTAGCTTTGACGCGCTGCGTTTAATTCAGCACAGCTTTGATTTAAGTAGTCATGACAAACATGTGCTGTTTATGGGCGGTCTGTTTGCTTATGATCTGGTGGCCAGTTTTGAACCTTTGGGTAACGCCTGCGCCACGAACAGATGCCCAGACTACGTTTTTTATGTCGCAGAGACACTGCTGGTGGTCGATCACCAAACGGAAAGCTGTCATCTGCAAGCAACACTCTTTGCCAACACAGAGCAAAAATCCGTACTCGAAACACGCATTGAACAAATCAGTACACTCTGCGCCGCCCCAAAAACTCTGCCTCAAGCGGTGAAACTTTCGCAAGTGGATGCCACTCCGAGTGTCAGCGATGAGGCTTTTTGCCAAATCGTCCGCGATCTCAAACAGTACGTGGTCAAAGGCGACATCTTCCAAGTGGTGCCATCACGCCGCTTTACTCTTCCCTGCCCTTCACCGCTGGCGGCGTATAAAGAGTTGAAGCTGAGCAATCCAAGCCCTTACATGTTCTACATGCAAGATGAGCTGTTTACCTTATTTGGCGCGTCACCAGAAAGCGCGCTGAAATACGAAACAGACACCAACCAAGTGGAAATCTATCCGATTGCGGGGACCCGCCGTCGCGGCAAACGAGCAAATGGTGAGGTTGATTTTGATCTCGACAGCCGTATCGAGCTGGAATTGCGCTCCGATAAAAAAGAGAACGCCGAGCATATGATGCTGGTGGATCTTGCGCGCAATGACGTCGCACGAATCTCGCAAGCGGGCACTCGCCATGTTGCCGATTTGCTCAAAGTCGACCGCTACAGCCATGTAATGCATTTGGTCTCACGTGTAGTAGGACAACTTCGCGCAGATCTGGATGCGCTGCACGCCTACCAAGCTTGCATGAATATGGGTACTCTGACTGGCGCGCCAAAAATTCGCGCGATGCAGCTTATCCGCGATGTTGAAGGCGCTCGTCGTGGCAGTTACGGCGGTGCGGTCGGTTACCTAACGGGTGAAGGCACCTTGGACACCTGCATCGTGATCCGCTCAGCTTACGTCGAAAATGGCATCGCTCAAGTGCAAGCGGGCGCGGGTGTGGTATTTGACTCCGACCCACAAGCCGAAGCCGATGAGACGCGCGGCAAGGCGCAGGCCGTTATTTCTGCCATCCAGAAAGCACATAAGGAGTAACGGACATGGCTGACATCGTATTTATCGACAACTTCGATTCGTTCACCTACAACCTAGTGGATCAATTCCGCTCACTTGGCCATAAGGTAACCATTTACCGCAACCACATCCCTGCGAAGGTGATTGAGCAAGCCATCGCCAAGCTCGAACAACCTGTGGTACTTCTCTCACCGGGCCCGGGCGCTCCGTCAGAAGCGGGCTCGATGCCGGAGCTGATTCAACGCGTGAAAGGCAAAGTGCCGGTGATTGGCATCTGTCTTGGTCATCAGGCCATCGTAGAGGCGTATGGCGGTACCGTTGCTGGTGCGGGTGAGATCATTCACGGCAAAGTGTCGATGATGGCGCACCAAGGTCACGCGATTTATTCTACTTTGCCTTCGCCTCTCGCGATTGCTCGCTACCACTCTTTAGTCGCCACACAAGTGCCCGAGAGCTTAACCGTCACTGCGGAAGTGGACGGCTTGGTCATGTCGGTAGTGAATGAGCAAGACAAGGTGTGCGGCTTTCAATTTCACCCAGAATCGATCATGACCACTTACGGCGCGACACTGCTCGCCAATGCCATTGACTGGGCGCTAGCGTAAGGACAGGGAGAGACATTATGCAAACTATCATCAACAAACTTTATCAGCAGCAGTCGCTGAGTGAGCAAGAGAGTCAGCAGCTGTTTGATACTATCATTCGCGGTGAGTTGGACCCGATTTTGATGGCATCAGCGCTCACCGCATTGAAAATCAAAGGCGAAACGCCAGATGAGATCGCTGGCGCCGCCAAAGCCTTATTGGCCAACGCTAACCCTTTCCCTCGTCCAGATTACGACTTTGCTGATATCGTCGGTACCGGTGGCGATGGGCACAACACCATCAACATCTCCACCACAGCGGCATTTGTGGCGGCGGCGTGCGGGCTGAAAATTGCCAAACACGGCAATCGCAGTGTGTCGAGCAAATCGGGATCTTCCGATCTGCTTGACTCCTTTGGCATCAATTTGGCGATGAGCGCCGAAGATACCCGCCGAGCGATGGATGAGATTGGCGTCGCCTTTTTGTTCGCGCCGCAGTATCACAGCGGTGTCCGCCATGCGATGCCTGTGCGCCAAACCATGAAAACCCGTACGATTTTCAATATCCTCGGCCCACTGATTAATCCGGCGCGGCCCAACATCGAACTGATGGGCGTGTACAGCCAAGAGCTGGTCAAGCCGATTGCACAAACCATGTTGAAAATGGGCATGAAGCGCGCGGCGGTGGTACATGGCAGCGGGCTGGATGAAGTGGCGATCCACGGCGAAACCACGGTTGCGGAAATCAAAGATGGCAAAATCCATGAATACACCCTCACGCCCGCCGATTTTGGCTTGCAAACACACCCACTAGAGGCGATTAAGGGCGGCGATCCGCAAGAAAACCGCGCCATCATTACGCACCTCTTGACAGGCAAAGGGAGCGAAGCGCAACTTGGTGCTGTCGCGGTTAACGTCGCACTGCTGATGCGTCTGTTTGGTCATGAAGATCTCAAAGCTAACACTCAGCAAGCGATTGAAGTGATGAACTCAGGAAAAGCCTACCAACTGGTTGAACAACTCGCGGCACACGCCTGAAAGGAAAAAGAGATGAGCGAAAAACTGTCCGAGCACGTATCGGTGCAAGAAGCGCAAATGGCCGAAGTGCTGGCAAAGATTGTACGCGATAAATATCAATGGGTTGCTTTACGTAAACAGCAGCAACCTTTAAATACCTTCGAAGCGGATCTCATCCCTTCCGATCGCAGCTTTTATCAAGCACTGTCCACCGGCAAAACAGTGTTCATCACTGAGTGCAAAAAAGCATCTCCATCGAAAGGGCTTATTCGTCAAGAGTTTGATTTGGATTACATCGCCTCGGTGTATAACCGACATGCAGACGCCATTTCCGTCCTAACCGATGAGAAATATTTCCAAGGGAGTTTTGACTTCCTGCCGCAAGTACGCAAGCAAGTGAAACAGCCCGTACTGTGTAAAGATTTTATGCTCGACCCATATCAGGTCATGCTGGCAAGACACTACCAAGCGGATGCAATTTTGCTGATGTTGTCCGTTTTGGATGATGAGCAGTACCAAACGCTGGCAAACGTTGCCCACCAACTCAATATGGGCGTGCTGACCGAAATCAGCAATGAGGAAGAGTTAGCCCGCGCGGTCAACTTAGGGGCAAAAGTCATAGGCATCAACAACCGTAACCTGCGTGATTTGACCACTGATCTGAATCGCACCAAATTACTCGCACCTACCCTGCGCAAACTGGCGCCCAATGCGGTTGTCATCTCTGAATCGGGGATCTACACCCACCAGCAAGTGCGCGATCTGGCTCAGTTTGCCGATGGTTTCTTAATTGGCAGCTCTCTAATGGCCGAGGAAAATCTTGAACTGGCGGTGCGCAAAGTGACGTTAGGTGAGAATAAAGTGTGCGGGCTGACTCAGCCAGACGACGCAGCCAAAGCGTACCATGCGGGGGCTGTTTTTGGCGGGCTGATTTTCGCTGAGCAATCAAAACGTGTGGTGGATATCGACAGCGCACGCTTGGTCATGAGTGGCGCGCCACTACGTTACGTCGGCGTTTTCCAAAATCAATCGCTTGAATTTGTGGCGCAAACCGCCAGCTCACTCGGCCTTGCCGCAGTGCAGCTGCATGGCGAAGAAGATCAACACTATGTGACGCAGTTGCGTAGCCTGCTCGCCGAACATATCGCGATTTGGAAAGCCTACGGCGTGACCGAACACACTCCACAGCGCCTCACCCAACATATCGACAGACATCTTTTCGATGCCCAAGTCGGCAACCAAAGCGGTGGCACAGGCCAAGCGTTTGACTGGACTTTGATTGGCGACCCGAGCAAGGTGATGCTCGCGGGTGGCTTGAACGCAGATAATGCAAAGCAAGCGGCTTCACTCGGTTGCCTAGGATTGGATTTCAACTCCGGTGTCGAAAGCGCACCGGGTAAAAAAGATACACAGAAGTTGCAACAAGCGTTTGCTGCGATCCGCAACTACTAAAAATTGACGAGAAGGATGAACACCATGGCAAAACTGAATGCCTACTTTGGCGAATACGGCGGTCAGTACGTTCCGCAAATTCTGGTCCCAGCTTTGGAGCAGCTTGAACAGGCTTTCATTGATGCGCAAGAAGATGACGCGTTTCGCAGTGAGTTTATGGGCTTGCTGCAAGAGTATGCGGGCCGCCCGACCGCGCTTACCTTAACGCGTAACCTTACCAAAGGCACCAAGACCAAACTCTATCTCAAGCGCGAAGATCTACTGCATGGCGGCGCGCACAAAACCAACCAAGTGCTCGGCCAAGCGCTGCTTGCCAAGCGCATGGGCAAACACGAAATCATCGCAGAAACTGGCGCAGGGCAACACGGTGTGGCAACGGCATTAGCTTGTGCACTGCTTGGCCTGAAATGCCGCGTTTACATGGGTGCAAAAGATGTGGAGCGCCAAAGCCCGAACGTGTTTCGAATGAAATTGATGGGAGCCAAAGTCATTCCAGTGCACTCTGGATCCGCCACATTAAAAGACGCCTGTAACGAGGCGCTACGCGACTGGTCCGGCAGCTATGAAACCGCGCATTACCTTCTCGGCACAGCAGCGGGCCCTCACCCATTTCCAACCATAGTGCGTGAGTTTCAGCGTATGATTGGCGAAGAGACCAAAAACCAGATCCTAGCGCGGGAAGGTCGCTTGCCTGATGCGGTGATTGCCTGTGTGGGCGGCGGCTCCAACGCCATCGGCATGTTTGCTGATTTTATCGAAGAAGAGTCGGTACGTTTGATTGGTGTTGAGCCTGCGGGCAAAGGGATTGATACTGACCAACACGGCGCGCCGCTCAAACACGGCAAAACCGGGATCTTCTTTGGCATGAAAGCACCACTCATGCAAGACGAAAACGGCCAAGTGGAGGAGTCTTACTCTGTTTCTGCCGGCCTAGATTTCCCTTCTGTCGGCCCTCAGCATGCGCATCTCAATGCCATTGGCCGCGCGGAGTACGACAGCATTACCGACGATGAAGCACTCGATGCGTTCCAAGAGTTGGCTCGCAGCGAAGGGATCATTCCCGCACTCGAATCTTCGCATGCACTCGCTCATGCCCTGAAAATGGCACGCAACAATCCTGACAAGGAGCAACTGCTGGTAGTGAACCTGTCGGGTCGCGGCGATAAAGACATCTTTACTGTACATGCTATTTTAGAAGAAAAAGGAGCAATCTGATGGACCGTTATCAAGCCATGTTCGAGCGTCTGGCAGAGAAACAACAAGGCGCATTTGTTCCGTTCGTAACGGTTTGCGATCCCAATCCTGAGCAGTCACTGCGCATCATGCAGGCCTTGGTCGAAGCAGGTGCTGACGCTTTGGAACTCGGCATTCCTTTTTCCGACCCATTGGCCGACGGCCCAACCATTCAAGGGGCGAATATCCGTGCATTGGACTCGGGCGCGACGCCGGACATCTGCTTCGAACTGATTGGCCAAATCCGCGCCCAGTATCCGCAGTTGCCGATTGGGCTGCTGATGTACGCCAATCTGGTGTACTCGCGAGGGATTGAAGATTTCTATCAACGCTGTGCCAAGGCGGGAATTGATTCTGTGCTGATCGCCGATGTTCCCACCAACGAAAGCGCCGAGTTCGTCGCCGCCGCGAAAAAATTTGGTGTGCATCCGATTTTCATCGCACCACCAACGGCCAGTGATGAGACGCTTAAAGAGGTTGCGAAATTGGGCGGCGGTTATACCTACTTGCTCTCACGTGCAGGTGTTACCGGTGCGGAAACCAAAGCAAATATGCCTGTTGATGATATGCTGGCGAAACTCACCCAGTTCAACGCGCCACCAGCCCTACTCGGATTCGGCATTTCTGAGCCCGCGCAAGTCAAACAAGCGATTGATGCTGGCGCAGCGGGGGCGATTTCCGGCTCGGCTGTGGTCAAAATCATTGAGGCTGACGTGTCAAACCCCGACAAAATGTTAAATAACCTCAGCAATTTTGTTTCAACAATGAAATCTGCAACGCAAAAATGACGTGTTAGACACGCCGACCTCTATGGGATCGATTTCTTATTTTCAGTAGGGAATCGATCTTTTTGTTAACATTCACCACCGCCACTCCCATTGCGCAATAAACAGTAAATCCTCAATAAAATCCCGCCGTTTTATAGAAACAGCCAATAGCAAACGTTTGCTATTGGTCAAAAAGTTGTCACTAATCAATAAAGTTGTCGTTAAACGCAACATTTAAAAATGACTCATCTTGATAAATGTGAAATTAACGTGTAAAAAGCTTCTCGAAATATTTATCCAAAGAACAGTTTTTGTTCAGATGGTAACACTGGAATTTTAAATTTTGTTAGCACAGAGGTTATGGAAGTGTTAAAAGAAAAGAGTTTGCTAAACAACATTGGCGTACAAGTTGTCATCGCCATGATTGCAGGTACTGCCGTTGGTGCCTTCATGGGTGACAGCGCGTCAGCTTTTGCTCCATTGGGTGCTATTTTTATCAACTTGATCAAGATGCTGGTTATCCCTCTAGTGGCGGTTGCTCTGATTTCTGGCGCCGCTGGTCTTGGTAACAGCCAGTCCGCAGGAAAAGTGGGCTTGGTGACCTTAAGCTACTTTGGTATCACTTCTGCACTTGCCGTTGCGCTGGCGTTAGTGATGGGCGAAGTTTTCCAACCAGGCGCGGGTATCGACGTTTCAGGCATCGAGAGCATGTTCTCAGCCGAATACGCTTCTAAAGGTGAACTCCCTACTTTCTGGGCAACCGTTACAGGTATGATCCCAACCAACGTTTTCCAATCACTGAACGAAGCCAACATTCTACAGATCCTTGTCTTTTGCATGTTCTTTGGCATTGCAATCGCTAAGCAGCCTCAAGCAAAACGTGAGCCTATCATCAACGGCGTAAACTGCATCGTTGACGCTATGGTGTGGATGATCAACAAAGTGATGATCATTGCTCCTATCGGCGTGTTTGGTCTGATGGCGGAAGCGGTCGGCACATTCGGCTTTGGCGCACTTATGGTGGTGTTCAAACTGTTCGTGGTCTACGTTGCTGCTATCCTGATCTTCGGCTTCGTCGCCTACCCACTGATGATCCAACTGTTCACCAAAACCTCGGCGAAGAAGTTCATTCTAGCGATGAAAAAGCCGCAAGCCGTGGCACTGTCTACCGCATCTTCCATGGCAACACTGCCTGTCACCATGGACACAGTAGAAAAAGAACTTGGCGTGCGTAACTCAACCGCCTCATTCGTTTTGCCGCTGGGTGCAACTATCAACATGTCTGGTAATGCGATTTACTACGGTTTGGTCGCTATCTTCTTTGCACAGCTGTTTAACATCGATCTTGGCATGGGCGCATACATTGCGATCATCATTACTGCGACCCTAGGCGCAGTTGGTCAAGCGGGCGTTCCTGGTCCATCTTTCCTTGTCGTGGCAGTTTTGCTGGCGGCTGGCATTCCAATCGAAGGTCTGCCACTTTTGTTCGCTCTTGACCGTATCTTCGATATGATCCGCACCGCACTTAACATTACTGGCGATGCTGCCTGTGCCGTTATCGTTGATGCGCTGATCGAAGAAGAAGCCAGCGAAGCGGAAATGCAGAAGCAAGAAGCGTAATTCGCGCACCGCAAAACGATCTCAAATTGCAAATATGCAGAGAAAAGGAGTGATATTTTTGTCACTCCTTTTTGTTTTTCCCCTGCATCTCTTTATGGATCAGTGTGTTTCATTCATGGCACTACTATTGCAAGAAATTTCTCACTCAGAGAAGTGTCAATGGTTTTACATTTTGACCTCTTGAAGCGAACATGAGGATTTTTGTCATGAGCTTACACAGACGCACTTACTACGGTTTGATTCATCATGGTTTTAAAGCTCTGCTTTTAGACCGCTTCGGCCACTTCAGCGAGGATGAATACCACCACTACCTCAACCTTACCACGGGCAAATCCACCTGTTTTGCCATGACCGATGAAGAGCTGCGTGACACCGTCGATAACTTGCGTAGTGAAGGCTACTTAGCCGATATGAAACAAGTCATCAGCGAATATCAATCGGGGGCTTACTACAACTAAGCGACCACAGCACATTCCCTTTGATACTCGCAAGCCGCCGATACGCTGTTTGCCTAACCAATTTTGTATCCATTTGTCTCGACCTCTTCACATTGGGTCAGTTTTAGATAGACTGTGGACAATTCAATAAATAGGAAATTCTTTGCCTCATGAAGCAAATTCTTGATTTTATTCCACTGATTATCTTTTTTGCTCTTTATAAGATGTACGACATCTATACCGCGACTGGGGCTCTGATTGCCGCAACTGCGGTGCAAGTGGTTGTTACTTACGTGCTATACAAGAAAGTAGAAAAGATGCAGTTGATCACTTTTCTTATGGTGGCCGTCTTTGGCGGCATGACCATCTTTTTGCACGACGACAACTTCATAAAATGGAAAGTGACGATTGTTTACGTTGTGTTTGCCATTGGCTTAGCGGTTAGCCACGCTATGGGTAAATCGGCGATCAAAGGCATGCTCGGCAAAGAACTCACGCTACCGGATCGCGTGTGGAGCAACATCAACTGGGCATGGGTTGCCTTCTTCTCCTTCTGTGCCGGCCTCAACGTTTACGTTGCTTACGAGCTACCACTGGATGCTTGGGTGAACTTTAAAGTGTTTGGTCTGCTGGCCGCCACATTGGGATTCACGGTTTTGACTGGTATATACATCTACAAGCAGATGCCAAAAGAGGATAAAAACCAGTCATCGGACATCACAAGCGATGAATAATCCAGATTATTTGCTATAATCGCCACTTATTCTTACAGCGACCCACTTGGTCGCTGTTTTGTTTGTTGCGGATGTCAAAATGAGTCAGGAATACAACTCTCCAAAGGGTCAACTACTGCTAAGAACCCTTGCAATGCCGGCTGATACCAATGCCAACGGTGATATTTTTGGTGGCTGGATCATGTCACAACTCGATCTTGCGGGTGGCATTCTCGCCAAAGAGATCTCTTCTGGGCGAATCGTTACTGTATCGGTCTCCGATATCATCTTCAAAAAGCCAGTCAAAGTAGGAGACGTGGTGTGCTGCTATGGCGAGTGCACCAAAATTGGTCGCACTTCAATGTCGATTGATCTCGAATTGTGGGTCAAACCTATCCGCGCCCACGGTGTGGAAGATCGCTTCATGGTGTGTAATGCCACCTTCAACTACGTCGCAATTGACGGCGAAGGCAAACCGCGACCCGTACGTTAAGAAGGTAGAATTGTCGCACCGTTTCACAAAACGTCGAATTTCTCTGTCTGGACCAAGCAAACTGCGGTAGATTAAGCGCAAATTCACCTTGAAATACGGAAGGAATCAACCATGTGGTACGTTATTTTTTCTCAGGATGTAGACAATTCATTAGAAAAGCGCTCGAGCGTTCGCCCTCAACATCTTGCTCGTTTGCAACAGCTTCAAAATGAAGGACGCTTGCTTACGGCAGGTCCAATGCCAGCCATTGATTCTGAGAACCCGGGTGAAGCAGGATTTACTGGCTCGACCGTCATCGCTGAATTTGCTTCACTGCAAGAAGCACAATCTTGGGCAGATGCTGATCCGTACATCGAAGCTGGCGTTTATGCTAAAGTCATAGTCAAACCATTCAAAAAAGTCTTCTAAATGTTTAAGCAAATTATCTGCGCTGCTCTCGCTTTCTCTGCGTTAGCAGGCTGCTCTTCAAATGACGACAGAGAGCGTCAATTGGAACTGATGGCTTCCAATCGTGCTGGTATGCTCTCGGCAGGGTTACCACTGGAACATGGTCCGTTAAAAATCATGCGCATTTCAGCCAACAAAAGCGTGATTGAGATGATGATGATTTACAACAGCGATGCGCAGGGCGCCAAACCAACCGAGCAGGTACTGGCGAATAGCATCCATAGCTACTGTAGCAACGACGAAATTCGCAGCCAATTAGATTTGGGCCTGATGTATCGCATCAAGATCCGCAACTCTCGGGGTCAATTGGTCGCCGACCAATTAGTCAATGCGCAAACCTGCGCGGCAAAGTAGCTTCTCACGCCAGGTGAAACTCACAGGGGATTGACTGAATCAATCCCCTGCTCTTTTTAGCTCTATGCTTCTGTCAGCGACTTGCGTAATGTTTTTGCCGCCGCAACGAGATTCGCCAATGCCGCTTCGGTCTCAGGCCAGTTGCGCGTTTTCAAACCGCAATCTGGGTTCACCCACAAACGCTTGACCGGAATTTTCTGCGCCGCTTTTTGAATCAAATCCACAATCCACTCCTCTGTCGGAATGTTCGGTGAGTGAATGTCATACACACCCGGGCCAATTTCATTGGGATAGTTGAACTCTTCAAACGCTTTAAGCAGTTCCATATTTGAACGCGAGGTTTCAATGGTGATGACATCAGCATCCAGTGCTGCGACCGATTCAATAATTTCGTTGAACTCGCTGTAGCACATGTGGGTATGAATCTGCGTTTCTGGCTTGGCACTGGCCGCTGCAATGCGAAACGCTTCGACCGCCCAATCTAGATACGCCTGATGATCGCGTTTCTTCAATGGCAACCCTTCGCGAATCGCTGGCTCATCAATTTGAATGATGTTGATGCCTGCATCTTGCAGATCCGACACCTCATCACGAAGCGCCAAAGCCAGTTGCTGGGCGATCGCTTTGCGGCTGATGTCTTCACGTGGGAAGGTCCAGCACAGAATCGTCACTGGGCCCGTCAACATGCCTTTCATCTGTTTTGAAGTCAGTGATTGCGCGTACTTGGACCACTCCACCGTAATGGGTTGCTCACGTTCGATGTCCGCGACCACGATGGCCGGTTTCACGCAGCGCGAGCCGTAGCTTTGTACCCAGCCAAACTGAGTGGTTTGAAAGCCTGCCAGGTTTTCAGCAAAGTATTCCACCATGTCGTTGCGTTCTGCTTCACCATGCACCAACACGTCCAGATCCAACGCTTCCTGTCGTTTCACGGCGTCGGCAATGTGCTCTTTCAGCGCTTGGGTGTACTCGGCCTGCGACAACTGGCCTGCGCGGTAGGCACTGCGCTGAACCCGGATCTCTGCCGTTTGTGGGAAGGAACCGATCGTGGTGGTTGGTAACAGCGGCAGTTTCAGCACTTCTGCCTGATGCGCGGATCGCTGCACATAAGGGGCACTGCGCTTAGCAAACGCGGGCGAAATCGCATTCACACGGGCTTGTACCTGCGGCTTATGAACATGACTTGCTGACTTGCGCGCTTGAATCGGTTGGCTATACACCGCACATTGCGCAATCGCGTCCTCGTTCCCGTCCAAGGCTCGGCCAAGCAGCACCACTTCCGACACTTTCTGCTTGGCAAACGCAAACCAGCTGTGTACTTCTTCGCTAAGGGCTGATTCAAGATCTAAATCTACCGGGCTGTGCAGCAGTGAACAGGAACTCGCGACCCACAAACGTTCACCAAGCAGTGCCTTCACAGGTAACAAGCGTTGATATTGCGCCGCAAGATCCGAGCGCCACACGTTGCGGCCATTCACCACTCCGACAGACAGCACCCAATGCGGAGGCAATACCGCAAGCACCTCATCCAGTTGCTCTGGTGCCGCTGCAAGGTCGATATGTAAACCGTCCACGTCAAGTTCCACAACACGCTCTAAGCAATCGGTCACGGCATCGAAATAAGTCGTCAGCAGTACTTTGACCTCACCACGGATCACTTGATAGGCCAACTTGAAGGCATCTAGCCACGGCTTTTCCAGCTCAAGTGCCAGAATCGGCTCGTCAATTTGTACCCATGTCACCCCTTGTTTTGCCAGCTTGGCCAAAATCGCCTGATAAGCACTGAGCAGACGGGGAAGCAGCGTCAGGCGGTCAAAGCCTTCTTCCACTTCTTTACCCAAATAGAGGTAGCTTAGAGGGCCAAGCAGCGCTGGTTTAACGTTATGCCCCGCTTGAACCGCTTCACTGACCTCTTCAAACAGCTGTGGCCAGCTCACCTCAAAGGTATCATCGCGGCTAAATTCCGGAACGATATAGTGATAGTTAGTATTAAACCATTTGGTCATGTCCGATGCTGCTGCGCCATGACAGCCGCAATCAGACTGGGACTGACCGCGGCCAACACGAAACAAGGTATCGAGATCAGGAAAGCCATGACGATGGCGTTTCGGCACATGACCAAGCAGCAGCGTGGTGGTCAGCACATGGTCATACCAAGCAAAATCACCCGCCGTGGCGTAGCTCAACCCTGCCTCTTTTTGCACTTGCCAGTTCTGCTGGCGTAAATGAGCGCCGACTTTCTTCAACTCGGTTTGGTCAATCTCTCCACGCCAGTACTTTTCTTGTGCAAACTTGAGTTCTCGTTTTTCACCGATACGCGGGTAGCCGAGGATGTGCGTTGTGGTCGTCATGGTCTTATTCCTTTTTCTATGCTTGGTCTATTAGTATTTGATGGACAGTTTATATTTGTTCGACAATTTGCTTTGCATCCCATCAGGATGTCCAGATGGCTAAACTATCTCGCCAATCCCACCATGGAACAAGCGTCAAATATTCAACTTGTTTATTAAAAAAATTCATGATGCGCTCAAACGTCAGCACAAAACAAATAGACGTCTAGATGTTTACAGCTCCAAAAAATCCAGGTAAGTTACAAAGACTCATGCATACAGCAAGGAAGATGAGAGGGATTCATGATCGAGTTGAAACACCTAAAAACCCTGACATCGCTACGCGATACTGGCTCACTCACTGCGACGGCAACGGCGCTGCACCTCACTCAGTCCGCTCTCTCCCATCAGATCAAAGATCTTGAGGCAAGGATCGGCGGGCAGTTATTTTTGCGTAAAACACGCCCGGTGAAATTCACCTCGGAAGGGGAAATTTTGCTACGCGTCGCCGACGAGGTTTTGCCCAAGCTTGCCCGAGCGGAAAACGAGCTCGCTAGCTTAAAAGAGGATGTGAATGGCCGTTTACATATGGCGATCGAGTGCCACTCCTGTTTTCAATGGCTCATGCCCGCTCTGAAAGAGTATCAACTCACTTGGCCGAGCGTGACTCTCGATTTCTCATCGGGTTTTGGTTTTGAACCTTTACCTGCGCTGATGGCGGGCGAATTGGATTTGGTGATCACTTCAGACATTCAACCGCGCGGTGAAGTCCATTATGAGCCTCTGTTTGATTTTGAGATGCGACTTATCACCGCCACCAGTCACCCATTGGCGAATAAAACACGCTTAGAACCAAGCGATCTGGCTGATCAAACCATGCTGACTTACCCGGTCCAAAAGCAGCGCTTAGATGTGGTCAAACACTTTCTGGCTCCCGCTGGAGTAGAGCCAGCGAAATGGAAGCAAGCGGATAACACATTGATGTTGGTGCAGATGGTGTCGGCGGGTCTGGGAGTGGCTGCGCTGCCAAACTGGGCGATTAGCGAATTTTCCCGGCAAGGGCTCATTACCAGCATCCCGCTGGGCAAGGGCTTGTGGCGCCGCCTGTTTGCCGCAACGCGCAATAGCGACAAAGAGAAGCGCTATCTGCAAGCGTTTTTTGCCACCGCACGCCAGCAATGCAAAAGCCACCTTGATGGTATCAAGATGGCTTAAAAAATGCTCAGCGTGAGTATGATTTAAACTGATTGGTCAGTGGATCGTATTGATAACCAAGCACATCTAACTTGCCGATCACCTGTTCAACGTCCATTTCATACGTGCTCACCAGATCGTCAAAACTGTCACATTCTAGGCGCAACTTTTCATTGACGATCCCCAGCAGAATAATACTGTCTAAGCGCTCTACATTGCTCAAATCCATGGCTACGCTCCTTTTTTGAGTACCTCAAGTAGTAAGCGTAGCCACAAATCCGTAGATAAAAAGTGAAGAAGATCTAAATGTTGTCGCGCTATCAGGCAGGGAGACTAAACAGCATGTGCATGCAACTTGCCGATGCCAACAGCATCAACCACGCAATGGCTAATTGAATCTTGTGCGCGGCTTTGCCAGAGAAAATATGCCAACACCACATAACCACCCCCACGATCATCAGTACGAGGCTGGCCAGCATTAATGGTGTGACTTGCTCTAATTGCTCAGCACCAAACCCTGACGCCACGGCCAGCAGCGCCAGCGCCGTCAACATCGCCGCGATAATGCCACTAAAAGGCAAAATGCGATGAAAAGCCTGCAAACGTGAGCGAGCAATCACCAACAGCAGATGAGTAAAAATAGCGCCCAGTAATACCGTTAGGAGAACCGTGACTAGCGCGGCGCTCCAATGAGACTGTTTTACTGCTTGCAAAGCAACAAAAGAGAGGGCTAAACCGTCAGCCAGATACAGTACCCAAAGCGGCCCTTCTTGACGCGTTTTGCCTGTCTGCACTTTGGAATAAAAGTAGAAAATGGCAAACACCACTAAAAACGCCGCGATTTCCAGCGAGGAAACCGCCATCCACATCAGCCCCAGAGCGGGCAACACTTTGTGAATACGACCACGCTGCCCCGGGCAAATGTCGCCTTTTACCAGCACGAGAGTGAGAACCAACTGTGCACCAAGCAACATGGGTGCAAATGAAGAGAGTAGAAACTGGACCATGAGCGTTAAACTTGACTGTAAACCGAGCCCGGATGATACCGAAAGCGCTGAATAACGGCAATCGATAGCTCGGCGGCGATGAAACAAACTATTGATACACGTTTTGCTGGGTTAAATACTTGAGTATTGTATGCATTTCCACCAAGCCTTTGTAGTGCCCTTGGTCATCGACCAAAATCCAGGGAAACGCTTCGGTCTGGTTAATCACACTCGGCAAAGCGCTGAGCTGCGTTTGCCAATGCACCTCTTCAAACGCGGTTACCATCACTTGATTCACGCGTTTGTTCCACAGCGAGGCCTCTTTCATGCTTTCGGTGTCCGTGCCCATGTGTGGGGTTAAATGAAGGTTCATTGCTTCACGATCCACAAAACCAACGCACTCTTTCTCATCAACCACTGGCAAGATGTTAAGATCCTCCTTCGTAAGATACTCGTGCGCCAAGGAAATGGGCTCTCCGGGATCAAGATGCGGTGTCGCGGGAGTCGCCAGCTCAGCGATCACCCCTTTCGCACCGAACTTATTACGGTACTGGTGCAAAAGTTGTAGATCGAACGCCCCATCTTGCAGGCTTTGTAACGAACGAGGTTTGGAAAACAAAAATCCCTGTACACTATCAACACCAATGCTGCTGATAATCTCCAGTTCTTCTTCAGTTTCTACGCCTTCGGCAATCACCTTAAGGCCGAGCTGATGAGATAGCTCCGTCAACGATCGCACGATGCGGTATTGATTCGAGCAACACTTAATCTCGCTGACGAATATGCGGTCAATTTTCAAAATATCAAAATGGCACGCTTTGAGATAACTGAGCGAGGAATAACCCGTGCCAAAATCGTCTACGGCTAACGTCACCCCAGCATCACGCAATACGTTCAGCGCGTGATGGTGGCGCTCTTCACTTTCAAAATAGGCACTTTCAGTAATTTCCAGTGTCACACTGTGCGGTGCAACGCCACTTTCATCAATCAGAAAAGCGCTTTGATCAAGAATGGCATCCACGCTCACCGAAGAGTGAACAGAGCGATTGAACGAAATGCCTACCTGCTCACCAAACAGTGCTTGCAGTTTCGGTAAATCACGCAGTGCTTGACTTGCCACCTGTTGGTCCAAGGTTTCAATCATTTCCAAATCTTCAGCAATAGTAATGAGCTCTTGCACCGACGCTTCTGCACTGAGCGATGGCGGAAAACGGCACAGCGCTTCGAACTTTTCGACTCGCCATTGGTGAATGTTGACAATCGGCTGGTAGTGCACTTCAAGCTTTCCCTCTTTTACACAGCGAATCAGCAGTTCTTCCAGACGCTTTTTCTTATCGATCTGCACATGCATCTGATGGTCATAAAAGCTGATGTGATTCTGCTGCCCGGAATGCATTTCGAGTAGCGCTTGATTGGCATGCGAGAACAAGGTGCGCGAGGTTTTTGCATCCAGTCCCAACACGGAGACCCCTGTTCGTCCAGAAGACAGCGCTTGTGCCAACGGTAAATCGGCCGCTTTGAACGCGTGGAAAAACAGTTTGATCGCCCGGCGGATAGCTCGGATTTTCTGAATACGCTGCGGATGGTGAAACTCCAAACAAACAGCAAATTTGTTGTGCCCGATATAGCCGCTCAGTACTGCGTTGGTCTGTTGCTGCAAATAGTTGGCAAATGCTCTTTTGATATCTGGCAGCTCTTGCTCAGCAAAATTGGGCTGGATGGCCAACAAAATACAGCCTGTATCTGAGACCTTACTGCGTTTTCGGCACAAACCTTCTAACAAGGAGAGAAAACGATCTTTGGCTGGCAGTTGAGTGAGCAGATCCACCCCGCCGTGCTCGTTATCATTGATTCGCTCGAAATGGGCCGACAGATCGGTGCTAAGTCCAAGATAGAATTTGCGTCCGTTCCCGACGCTGACGCGCTGAATGGTTAGCTCTTGCGGCAAGTTTTCACCAGAGGCGGTGCGTGTCAGTATGGTTCCAGTCCAATAACCATGCTCAGCCAAGTTTTGCCACAGCGCCTGATAGTAACTGTCCGAATGTTTATCTGCGTTAAAGATACTGGTTTTCAAGCCTGCGAGCTCACTGCGCAGATACCCCGTGACACGCTCAAAATAGCGATTGCAGGCGAGAATGCGCGTCTCTTCATCAGTCACTAAAATTCCGTGGTGCGCGTTTTCAAACACCGAGTAGAGCACCTGCGCCACCTCTTCCTGACTGGTGACGGTAAACAGCGGTGTCAGCGTTCCTTGCAGTTCATGGGCAGAGATTTTTTCCACATACAGCTCAACCAAACTAAAAGCGTGATTGGGTAGCAATATCGGGCAGCGTAAAAACTGTTCCTTGCCCGAGGTAAGGACTTGCTTGAAGGTCTCAATCACCCGCTTTTTCTGTTCTGTAGCAACAGACTGAATCAATCGGCTCAAAGGCACTGGGCTTAAGTCAAAGCCAAACCAAGCACAACATTCGGCCTCACAATGAAAGGTTTGTTCTGAGGTGTCGATCCGCCAGTCAATGATGTGGTTCCAAGGCTTGAGCGGTTGTGAAATCGGCTCAGCTACCGATTTTTTCTGCGTGAGGTCATCCATAACAGCAAAACTATTCTTCAATATCATTCTTGTTTCATAAGTATATTCCACCGTTTGCAATCTAACCTTGACTCGGCCTGCAAATTCTCTTCAGCAAGGCTAAACGAACTTAAACACACGTGAAATCTGGGGTCATGTTGAGGTGGATACTGATCACACGAGCCGCTATAATTCGCGCTCGCGAAATCTGAGGTTATTTTATGTACAGCGATATCACACCAATTCATCAATATAAAAAATACTGGGCGGAGTGCTTCGGTACCGCTCCATTTTTACCCACCAGTAAAAAGGAGATGGACGCTCTGGGTTGGGATAGCTGTGACATCATCATCGTCACGGGTGATGCGTATGTCGACCATCCAAGTTTTGGTATGGCGATCATCGGCCGTTTACTGGAAGCGCAAGGATTTCGCGTAGGCATCATTGCCCAGCCGCAATGGCAAGATAAAACCGACTTCATGGCGCTTGGTAAACCGAACCTGTTTTTTGGCGTGACCGCGGGCAACATGGATTCAATGATCAACCGTTACACCGCTGACAAAAAACTGCGCCACGATGATGCCTATACCCCCAATAACGAAGGTGGAAAACGCCCGGATCGCGCGACTTTAGTTTACTCGCAGCGCTGTCGTGAAGCTTACAAAGAGGTACCGATTGTACTCGGCGGGATTGAAGCCAGCCTGCGCCGCGTCGCGCACTATGATTATTGGTCTGACAAAGTTCGCCGCTCAGTGCTGCTCGACGCCAAAGCCGATATTTTGCTGTTTGGTAACGCCGAGCGAGCTCTGGTTGAAGTGGCGCATCGTCTGGCAAACGGCGAATCCATTGCCCAGATGACCAACATTCGCGGCACTGCAGTCAACCTCGCTGCGGAGCCCGAAGGCTACACCATTATTGACTCTTCTCGAATTGAAAAACCGCGTAAGGAGGCGTTTATTCCGCCAAACCCTTACGAGGTCGAAACGCAGTGCGAAACCAAAAAAGACGAAGAGCCAAAAGCGCAGCCGATTACAATTCGTCCCTCACGTCATGACGCTGCCACCACTGCGGTGCGTCTGCCGAACTACGAAAAACTGCAAAACGATCGAATCTTATACGCACACGCTAGCCGTATTTTGCACTTAGAAACCAACCCTTATTCTGGCCGTGCGCTTATCCAGCGTCATGGCGATCGTGAATTGTGGGTCAACCAAGCGCCAATCCCACTCTCAACCGAAGAGATGGACTACGTATTTGGGCTGTCGTACGCCCGTGTGCCGCATCCAAAATATGGCAACGCAAAAATCCCTGCGTATGACATGATCAAAACTTCGGTCAACATCATGCGCGGCTGTTTTGGCGGCTGTTCTTTCTGCTCAATCACCGAGCACGAAGGGCGCATTATCCAAAACCGTTCGCAAGAGTCGATTTTGAACGAACTGGAAGAGATCCGCGACAAAGTTCCGGGCTTTACCGGCACTATTTCTGACCTTGGCGGCCCAACGGCCAACATGTACCGCTTGGGTTGTAGTGATCCGAAAGCGGAGATCAACTGCCGCCGTCCGTCGTGCGTCTTCCCGGGTATTTGTCACAAGCTCAATACCGATCACAAACACACTATTGATCTCTATCGTGCGGCACGCCAAGTTGACGGGATCAAGAAGGTGATGATCGCCTCCGGCGTACGTTACGATTTGGCGATTGAGTCGCCTGAATACGTTAAAGAGCTGGTAACGCACCACGTCGGTGGCTATCTGAAGATTGCACCTGAGCACACCGAAAAAGGCCCACTGAACCTGATGATGAAACCGGGAATGGGCGCCTACGATCGCTTTAAAGAGATGTTCGAGAAGTACAGTAAAGAAGCTGGGAAAAAGCAGTATCTGATCCCTTACTTTATTTCCGCGCACCCCGGCACCACTGATGAAGACATGCTGAACTTGGCGTTGTGGCTGAAAAAGCACGACTACGAGTGTGACCAAGTGCAGAACTTCTACCCATCGCCGATGTGTAACGCCACGTCGATGTACTACTCCGAAACCAACCCGCTTAAGCGCGTTAAGTACAAACAGCGTGAAGAAGTGACTGTGGCAAAAGGGGAACGTCAGCGTCGCTTGCATAAAGCGCTGTTGCGCTATCATGATCCGGCAAACTGGCCAATGATCCGAGAAGCCTTGATCAATATGGGTAAAAAGTATTTGATTGGCGACAAGCCGGGTTGTCTGGTGCCGGCGGAAGATATGGATTCCAGAACGCCAGCACAGCGTCGTAAATCGGGCCGCCACGGTTCAAACCGCTTTGCCACTAAGCACACCAGCACACAACCGGGATTCCCGGGAGACAAAGCGGCGCGTGGCAACCAACCGCGCCCAGCGTCGAACACCGCCAGTGGTAACGCGCGCAGCGAAGGTGGGCAGAAAAAGCATGGCGCTCAGAAACCCGCTGGCGGACAAAATCGAGGCCGCTCTGCAAGCAATGGGCCAAACAGACAGCGCGCAGCGCAGCGCTAATCGACGCCCATGTTCAATCGCCATCCCACTCGGATGGCGATTTTGTTCCTCAAGCCAACAACTTAACCCGTACTCACCGCTATGAAACTCAACAATAGCCCCATCACGCAACATCGGTTTGCAAATCGCACCTTTTTCCTTAAACGAGACGATCTGCTGCATTCGCACTTTTCCGGCAACAAAGCGCGCAAGTTCAGCGCCCTACTCACCCAAGAGCTGCCACAAGTGCGTACGCTAATCAGTTACGGATCCGCCCAAGCGAATTCACTCTACTCTTTGGCGGCGCTGGCGCGTATCAAAGGTTGGCAACTGGAGTTTTATGTCGACCATCTGCCTAGCTGGCTCAAACAGCGGCCGATGGGCAATTATCGCGGTGCGCTGGAGCTGGGCGCGAACATCATTGAAGTGGGCAAACTCGCTGCGGGAATGCACCCGAGCGAGTACATTGAAAAAGTGCGCCAACCAAACGAAACGTGCTATCTGGTGCCCGAAGGCGGGCGTTTTACCTTGGCCGAACAAGGCGTTAAAGAGCTGGCCCGCGAAATCCTCGACTGGACACGCTTTGCCAGCCAGCAGTCATTCGTCGTGGCACTTCCCTCTGGCACTGGCACCACCGCTCTCTACCTGCACAAATACCTCAAGCCACATGGCATCGAAGTGTTGACCTGTGCTTGCGTTGGCGGAGAGCGCTACCTGATTGAGCAGTTTGCTCAGCTTGGAGAGCAAGACTATCCGACCATCCTGACTGCGCCGCGTAAACACCATTTCGGCAAGCTATATCATGAGGACTACCGAACTTGGCAAGCGCTTTTAGACGAAACCGATATTGAGTTCGATCTGCTTTACGATCCCCTCATGTGGCAATGTTTAAGCCCTTGGCTAGCCAATCACCCCGACAAAACGCTCATTTACCTGCACCAAGGCGGGTTGCTCGGGAACGAAACTATGCTGCCCCGTTATCAGCGCAAATGGGGCGATAAATAAATTTCGCTGCGTTTGGAAAATGGCACGAATGTTACAGTCAATTGATGTATGCTTTACAGTAACTTAACGATTGATTGGGAGGCAGCGTTCGTTGAAAGCGAGAATATTACAGCAGTGGTTCCCGGGGTTACTTCAGCTTAAACAGTATCAGCGCGATTGGTTCACCGCCGATCTGCGCGCGGCACTTTCTGTCGTCGCGGTCGCACTGCCAGTTGCCATCGCCTATGCGCAGTTGACTGGCGTCTCCGCCATTGTTGGCCTCTATTCATGCGTATTACCCATGCTGGTTTATGCCTTGATGGGCACATCGAGACAGTTGATTGTCGGCCCAGATGCCGCCACCTGCGCCGTGATTGCCGCGGTCGTCACCCCACTGGCCGCAGGCGATTCCACCAAACACTGGCAATTGGTAATGACCATGACGGCGATGACGGGCATCTGGTGCGTTTTGGCCAGTCGTCTTAAACTCGGCATTCTCGCGGATTTTCTCTCTCGGCCGATATTGCTTGGCCTGCTTAACGGCGTCGCGCTGACCATTATCGTTGGCCAATTTGCCAAAGTTCTCGGCCTCAAGTTTGAGCAGCGCTACCTTTTGGAACGGCTATGGGAAGCGCCAAAATTGCTGAGCGAACTTCATTGGCCAACACTGGCAATGAGTGCAACTACCCTCTTTTTGTACCTGCTGACCAAACGTTTTCGCCCGGGTTGGCCTGCGGCGATGCTGGCAATTGTGGTCACGACCGCAGCGGTGTGGTTTCTCCATCTGGACAGCATGGGGGTGAGCGTGGTTGGCGTAACGCAAGGTGGTTTCCCTGATTTTCAAACCCCGCAATTTGACATTGGCGTGAGCCGCGAACTGGTGGTGCCAGCGCTGAACTTAGCCATGGTCAGCTTTGTCAGCATGATGCTCACCGCGCGCAGCTTTGCCGCCAAAAATGGCTACGACATTGATGCAGATAAAGAATTTCGCGCCTTGGGTTTTGCCAATATTGCGTCAGCGTTCTCACAGGGTTTTGCCATCAGCGGCGCGGACTCACGCACCGCGGTTAACGATGCCAACGGCGGCAAATCGCAACTGGTGTCAATCATCGCCGCCACCGTCATTGCCATCATCGCCGTGTTTGCCTACCAGCCACTGCAATATATCCCAATTGCGGCTTTAGGTGTCGTGTTAGTGATCGCTTCGCTGTCACTGCTCGATCTCAAAGGCATTTGGACATTGAGAAAGCGGGACAAAGACGCGTTTTATCTCGCCAGCGTCACTTTTATTGCGGTGTTAATAGTCGGTGTGATCCCCGGTATCACCTTGGCGGTGTTACTCGGCTTATTCCAGTTTTTGCGCATTGTGATGCGCCCAAGCGACCAAGAGCTCGGCCTAGACGAAGAAGGCACCATCCGCACCATCGACAGCACGGGCAAAGCCAACCCTATCCCCGGCATGGTGATCTACCGTTTCAACTCGCCACTGACCTACTTTAACGCGCCCTACTTTAAACGTCGGCTGCTGGAGTGCACGGAGAAAAACAGCGGCGATGTGGGCTGTGTGGTGGTGGACGCCGTTTCCTGTTTTACCCACCTCGATTTGAGTGTGATGGCGATGCTCTCGGATGTGCATGCAATATTAAAGCAGCGCGGCATCCGTTTGGTGCTCGCCGGGCGAAAACGCAGCCTGCGTAACTGGTGTGAACTCACGGGCATCAGCACCAGTGAAGGCGGAATCCTGCTGCGTGCCGATCTTTATTTGGCGGTCAAACTGAGCGGCTGTTACCTCAGTGCAGTGGGCGATGGCCAAGTGCCCGCAATCCAAAAAGAGCCCGATCCAGAAGCGCCCGCCAAGCCGATCCCCGAAGTGGCTTAAACGGCTGCCACTAAACCGTTTGCTGTTTTGACGGCCTGATTAGCGCAAAACAGCAAACTGGGACACTTATTCTTCGCCCACTTCATCAATACTGAACCCACTTAAATTAGTGGGTTCAACCATGATATTTCGTTACGCCATCACACTGCGCTTTGTGCCCGTTTCGGTGAAAGATGCCTGACTGACCAACCCTAAGCCGGATAAAAAGGCGGTTGCGTCTGCGCGGTTAGAAGCAAATTTAAACTTAGGTGACAGCGCAAAGAGCAGCGCTATTTAAGTGATATGGAGAATTGACGATGAAAACCCTGACAAAAGCTCTCTTCAATTTGTTGCTCTGTTTGAGCGTGAGTTTTCCTTTACACGCCAAAGAGCAGATCATTCACTTTCAAAGTGGCAGCAATACCCTTGCCGGCGTTTATATATCAGCCGAAAAGCCAACCGAAAGCAAAGGGGTGATTCTTTTTGTACACGGTGACGGAGCGCTCAGCTATGACGCCTACGGCTATTATGAGCCAATTTGGCAGCGGCTGATTAACAACGGCTATGCGGTGTTTAGCTGGGACAAACCGGGCGTCGGCAACTCGACGGGCAATTGGCTTAACCAATCAATGCAGGATCGCCAGCAAGAAGTTCACGACGCCATCGCGTTTGTCAAAAACCATTTCCGTCACCAAGCCAAAAGCCTTGGCTTAATAGGCTTTAGCCAAGCGGGATGGGTGGTGCCAGCTGTCGCAAAGAGCAATGATGAGGTGGATTTTTTCATCGGCGTCGGCTTTGCCATCAATTGGTTGCAACAAAGCTGGTACTTAACGAAAACACGCTTAGAAGCGAGTGGTGCAAGCGAAAGCGACATCGCCAAGGCTTATCAGCACCATTTGCAAGAGATTGCTTTTTGGCAAGCTAGTCCCAGCTACGCCGATTACACAGCGCAGTACGCCAACCAGCCCAACTTGATGAGTGAAGAGCGCTTTCACTTTGCCAAACTGAACGCTTTTGCTGATGCGAGCAATGATTACCAAAACCTGACAAAACCCGGGCTCATCTTACTGGGAGAGCAGGACCTCAACGTGGATATCAACCACACCCATCGGCTACTGAGCAAACTATTTCAAGGGCAAAACAGCCTGACCATCAAGCGGATTGCCAACGCCACACACAGTTTACTCAAACATCCGACATTCAATACCCAGACGCCGGGGACTTGGTTTCTCATCAAGCTCTATTGGTATGGCGACGAGGCGTATGCCCGCGAGTTTTTCGACACCCTCGACACTTGGCTTGGCCAAGTTGCACAAGCTCAATGACCCAGGCGTGTGAATAGCGAGCCGCAGCAAGGAGGCTGCTTTTGTATTGTGTTAACCTTGTGCCAGAAATTGCCCTACTCCAGCCATTACCAGAACACTGGCAAAAGCGCTTTGCCGATGCTCTAACGCTGATGCATCAAGACTGTCAGCCCTCACTCAACCGGCGTCAGTCGCCTTTTAGGGGTGGTTTGGACGCCTTCACTTTCACGCGACAGACGATGAATTAACGCATCTCGGCGCAGATCCAGAATTTCATCGATGAGCTTTTCCTTCGCATGGATGCCAAAATGCTCGGCATAATTCTTCACTTTCGTCACCTCTTCGGGATGCAAGCGATAGACATCCTGCTTGAGCCTTGCAACGGCTTCGCTTTTTATCAAACCTCGCTGTTGTAAGAGCTTGATAATGGTCGAATCGGAAGAATGAATTTTTTTACTCATAACAGATCACACTTACTCTTTTGCTGCAAAGCAGCCTGACTAAACTCGCCGCACAAGTTAACCACTTAATATGACAGTAGAATTTCACACCAAAAAATAAGCACAACTCTCATTTTAAATATATCATCCCGCCAAATCCCATGACATTCTGCTACATCTATTGCTCAGCCAAGCGCATACAACCTTATCGATTGGTGCTGGCGCGTCAAGCTGGGCAACTTTTGCAAAAACAACACAAAGGACATAACAACACTATGTGCACACGAATTCTCAACAATATGGATAACAAACAGGTCGCCGTTGCTCGCAACATGGATTGGGAGTTTCACCTTGATGCCACACTGCTCCTGACCCCAAGTGGCGGCAACGCAGTCGGTATGAGCAAGGCCGAACGCAAAAAAGAAGGGCTGATGAAAAAGCAAGTGCTCAAATGGCAGGCAAAATATGCAAGCATCGCCACCTTGCTAGGCGATGACGAAGATGGCTTTGGATTTTGTGATGGTATGAATGAAAAAGGCTTCGTTGCCAACGTGTTATACGACACGAACTGCACCTTTCACCAAGGGTCACTCAGTGACGAGCAAAAAGGCTTGAGTGTTCTACGTTGGGGACAATTTATGCTGGATTGTTTCGCGTCTGTTCGAGAAGCGGTGAGCTATTTCTCGTTCCCAGAACCGGGTATGGAGATCTGCTTTTTCGGCGGCGGCGTGCCCGGTGATCCCAATGCCCCCGCGCAGGTTCATGCAGCGATTTCTGACCAGCATGGTGATTCAGCCATTTTGGAAATTCATGACGGCAAACTGACCATTTATCATCATCGCGACTTTACCGTGATGACTAATGAGCCCGATTATCAGACTCAGCTCAATCTCGATACGTACTGGCGCTATCAGTGGAACAAAACCAAGACAGCGAATCTAAATCCTGTATTTACTGCGCCAGGCGGACATACCTCGGTACAAAGATTCGAGCGTGCTAGCTACTATCGGTTGCTGCAAAACGAGAATTTAACTCAGGTTGATCGTGTTGCTCAGGTGGCGGCGATGATTTCCCCATGTAAAGTTCCGCAAGGGTTTGAAGCGCTGCATCCTAACAATCTTGAAGAGCAATTGGAGAAAAAAGCAGGCATCACCTTCAACTCATTCACTCTATGGACCAACATCAGCGATTGCAGAACTAAGCGCTACTACTTACAAAGCAACGACGCTATTCAAACTGTCTGGGTGGAGTTTCCTAAATCGCTTGAACAAGCACAGTCGATCTGTTTGGACGCCACCTTTAGAGCGGCACAAGTGATGGGCGATGTCACCAACAAGATGACGCCCGTGGTTAGCAATCCACTTCATACCGCATAGTCAAACTTCTCAGTCGCAAGGCAAAACTGATTTTTGCCCGACGCTTTGGCGAGATACAGCGCTTCATCAGCATGCAGCAGCGCGCTACGATGCTGACCCGGTTGATGAAGCGCTAATCCGATACTGACGGTGACTGGCCGCTCAATAGCAAAATCAAAACAGGCGATGCCATCAAGCAGGCGTTGTACTTTCTCCTGCGCCGCTTGTTCACTGTCGGCGTCAATCGAGAAGAGAAACTCTTCCCCACCCCAGCGACCAACCAGATCCCGAGGCTCAGCCGCTTGCTGCAAACAACGCGCAAGATTGATTAATACGCAATCGCCCACATCATGACCCAACAGGTCATTGATCTGTTTGAAGTCATCCACATCAATCATGGCGATCCAACGTGTTTGCTGTACATTGTGCAAAAAATCATCCAAACAGCGACGATTTGCCAAACCCGTCAGTTGATCTTGGGTCGCTAAGTCTTGCAGTTTTTGGTTCGATTTACGCAGAGATTCCAATAACTGACGACGACTATGGTCGTAAAAAAAGCCGACAAAAAACAAAAAGGCAAATATCGTAGTGAAATGGATAAAACTGATGGTTTCAAAGTAGGCGGGCTGCCAAGAGTCCATCGTCGTTAGTACATAAGAGGCAGTGATAAGGTATGTAATGCCGCTAAACCAAGCACCTAGCTTGTAACCCAAAATCAGCATAGAAAGCATCGGGGTGATAAAGATGAAGGCAATGGAAAGTTCGTGGTGCCCTTCCTGAACGATAATCGACATACTCGAAAGGGTCATGTTTAACTGCATGATAAACGCCGCAATCTTTGGCGCTCGACACTCTTTCATCAGCAGCAAACTGATCACACACGAGACCATACCGATGGCCAAGGTGTTACGCATTGGCGTGTTGGGTATGACAAAGATATTGTAGTAGAGAAAGAATAGATTGGTGAAACCGAGAATCATCAAGGAAATGACCAGAAAAGAGTAATCCTTGTAGCGTTCGTCATCGACGCGCAGCTCTAACCATTTTGCGATCCACGCACTCAACATGTATCTTCCTTAATTTGAGACAATTGAGAGAAATTTCATATACGTTAGCATCGTATATTGACAGAAATAATAACGAATTATAGTGAATATTACCGAGTATGCAATTTACAACATTCAAACTATTAAATGGCGTTAATTTTCTAAATCATAATCACAAATTGTCACGTTTTGGCGATCTTCACCGCAGTTTCTTTATTCAAACAAAATGCAAACAACTCATATGCAATAGCATTTATATTAAACAAATCCTATTTACCACATTTTTGTTTACTATTTATTCAAATCTGGTATGGTACCGTTCCCACGAATGACTGTGGGTTCTTTTGAGGTATCTATGAAGCACAACCTTCTATCGACAGCATTTGGAACGTTACTGCTGTTTTCTTCTTTTACTGCTTCTGGAATGGAATCTGATATCACAGCTCGAGTGATCGGCGGTGATAGAGCGCAACCTAACGCATGGCCATTTATGGTCGCCTTAACCCGAAACGGCGCAACTCAGCCATTTTGCGGTGGCAGCCTCATCGCCAATCAATATGTTTTAACCGCCGCGCATTGCGTTGATAGACAAACGCTCGCTTCCGACGTACAGGCGGTGGTGAATGCCTACAATTTTGATGACTTATCTTCTGCGGTTAGAGTCGGGATAAAACAGATTTATCTCCATCAAAATTACCAAACGGCCTTTGATGGCGACGATATCGCCATTTTAGAATTAACTCGTGCCATCAATAATCCTTTACTCACCGTGGCAAAAAGCGATGATTTTAATGAGCTAAACGAAAATCTCTCATTGAATGTGATCGGCTTTGGTAGCCGTCATTATGACCCGGTGAAAAAGGTCAGCAGCGACAACCCAAGAGTGCTTCATCAAGCATCCGTGCCCTTCGTATCTCTGGCAAAATGCAAAGCATCGAACAGTAGCTACAAAAATCTTGGTGACCACGTATTTTGCGCTGGTGAAATCGGTGTTGACAGCTGCCAAGGTGACAGCGGCGGTCCGATTATGTATGACGCCACCAACGGCCTTAAACAGATGGGTATTGTCAGTTGGGGCGTCGGCTGCGGTCTTAACCCCGGAGTCTATACCAAGGTGAGTGACTATCAGAATTGGATTGAGGATCGCACCGCGGGTCTTTCTTATCGTCAAAGTAAAAACATTGGCATCATAGGCCTTGCAGCGAACCGCAAGCACATTTTTACCTTTACCAATCAATCCAACAAAAGTATTGAGCTGAAAAATCCTCAAGCGACGGTCAACGGAAACACTTTGTTAACCATTATCGACCCTGCTAACGACACTTGTTCAGGCCACCTCTCTCCCGGCGAGCACTGCCAAATTGAAGTGGATTACAGCATTGTTGAGTACACACTCGGTCGTGTGTTGCTTGAGTTTGAATCAAGTGACCTAAAAGAAGGAAAAGTCGCCGCGTGGTTAGATTATCATGCGCTTCAGCCCGCCTCTAACGAAGTAAAAAGCTACCTCAAGGCACTACCCAATCACAGCGCTTACGAAAACAATCATCGCTGGCAAGTTGATAGCAAGGTGTTACACAGTGCAACTGACCTAGAAGCCAATCAAACCTCTGAGTTAGTGCTTGATAACCTGCCAAGAGGTGAGTTTTCATTTAATTACTGGATCCAGTCCGATGGCGGGTTAGATTCATTAACGGTTTACTTAAACGGTAAAAAAGAGAAAGTATTCTTCGGCTATACCAATGAAATACTGAGTAAAGGCAGTTATTCGCTTGAAATGTATAGTGCGAGTAACAAAGTTCGATTGGTGTACCACCGCAGTCAAAACAGTAAACAGAGTGATAGCCACGTGAGTCTCACTGAGCTAAAACATCGTCAATTGCTCACCGATATCCTGCAAGAAACGCTGGATCTCATTCGCAGCAATAATAGTAGTGACGCGGGTAGTTTAGGGCTCGGCTCCGGATTGGCTTTATTGGCTATGATGTGGCTGCGCCGATCACGACGCCAATAAGAGCCCTACCCACGTTCTATTAATCACAGCCAAGCGCGCTATTAATCAAAACCAAGTGAGCTATTAATCAAAACCAAGCGAGGTTAAGTCGCTTGGTTTTTTTGCGTCTGATCAACATAATAGGCTCCAAAGACCACCAATAGATGGGTAAGAACGAGAAGAATGTAGCGGAAAAATTCTCCACATATTGTCTTGATCGATAAAGAGCCAGATACGTAAAAATCAGATTAAGTAAGCAATTTCAAGAGAAGATAGCGTGAGTAAAAAAATTGGCCTGTACTGGTTTACCAACGATTTACGAGTGAACGATAACCCGCTACTTGAGCAAGCCGCACAGCAAGTAGATCGCTTGATCTGTTTGTACTGTTATCCCTCGCTTACGCCATTTTTGGCGCGCTACGCCCAGCAAACACAATGGGGCGAAGCCAAAAAAAGGTTTCTCAACCAAACCTTGGCTGACTTAGATCATTCGCTCAGTACGCTAGGCCAAAAGCTTTGGGTGACGCCACTTTTGCCCTATCAGGCGCTGCGCCATCTACTGGCTCAAGTCGAGATTACGGATATTTATGTGGATGCAGTGGCGGGCTCAGATGAACGCCAAGCTATCGCGCGCATTCATCAGGACTTTCCTTCTGTGCTCATCCACCAGCAAGCTCTGCGCAGCTTATTGAGTGAGCCGCAGTTGCCGTTTGCACTTGAGGCGCTACCGAGCACCTTTACCCAATTTCGCAAGCAAGTAGAAACGCTCTCCCTCTCTGCGCCGATGGGTTATCCGCGTGTTTTACCACCCCTTGAGCAAGGCTGGCAGTTGCCTTTGCTGGACATTGTTGCCGAGCCGAATCACAGCGCCTTTATCGGTGGTGAGCAAGCAGGGCTGACGCATTGCCAACACTATTTCTCCTCCATGCTCCCCAGTCGCTATAAAGAGACGCGCAATGGGTTAGACGGCATGGATTATTCCACTAAGTTTTCGCCTTGGCTCGCGCTCGGCGCGGTTTCGCCAAAAACCATTTATGCCATGTTGCAGCGTTATGAAGCTGTACATGGCGCGAACGATTCCACCTACTGGATTTTCTTTGAGTTACTGTGGCGTGAATATTTTTACTGGTACGCGCGGCGCTATGGCGCAAAACTGTTTCGCTTCTCTGGGATTGGCGAGAAAAAACCGCTCACCAGTTTCTATGCGCAGCGCTTTTTACAGTGGAAGCACGGAGTAACGCCTTTCCCCATTGTGAATGCCTGTATGCGGCAACTGAATCAAACGGGTTACATGTCCAACCGTGGTCGACAGTTAGTCGCCAGTTGCCTAGTCAACGAACTAGGCTTAGATTGGCGCTATGGTGCCGCTTATTTTGAAACTCAGTTGATGGATTACGATGTCGGATCCAACTGGGGCAACTGGCAATATTTGGCGGGAGTCGGAGCCGATCCACGCGGCTCGCGGCAATTCAACCTCGCCAAACAGGCGCACACTTACGATCCAAAGGGCGAATTCGTTGCCAAATGGTGCGGAACGGAGTGTGGCAAGCTAAATGCTCTGGAAAATTTGACGCTTGATAGTGTCGATATGGTTGACTGGCCAATCGCCGCCAACGCGTCTCTTCTTATCCATCATCCTCAAAATAAGGAAAGCTCATCATGAATATCGTGATCATCGGTGGCAGCGGCGGTATTGGTTTGGCGATGGTGCAAGAAGCGCTGAACCGGTTTAGTAAGGCCAACGTGCATGCGACTTACCATAGTACTACGCCGACGTGGCAGCACCCGCGGCTGACTTGGCACGCACTCGATGCCACCCAAGAAGCGCAGGTACAAGCCCTGAGTGAGCAATTTAGCCAAATCGATTGGCTTATCAACTGTGTCGGCGTACTGCATACGGCAAGTAAAGGACCAGAAAAGAACCTCAATGCCTTAGATGCGGATTTTTTCCTCTACAACCTGACCCACAATGCCTTGCCTAGCCTACTGCTTGCCAAGCATTTCACCGCCAAACTGAAGCAGAGTGAAGCGGGCAAGTTTGCCACGCTTTCCGCCAAGGTCGGCAGTATCAGTGATAACCAACTCGGCGGTTGGTACAGCTATCGCGCCTCGAAAGCGGCGCTCAATATGCTGCTGAAAACATTAGCGATTGAATGGCAACGTTCACTGAAAAAAGGCGTGGTATTGGCACTGCATCCCGGCACAACCGACACCAAACTCTCTGCGCCGTTTCACAGCAATGTCGCCCCAGAGAAACTGTTCAGCCCCGCCTGTGTTGCGCACGATTTGATTGGCTTGATTGCAGCGGCAACGCCTGAACAAAGCGGCGGATTTTATGCCTATGATGGCAAGGAGCTTCCTTGGTAACTTACGGCGCGAGCCATACACAAGAGAGTTGAATCATTAAGTTCGTTACCATTGATTACACCAATTAATCCAATCGAGGCAAGTGATTGGACATGCCCGTCCACTCTTTGCAAAGATACGCTGGTGAAACCACAACACTCTCTCGCTATTGAAAGCTGAAAGCCAATTTTGGCTTTGTTGTGACCAATCTGCCCTTAACTCGTTGCTTATCATTTTTTAAGTAAAACAAGGTCTATCTACTTTCTAAAAAACCAAAAAACATAGGTTCGGGGGACGCCCCCAACCATTTCGTTTGCTATCAGGAGAATGAAATGCAATACCTCGCAAAGTTAAAAGTAAGGACGCGTTTGGCTCTAGGCTTTGGTACGTTAGTCGCTCTGATGGGCGTACTGACCATCATTGGTATTCAAAAAGTCAATTTTATCGACATGAGCTTAGAGGAGGTGACCGACATCAACTCCGTGAAGCAGCGCTACGCCATCAACTATCGAGGCAGTGTTCATGACCGAGCGATTGCGATTCGTGATATAGCGATGGCGCGAAGCTCTGAGGAAATTGGTCTGTTTGAGGATGATATTCGCCATTTGGAAAGCTTCTACCAACAATCTGAGCAAAACATGCAACGTATGATGTCTGACGGCGTTCCGTTTTCAGCGATGGAAAGAGACATTCTGCGACGAATTGATGAAATACAAGCCAAGACTCTACCTCTGGTGCAAGAAGTGATTGTGAAAAAATCGAACGGTGAAGACGTCACGCCGCTCCTGCTGGATAAGGTTCGGCCAAATTTCGCCAACTGGTTACAGGCAATCAATGAATTTATTGATTATCAAGAATCACTCAATCAGCAACTAACACCGATAGCGCGAGCACAAGCCAATGGATTTCAAAGCCTGATGCTGGCTTTAAGCGGTATCGCGGTTGTGATCTCCGCACTGGTGGGTTTTATGATCGAACGCAGTTTTCGTCTTTCCTTAGGCAGCGAACCGTATGTGGCGCAAAATGCGATTCAGTTAATGGCCAGCGGCGAACTCACTCAGCACTATGAACCCAGTGAACGCGGTAGCATTCTCTATTCTCTGTCACAGATGTCCGACAAACTGAGCTCGATTGTGCTCAATATCCGCCGCGCATCAGAGCAGTTGGCAACCCAAGTAGAAGCCGTTTCTAGCGGCTCTAGCTCGGTGTTTGATTCAGCGCAGCAGCAGGCTATTCTGACTCAGAATATGGCAGCTCAGTTAGAAACCATGCACGCGAGTATTGATGACATCGCCAAAGTGGTCAGCCTTACAGAGCAAAACTCGGTCAACACATCGGACAATGCGCGCGATGGTCGCGTTCGCATAGCGGCGGTTGCAGAACAAATGCTTTCTGTCACCACAGCGGTCAATGACACCGTGGCTCAGGTCAAACAACTTGAGGCAAAAACGCGCGATATCGGTGGAATCGTCAATATGATCAGCGGTATTTCAGAGCAAACCAACTTGCTTGCGCTCAATGCGGCAATAGAAGCAGCACGTGCAGGTGAATCCGGACGAGGTTTTGCCGTGGTAGCCGATGAAGTGAGAAACCTAGCCAAACGCACTGGCGAAGCGACAACACAAATTGAAGCGATGCTCAAAGAAGTGCAGGCCCAGACTGTGGCGAGCGTGACCGCCATGGAGAACACACAACCTAAAGTCGAGAGTTGCCAGAAAAATACCGCGGAAGCAAGCCAGCTGCTGGTGAGCATTGAGCAGCAGTCTCAGGACTCACTCAATCGAGTGCGTGACGTTGTCATTGCCACCGATGAGCAAGTGGAAGTGGTTCGCGAGTTAGTCGTCGCCATGCAACAAATCTCCAGTATGTCGAACGAATCCATTCGCTTAATGGAGAACAACCAAGTCGCCAGCCAGAACTTGAATGCCCTTTCCAACCATCTCAAACAGGAAGTGGCCTTCTTCAAAGTGTAACGAGAACGGCTTGACCTATAAAAACGTAAAAAGCTCAGTATGTTGCCATGCTGAGCTTTTTTGAGCGCCTTAGGCTGCCAATATTTCAATGTACGATTTAGCGCCTCGATTCCGTTCACCCGATGGGGGCAAAAGCCCTCAAAATCCAAACTCAACCATTCACTGGCTTTCGCAAAATCCTTACATTTCATCGCCACCTAGAAGGCTAAACGACCTCTTTTGCTTGCATTATTCTCTCCCAGTCCATGATTCTGTGTTTAGAAACAAGTGATGCGCAATCGCCTTACGCAGAGCGTACATCCGCTTTTGGTAGTACCAACTTAAGCATCAACATGCCGAGCGTTGCAATTCCACCTTCACTGTTTGAAGGCTGGATGCGACCCCACTCGCATGCCGGACAGCAATAACCCATTGGCTCTTATCCACTCCAAACATAAGAAACTGATTCAAATATAAAAACTTCGCGAGTGAACCTCTATCCTTCATTGTCATCATTTCCTTATACGAGGACTTCATCCAGTATTCGTTAGTCGCGTGCTTGAGGTATAATCTTCGCCACCTATGACAGCCCAACTGCTTGGGCATTCTTACCACGGAGGTTATTTTGTCCAAACCCACAGCGTTATGGCTAGGTCTTGTTACGTTACTTCATGCTTACCCTATTGCAGCCAGCGATGGTTCAACCATGACCAAGGAGCAACTCGGGCAGATGTTGTTTTTTGATGTCAATCTCTCGCAAAATCGAACGCAATCTTGTGCCACTTGCCACAATCCGAACCATGCTTTTATTGACAACAGAGCGTCAGAGCTGAAGGGAATGGTCTCAAAAGGCGACGATGGCGTGTCGTTTGGTGACCGCAATACGCCAACTGCCTCTTACGCCAATAAAATCCCTCGCATAACCCGTAATGATGCGGGTGAATTTAAAGGCGGGCTCTTCCATGATGGCAGAGAGCGCGATTTGGCTGGTCAAGCTGGTGGCCCCCCTTTAAATCCACTTGAAATGGGCATGCCCAACAAACAAGCCGTGGTCGATAGGCTCAAGGAAAACCGTGCCTACGTGCAAGGGTTCACGGCTTTATTTGGTGACGCGATATGGTCAGACACCGACGCCGCCTATCTTGCCATGACAGAAAGTATTGCCGCGTTTGAAAAAACCGACTTTTTTTCGCCCTTTGATTCTAAATACGACCGCTATCTGCGCAATGAAGTCGAACTGACTCAGCAAGAGTCGTTGGGTGAGGCGCTGTTCTTTTCTCAGCAGTTCACCAATTGCAACGCATGCCACCAGCTAAAAGCCTTTCCAAACAGCCAAGGGGAGACATTTAGCAACTATGAGTACCACAACTTAGGGGTTCCGGTGAATACGGCGGTGCGTAAGGTCAACGGCCTAGGCGCGGAGCACATTGACAAAGGGCTGCTTGAGCACCCGCGCATCGACGATGAAGCGCAAGCTGGCAAGTTTAAAGTGCCGACACTGCGCAACGTGGCCGTGACTGGCCCCTATATGCACAACGGCGTGTTTAAAGACTTGCGTACTGTGGTGCTGTTTTACGACAAATATAATAACTCAACCCGCACGATTAACCCGGAAACAGGCCAACCTTGGCGAGCACCTGAGGTTGATAAAAACCTAGCGCTCACCGAAGCAAAGTTTCAATCGCGCGCTTTGACCGATAAGCAAGTGGACGCGTTAGTCGCCTTCATGAAAACACTCACCGATCAACGCTACGAATATCTGCTCGAAGAAAAATAAGCAGCGGCTCGCATCCATCGCCCGACGGATGCGAGCCGACGTTATGCGCGTCGCAAGGCACTAGCTGTCCGTTTTCTGCCTTTACCGACAACATCAGTAAAACAACGTTATTAGACAGTCATGAATGGGCATTACGCCACGACTTAAAACCACTTAAAACCTGTGCTACTCGATAATGCCCGAGTAACTCAACGCCGTGCCGAGCACGTTTACTAGCCTTGGCGCCAGAAAAACAAACCCGCACACTGAGCGGCGAATGCCATAAATAGCGATGTAACCGTAACTAGGTCCGTTTTCACACTTTATCCCTTCTTGATTTAAGATTGCCACCATCCACTCATCACGAGCCCAACGGTGTGCTTCAATGACTTTGTGGTGGGATTGTTCCACGGTGATGGGAACAAAATGTGTCCGTGTTTGCTCAATTGTAAACAGGTTCAAGAGGGATTGAGTGAGAGAAACAGTTGCCTGCCGCCTAGACCAACACAGGTAACTGGAATGAGAAGGTTACCCCTTCAAACTCCGATGTATCGACATGGCGAATCATCTCCACCAAGTAGCCATTGAGATCCAGCGGCAAACCCTGTTTTTCCGCCGCATCAAACAACGCATCTAACGCGGTGCTGTACGCGACATCGGAAGCGAGATAGACCTCGCTGCATAAGTAGTATCCTTCCGGAATTATTCGATCGTAACGCGCTTTGGCCACCTGCCAGTTACCAATTTCCGCGTCAATCTCATCCCACGCCTTCTCCAGTTGTTTGAGCGGTAACGTGCTCATCAAATGTGTTGACTTCTCACCATACAACTCAAACACACTGTCCCAATCTGCCGTCTCCAATTTGAGTTTTTGCATGCCCCGCTGCGGATACCAAACGAGTTCGGTTGGCATCGCTTGCGCCAGCTCTTTTTCCATCGACGCCTGCATCCCCGGATGCGCTAGTCGCTGGATGAAATCCAGTGTCTCCTTGGGGGTCGCTTGGGAACCCATGTTTCGAATCTGTTTGGCAGTCACCCCAAGCTCGCGCTTCAATGCCTTAGCCAACGACTGGGATGATGAAAAACCGCAGTACAGCGCGATGTCAATCACGCTCCACTGCTCGTCGCTTAGTAGCAGGCCAACCGCCACTTGCAACCGAACTCGACTGAGATACTGCCCAGGCGTTTCGTTAAACAACTCGGTAAATTGACGATGAAAATGATAGGGAGAAATAGCGCTTTTCGTCGCGATTTCTTCCCACGTTCGACGCTCGCCCCACTCTTGATGCATCAAGTGAAGCGCGTGCGTGAAGCGCTTTTTCAGGTGCGCTGGTAACGATTCGAGTAAGGCGATTTCAGGGACGAGCTGAAAAACGGGTTGGTTTTCGGGCATCATGGCATCGTTGCGCTTGGAATAATTGCACTCACTATGTGCCGTGTTTTTTATAAAATCAATCACGAATGCTCCACGGACAGCACTTCCAGTGATTCCGGCTCAACGATGGGAGGTTTGCGGCAAAACAGCCCCAACAGTACCGGAATAAGAATCAGCGTCACGGCAGTAGCAAACAGCTCACCAAACACTAAGGATACCGCTGCGGGCTTTAAATACTGAGCCTGCTCCGCGCTTTCACTGAGCAAAGGTAACAAGCCACACACGGTGGTGATGGTGGTGAGAAAAATCGCTCTCAAACGGCTCGTCCCAGCCGTGACTAACGCCTGCTGCAACGGAACACCTTGGCGGTATTCCTGATTAAAGCGGGTGATCAGAACCAAGGAGTCATTGATCACGATACCGGTCATGGCCATCATGCCAAACATGGACAAGATGCTGATGGGCAAGCCCATCAGATAGTGGCCAAAAATCGACCCCGCAAAGCCAAACGGGATCACGGCCATAATGATCATCGGCTGCCAGTACGATCTCAACGGCACCGCCAATAAGATGTAGATCATCAGTAGCGTCAGTATCAACGCCGATTGAAAACCCGCTGAGACCTCCCCTATTTCTTCAAACTCACCGCCCGCTTTGATGGTCACGTTTGGGTATTGCTGATGAAGGGCATTGATCGTCTGCTGGAGCTGCTCTCGGGTTTGCTCGGGTGATTGCAGATTGCGATTTTGTTGCCAATAGAGATTGATGACTTGCTCTCGGTTGCGGCGGTACAGCACTTGAGGTTCTTGCTCATGATGCAACTCGGCGATATCACCGAGCATCACACTGCCACCTGTGGGTAGCAGGATGAGCGTTTGCTGCAACTGAGCCAAGGTTTTACGCTGATCACGAGGGTATTGCAGTAACACTTTGGTCTCTCGCCCATTGTCCAACAGGCGGTGCATTTCTCTTTCACCAAACGCTTCTCCGGCAAGTTGCGCCAGTTTCGCTTGCGTTAGCCCAAGTTGCTGGCCATAGAGGTTCAATACCAAACGGACTTGTGGCACGTCATTTTGGCCATCGTCGTACACATCCGATACCCCTTGCAATGACGACAGCGCGTTCTTCAACTGCTTACTTACACGCGCTGCGAGCTCGCGGTCATCACTCGAGATGGTTAGGAATGTGCCTCCGGCAGGCTCCTCTGCCGCGCTAAACTTGACGGAATACGCGCCCTCGATCTGCCCAGTGCTTTCTCGCCATCGTGTCAGCAACCCATTGCCTGGCAACACACTGAGCGATTCGCTGGTCAGCTCCGCCGTCACTTCAATGTCACCCTGTCCGTCAGACCATGCCAGCAAGTTGACAACGGGCTTCTGTTGCAGCGGATAATCGACCATGACACTTTGCTCCACCCGCGACATCGCCTGCTCCACTTGCAGCAAAGCTTTGCGCTGCAAAGGCAAAGGTGCCCCATCTTCCAGCTCAATCACTGCGCTGAGGTAACGGCCCGGGATTTCAGGGAACAATGCACTGCGAATGGTGCCGTTGAACCACATCCCGTAAGCCAAGATGAGAGTGGCGACAAAACCGAGCAAGAACGCCACTTTGTAGCGCAGCGCAAATTCTAGCGTCGGTTGGTATAGCTTGATATTAAATCGCTGCAAGCCACCTTGAGCGAAGGCTTGGACCTTGCCAACAACACCGAGTGATGGGGATTGGCTCGAGAGCTCGGCCAAGTGTGATGGCAGAATGAATTTGCTTTCGATAAGCGAAAAGATTAACGCCAAGATCACCACCGCCGAGAACCCAGCAAACACTTTGGCCAGCTCATTATTGATCCACAACATCGGCGAAAACGCCGCGATCGTCGTCAGCACACCAAAAAAGGTGGCCACGGAGACAGAATGCACGCCCTGCCACGCCGCGTTTTTGCCACTGAGATGGCTCGCTCGCTTTTCGTGGATCGCTTCTCCCACCACCACCGCATCGTCCACCAGCACACCGAGTACCAAGATGAAGCCAAACAAGGTGATGTCATTGATGCTGTAGTCAAACCACTGCATGGCCGCAAGCGTTCCAGCAAGCGCAATGGGGATACCCATGGCCACCCAAAAAGCGAGTCGGATTTCGAGGAAAATCCCCAATAAAACGACGACAATCAGTAGACCTTGCCACGCATTTTCACTTAGACGAAACAACTGGTCTTCAATGTAGGGTGCCATATCCGCCATGGTGTTCAAGGTGATGTCCGACGGTATGATTTCTCGCTGAACATTGAGCGTCTCTTCTATCGCCTCACTCACTTTAAGCAGGTTGTCGGTTTGGCTGGTGCTCACCAAAAGCGCGATGGCATTCGCACCATTATTTCGCACAATGGCACCACTGTATTGATAGCCTCGGCTTATCTTAGCGATGTCACCTAAGCGTATTTTGCCACTGCTGCCAGACATCACCACCAGTTGCTTCAACTTCTGCAAATCATCCGCATAACCGTCGCCACGAATCACGATTCGCCCCACATCACTAATGAGTTCACCGCTTCGCGCCTCAAGTGAACTTTGTTCAACTAAATTGGCTAACGTTTCCAAGCTCAATCCTAATGCCTTAAGTTGTTCGGGATCAGGCTCGACGATGAGCTGTGAGGTTCGGGTTCCCCAATTTGAAACCTTTGAAATGCGTGGGTGCTTTTTTAACGCCTGCTCAAGCTGCTGGGCAATGGGTTGCAACTCGTCATCCGTTCTTGGCCCCGACACCACCACAAACGCCGCCAAATTGGTAAAATCGTTGCGCACCACTTGTGGCTTTTCCGCTTGCACCGGAAAACCATTAATCGCATTAACTTGGTTACGAATATCATCCAACAGCGAATCTAACTCCGTAGTGCTGGTTTTGCGCACAATCACTTGCGAAAGACCGGCACTCGACTGACTGGTGATCTGCTTGATACCGGCAATGCCGCTGATCGACTCTTCAATGCGTTGTGTCACGCTCTCGTCTATCTGTTGCGCCGTCCCGCCAGGATACGCCACCGTAATGCTGATGGACGATGGGGCGATTTGTGGGAACGACTCAACGCGCAGTTGCCCAAACGCGAGCGCACCGCTCAAGACAATCGCCATCATCAATAAGTTGGCTGCAACAGGATTGGTAATAAACCACTTGGTCATCCAACTCATTTGTTCGACTCCTGACTTATCATCGCTTCCGCACTGAGTGACGTTTGCTTCTCTAAGCTCAATGGTTCTGAAGCAACGCGCCCAACCATCATTGTGTCAGGGTCGTTTTCAGAAGCCACTGGCGCGACCTGTTTGCCACTTAGCATCGACGCGAGCGGGTATTGCACCACTCGACGCACCTGCGCACTTTGCTCATCAAATCGAATGTTGAGCTGCTGATGCCCTTGCCCGATTAAGGTGACAGGCTCTTTACGTAAACGATCGCGGCTGTCTAGCGTCCAGACATACCCGTCTCGAGTCATTGCGCTTAACGGGACGCTAACCACATTCTCACTCAAGCCTAAGTCGATCTCCGCCTGAACTTGTTGGTTGGGATACAACTTCGCTTTGTTTTGATAGGGAGATTGAACCGCGAGCACCACCTGCCTTTGACGAGTGCTGGTATCCACCAACGGAGAGACATAGCGAACCTGAGCAGGCCAGCGGTGGCCGGCACGGTTCACCACGCTAATACTCGGCTCCGTGAGTGCCGTTTGAACTTGCTGCCAGTGTATTTCTGAAATGGGTAACTCAACGTCAATGGAGTCGCTGGCCGCGAGTTCAAACGTCACTTGCCCCGCTTCGATCCACGCTCTGGGGCTGATATGACGCTTGATGATCACCGCATCAAACGGCGCGGTGATCACCGACTCTTCCAATAATTTCTGCGCGCTTACATGGGCTTGTTTGGCTTGAGTGAGGTTGGCTTGCGCCGCCAGCACTTGGGGTTCTCGACGAGCAAAGGAGGAACTGGTTTTGCTGTTCAACATTTTTAGCGCCACCGTTTGTTCATGCAGAGCCTGCTGCAACTCCAGTTCGGCTTGTTTCACAACACTCAACGATTGCGCTAGCGTTGCATTCGCCGCGGCGGTATCTAGCCTGGCTAACACCTGCCCCTGTTTAACCAAACTCCCCGGTTCAATCCGCTCATCCAACCATTTTAATTGCGCACTGCTGGAGGCTTTCAGCTGTACTGGCCAACGCGCTGCGGTTATCCCCAATAGCGTTAACCTCGATGGATGAGGTGACGGAGTCACTTCCAAAACCGACACTGGGCTAAGTAGTGCCTGTTTTTCTGCCGCGTCGTTCGGTTCAGGGGCCAGTTCGTCCACCACCACCAAGGCAAGCAAAATCGCCGCCAAACCAACCAGCACTGAGAGCGGTTTTCTAAATTTCATAGGGCATCTCCTTTTGTGGCAGGGCGTTGTAATTGAGGCGCTGACTTATCTCCGTCAAACGCGAAAGGGTCTGCAAAGTGATGGGCAACATAACTGCGGTTTCGACAAACTCAAGTGAGTAAGTCACAATCGAGAACACTTGGCCTGCGCTCGGTTCAACCAGTAAGCTCACCATCCATAAGTTCGCGATGACCGCACCAAACAAGGTCATAAAGATCAGGCCGTACACCACCGCCTCGGTATCCGACAGCTTGATTTCGCACTGCTTTAAACGTTCAAAGTGCCCCCTGAGCGCAGACAGGCGAACCCCGCTGAGCAACTTAACCTGCTGCTCGACTTGGTCGTTAAACTGGCCGTTGAGTTGGGTAAACGTGCGGTGGAACGCACCATAGATAACCAGCATCAGTAACCCAGAAAAGAGCATGCAAAGTGCCAAAGAAAAATGGAACGTAGAGAGAATCACCAGCGTCGCGACAAGCTGCACAACCGCCGTCAGTAAGGAGGGCAAATCTTTCTCGAGGAAATCCACCAGCTCGCGGGACATGGTCAAGCGTGCGTCTTTGGTGGAAATAGGCAAATCACGCAAATTGCGCTCAACAAGATTGGCCAGCTTGACCCGAATCGAACCATACACTCGAGTGTCGTAAAAACGCCGTGCAACACTAATGAGCACCACCACCAAAAGCAGCAGCGCCAGCAGCATCAAAGGGGGATAGTGTTGGTTTAATACACCATCAATGGCGTAACCGATAAACAGTGGCAGCAAAACGAGCATGACGTTTTCCGCCAGCACCATGAGCCAAGTCACGGCAACTTTTAAGGGATGAAACCGAATCACTGTCCGCAAAGAGATGGGATGTTTGAGTGGCATGATAGGCACCATTAATGAACATGGCGTCAGTATGACCAATTTGGCAGGGCAAAAAGTATCCCAAATTGCTGTCTCAATAAACGAGCCTATCAACTAAAACAACCGCTACTTAATCAAGCTCAAAGATGACTCTTTTTAGCTCAACTCATGATTCTCGCAGTTATTATCTGAAATCGGGCAAACAATACACACGGAAGGATATGACGTTATTTTCTTCATGTTTTAGGACAACAAACACACATTTATGTAGCAGAGACTTTGTACCCTGCTACATTATTGTGGAAAATCAATGACTCTTTTTTTTTAAAACTATGGCGTACTTGAAGCCTTAATTATAAACAACGCAATCAATCTGCTCCTTCATTATCGGGTAAGTTTCTTCCACCGATAACGCAAGCTTTTCTGATGTATCAATCTCAATAATCGGAATATCAAACCAGTTAAAAATCGTCTTGTAGGCCGATTCCACACAATGATTTTGCGTGACTGCATCACCGTACCATTGAATCTGACCTTCTCTGGCTTTAATTCTGTTGTGTATTGTTTCGGCATCGGCTTTAACAAAAACAATAACGTCTGGTAGCACAATATTATTCGATTAGTTTATCCTTGTTTTACGGCCTGCTTTGCGGTCTTTTTCGCCGCTTTCGCCAGTTGCTCGGCCTCAGTGCGCGCTTGGGCAATGCGCTCAAGCAGCTTTTCTTGGGTCTTGCTCCACCAGCTCACCGCGGAAGGCCTTGGCCAAAATACTTTGCGTGAGGTTATCCCCCCACGCTTGGGCTTTTTTCACTTGCGCTTCGATGCTGTCGGCAAAAGCGAAGTATTGATCGACCAGGCGAACGATTTCGGTTTGTTCATTTATAGACGGTAAATTAATAGCAATTTCACGCACTTTATTTAAGTTTAAGTTTGGTTGGTTACCACCAGCTGCTGCTTTTCTAGTTTCTTCATAATTTTTTTCTAACAACCTTAACTTCACATAACTTTTGAGCGCTTTACTTTCATCGACCATAATTGCAGCACAGGCTTGATTACAGGTTGCCTCAAACATTAATTCCGTCACTTGACCACGAGTTTTGCTAGGTTGATGATCACGGTTGCGACATGGCATGCTAAAAATTCAATGTCTCTACTCTATTTTCTTTTGGCACATACCATCTTGGCAGTTGGTTTGTCCAAACCAGCGCGAGATGCGCATTCTGTGTTTGGCAAACAGCAGATAAATGCGGTCACTGATCCCTTTTAAAATCGGCAGACGAGTGATGAAAAGCCAGCGATGTCGATTGACCAAACGCCACGCCAGCACAGTCACATCTAAACCATACAACGGTTGGCCTTGCTGATCGATACCGTGCAAGATAGACAAGGCGTGTTGTTTGTCGATCGATGGGTAGCGGCACATCGCATCCGTATCATACACATCCACCAGCATAATCCGCGCTTGGCTATCCTGCGCTTTTAATGCGCGCATCTCGTTACAACAGAGCGGGCATTGTCCATCGTAAAAAATCACTAAGGATGGGCTATTCATAGGGTTCGGTTATCCGTCGGTTTGTGGTGGTTATCCGTGATACCCAAACTACTTGGAGGTACAGCTTCAAGCAGTTTGGGTATATTTATGCAGAGTTTTACGTCAGCTCGGAGTACTCTGATCACGCTTTAAATAAAAAGCTCGCGACTTCATGGAACGAGTGATTAGCTAAAGGTGGAGATATACAGCACCTCAACCTTATCGCGCGCCCATTGCGTTTTACGCAAAAACTTGAGCGAGGATTTCATCGATGGATCGCTGGCAAAGCAGTTGATGTTGATGCGCTGATGTAAGCCACTCCAACCATAGTGCTCTACTAAGCGGGTAACGATTTTTTCTAGGCTTAAGCCGTGCAGCGGGTTATTAACTTGTTGGTTCATTGAAGAGTTCTCTATGAAATTCGGTCTAGTCATTCGGAGTAACAATGGCTCTGATTATTTCCATGATAATAAACTGACTTATGTTATTGGGCCGGGCTGGCGACTCGGTGAACGAAAGCCAGCCATCCCGCTGTAACTTCAAGGACAAAGAAGATAACCAACTCGGCCAGTGTTGCACTGCAGCGGGGAGATAATTTTTGTCGAACTCATACTATCACAGTCAAGGGCGCCATACTCGTCAATGCACAGTGGCTCTCTTTGCTTGAGCAATATCATTCTCTCCAGGCGTTGAACTCTTCCGACTCTTGATGAGTTTTCGTAGCTAAGGTGATAAACGCGCAACGAATGACACCGACAATCATGCTCTCACAATGACGGCTCTTCTAGGAGATGACAAACCTCAACAGTATGTCAGACCTCAACCATTCACTGCAGGGCTTTAAGAGCAGCAAACACAGCTACTCTGGTTATGAGGTAAGTTGTGTAAGGCAGTTTATGGCTAAATTAGCGGCTGAATTAGCGGCTGAAAGTCGGTTTGATCAACTTGCGCAAAAATTGATTTTGATTAATTAATTTTCATCTATAGTTAAATGGTGACAATAAATAGCTAGATCTCACTTATGAGACATTATTGGGTTGGCATTTTTAGATAATTACACTATGGGGTTCTGTTATGCGTATCAATCAGCCGATCACCAATAAAGAGGTGCAATTTCCACCTCATTACAATTTACTTTCCACCACTCAACCAAGCAGCATTATCACCTATGCTAGCCCTGAATTTTGCCAAGTTTCGGGGTTCACCATCGATGAACTCGTTGGTCAACCCCATAATCTCGTGCGCCATCCCGATATGCCAAGCCAAGCTTTTGACAATATGTGGAGCCACCTAAAACAAGGCAACTCTTGGATGGGCATGGTCAAAAACCGCTGTAAAAATGGCGACCATTATTGGGTAAATGCTTTTGTTAGCCCAATTAAAGAGAAGGGTAAAATCGTTGAGTACCAATCGGTACGTTCTTACCCTAATCGAGAACACGTAGAGAGAGCAGAGCAAGTTTATCAGCAATTAAAAGATGAAAAAACACCACTTATCATGCGCTTACCTAGGCTAAGCCTATTTCAACGAACAAGCATAGCAACATTGCTGCTCACTCTTATAGGCTATATTTCATCTCTGTGGATTGGTTCAGGGATTGCCATGGGCTTATGTGCGGGTGCAATCATTGCCTGTTTATATTTGCTGACACGCCGTTTGGAAGCCTTAACTGCTACGGCACGCAAATGCTACGACAATCCGATGATGCAATATATCTACACAGGTCATCAGGACGATCTTGCGGAAATTGAAATGGCTTTTCAAATGAAAAGCTGTCAACTCAATGCGGTGATCAATCGGATCATGGATAGCGGGAGTCAACTCTCGAGCATGGCGGAAGATACTCGCCAGTCATCACGAATCACATTAAATAACTTGGATGCACAGGCCTGTGAAAGCGAGCAAGTCGCCGCCGCAGTTCACGAGATGAGTGAAACCGCTGAAGATATGAGCCGTAACACTCAATCCGCTTCCGAATTGGCTGCAAATGCCCAAGCGGCCAGCCAACTTGGCATGGATTCGGTAAACCAAACCATCAATGCGATTGAAAAATTGGCGGTTCAATTAGAAAGTGCGGCGAAAGTGATCACGGATTTAGAACATCACGGCAAGAAAGTAGGGGCGGTATCGGAAGTGATCCGTGGTATTGCGGAGCAAACCAATTTACTGGCGCTCAACGCAGCAATCGAAGCGGCTCGCGCAGGTGAACAAGGGCGTGGCTTTGCAGTAGTGGCCGATGAAGTGAGAGCTCTGGCTCAACGTACACAGATCTCAACAACGGAAATTCAGACCGTTATCAATGAGATCCAACAAGGAACCTTAGATGCAGTTAGCAGTATTCAAACAGGCAAACAGCTGTCAATACAATGTGTAGAAACCGCAACGGCTTCTGGTCAAGCGATGAGTGATGCTCTTCATATGGTGGTCAGTATTAATGATCGCAATCACCAAGTCGCCAGCTCTGTCGAAGAGCTGTCTACCGTTGCAGTTCAGATGAGTCAAAGCGTTCAGTCAATTACCTCATTGTCGCAAAACAACGCCGCATTGGCTGGCAGCAATGTCACCGGCATGGACACTTTGTCATTAAAATTGAATGAGTTAGTTAAATTAGCTCTACAGTTCAAGAAAAAGTAGCGGCAAGAGATAATGGTAGCCACAAGATAAAGTCTAACTAATCAGTGGCAGTAAGCGGCGCGTAAAAACCTCTGCTTATTGCTGCTATCAAACACAATTTATTACGCTCGTTCCCATATAAACAACCCTAAATCCTGTACTAAGCTCTCGGTCGTCATCGAGCACGATTTCTCGCAATGACGTTTTCCCGCTGTTGGTGGAACCTAGGTGATTGATGATCAGATGAAGTTTGAAGCCGAAAGACCAGTCCATCGTCCCCTTTCCATGGCAGGCAACACCTTCAAACACTTTATTTCTTTTGGCTCGAATGATGTGGCAAACCTCAATCTTGGTCGAGTCTACAAACTGTATACCCGTAGGCTTACCTAGCTTTGATGTCAGATAACTGCACATTGGCACGACTACGCTAGCCGTCATACCAAGGAATCTCGTGTAACTTAAAAGGTTTGGAAAGTATTTGGTCAGATTACGGCACACATAGAGCAAATAGTCACTCTTGAAATCTCGATAGTGGGATTGGTGAAAGTGAATAAGGATGGTCATTATCTCAGCTGGAGATAGCTTACAGGCTCTACGGCGCTTGAGTTCACCGATTTCGATGAGTTGCTGTTGCCACGGCTCAATAAACAACTGACAGAAATCATCGCCATCACAGAAGGTTTCAATTAATTTGTCCATGCTCGTTCCTTGGAGGTATCTGTTCCTTTTGGTCGAATGATCAGATCAGGGAACGAGCAATTAGTTCCTCTGCTAGCTCAGTTTCTTATCCAGAGTTCAGGTTAATGAGATGGCCATTTTTTGCTCCTTCGCTGATGGTCGAGAATAGATACCGCCACTTTATCTAAAACGATCAATTGATCGGTTAAAAGAGTGTTGTCGTACAACTCCATCGATTGAATAGAAACCAACGTTTGCAAAATCATGACAGAGGAAAGTACGTATGTTAAAACGCATGTTAGTTACTATGACCACCTTGTTGGCTAGCCTTGTTATGCTGTCATCGGCCCAAGCTCACAATCATGGAATGAAGAAAACCGATATTGTTGATGTCGCGGTTGCAAATGGTTCCTTTACGACCTTGGTCGCTGCGGTGAAAGCGGCTGGCTTGGTTGAAACACTGAAAGGTGACGGCCCGTTTACCGTATTTGCCCCGACGGATGAGGCGTTTGCCAAATTGCCAGAAGGCACTGTGGAAATGCTGCTCAAGCCAGAAAACAAAGACAAGCTGGTGGCCATTTTGACCTACCATGTTGTGCCGGGCAAAGTGATGGCAGCCGATGTGATTAAGCTAGGTAAAGCCACAACAGTACAAGGCCAAGATGTGATGATTAAGGTTTATGGCGGTAAAGTCATGGTCGACAATGCGAATGTGGTGGCAACCGATGTGAAAGCGAGCAACGGCGTCATCCACGTGATTGATACTGTGATCATGCCAAAATAACCAAAAGGATGAACTGCGACTCTGCTCAAGTGCAGCAGGGTCGCTCCTGTTTAGGGTGCATAATCAACTTATGATGCTAAATCAACACGATATCAAAAGCATGGACCAACTTAGCCGCGTCAAACTGATCAATTCGGTGGTTGGCTATAAAAGCGCAAACTTGATTGGTACAGTAGACGCCGAGGGAAACGAGAATCTCTCTATCGTCAGTTCTGTGATTCATTTAGGCTCCTCACCTGCTCTGATTGGCTTTATCTCTCGCCCACATTCTGTTGAGCGACATACCCTAGAGAATATTATTAGCAGCGGCTATTACACCATTAATGCCGTTTCGGCTGATATTGCCCTGCAAGCACACCAAACCTCCGCTCGGTATGAAAAAAACCAATCAGAATTTGATATGGTTGGGCTTTGCGCTCAATACGACCCCGACTTTCCTGCACCGTTTGTGCAGCAGAGCCGTTTGAAAATGGGCATGCGTTTGGTTGAGCGCATCACGATTGCGGCGAATCAGACCGTGCTTGTGATTGGTGAAATTGACCGTCTTTGGCTAGCACAAAAAGCCATGATGCCAGATGGTTATGTCGATATAGAATCGCTCGATCTCGTCACCATTTCCGGGCTCGATAGCTATCACTCAACGCAGCGATTGCATCGCCTCAGTTATGCTAAACCGGATAAAGTGGTGTATCCGCTAACACTGGAAGGAGAGCCTTCCTCGTGGCAAGCCATTGAGCAGCATAAAACCGAAAAAGGGAGCCTTGGCTAAAGGCTAGCTGAAATAACACCTATTGATTTCTCTTAAAGATAATCAATAGCTTAATCTCACGCAACCGGCAGTAGTACCTAGAAGAAACAGAGCAGATAGTGCAAAATAACCACTTTCATTGCGATGACAGTCCGCTCTATGAACATCACCGACCAATATTACACTGAGAACGCTCAATCTTTCTTCGAGTCGACCGTAAGCGTCGATGTTCAGAAGTTATACGACCAGTTTCTTCCTCATCTAAATCCGAATGGTGCGATTCTTGATGCGGGTTGTGGCTCTGGCCGTGATGCCAAACATTTCAAAGCGCTCGGCTTTAAAGTGACGGCGTTCGACGCCAATCAAGCCTTGGTTGCACTCGCTTCTCGCCATCTAGAACAAAACGTCATCCATGCCAAGTTTGATACCTTCCACGCTGAGCCCAACAGCTTTGATGGCATTTGGGCGTGCGCCTCTTTGCTGCATGTGCCAGACCACGAGTTAGCGGCAACCTTTTTCACACTCAGCCAGCTATTAAAACCGCAGGGTATCTTTTACTGCTCATTCAAATATGGTCAGACGGCTCATATACGCAACGGACGTTTTTTTACCGATATGGATGAGAATAAGCTGCAAGCAACACTCACTGCATCGCCTTTAGCGATCCAGCAAACTTGGGTAACTTCAGACGTAAGACCGGGTCGAGAATCGGAACAATGGCTCAACGCCATCCTGGTTAGACGATAGTTAGGAAACGGTAGATGTCACATCAGTCGCTTACTCTTAAAGACAACCTATTGACCACTGGTGGCGAAGATCCTCTGCTGCCGCAGTTGATCCATGCTATCAACCACGCAACCGAAATCGAGATTGCCGTCTCTTTTATTCAACCCTCTGGCCTAGATTTGCTTCTGCCAAGCATTCACGAGGCGATTGAACGTAAAAAGTCACACCAGCGGCCCTTAAAGCTGCGCATCCTTACGTCAGATTACCTGCACATTACTCATCCTATTGCGTTGCGCTCTCTGATCGAACTAGAAGGGGATGAGAGAGAAATTAAGATTTTTGAAACCAATAACCATAGTTTCCACCTCAAATCGTACATCTTTGTTCGCAGTGACGAAGCTCGGTCCATTTGCCAAGGAACCGCGTTTGTTGGCTCTAACAACATCAGTAGAACCGCACTCACCGATGCCCATGAGTGGTGCCTGCGTTTAGATTATCAGCAGCCAGACAACTCCCCTCAAGCAGTGCAGTTTCACAATATCCGACCCCAGTTTGACAAACTGTTTCATCATCCATCTGCCATATTGCTGACGGATGAATGGATTGACAGCTACATCAAAAGAAGAACACCACCCAAGCTTTCAGCCGTCGGTGATACGACGCTACTGGATGACGAAGAGTATTCGCCCCACTCTGCACAGTTAGAAGCATTGCAACGACTCAGCGAGACTCGTCAAAAAGGTAATGTGCGTGGATTGGTCGTGATGGGCACTGGCATGGGGAAAACGTGGTTATCTGCGTTTGATGCCAAACAACTGGAAGCGAAACGCGTTCTGTTCGTTGCTCACCGCGAAGAAATCCTGACTCAAGCACTGATGACTTTCGCGAAACTTTGGCCGCAAAAATCCGCAGGCTACTATCACGGTAAGAGCAAAGAAAAAAGTAAAGAGATGCTGTTTGCCTCAGTGCAAACTTTGGGTAAAGCAGCACACCTCAAACACTTTTCGCCCGACCATTTTGATTACATCGTGGTGGATGAGTTTCATCATGCCAGCGCCAAAACCTATCTCAATATTCTCAATTACTTCGAGCCTAAATTTTTACTTGGGCTTACAGCGACTCCAGAACGGACAGACCAAGCGAACATCCTCTCACTTTGCCACGACAACTTAGTCTTTGAACGTAACTTGGTGCATGGTATCGATGATGAAATTCTGGTGCCTTTTCACTACTACGGCATTTGGGATGACTCGGTCGATTACCAAGAGATCCCATGGCGAAATGGTAAGTTTGACCCCACCGCCCTTGACGCCCAATTTGCAACCACACGACGTGCCAAACATATTTTCAAACATTGGCAAAACAGGCAACAAACTCGCACCTTGGCGTTTTGTGTATCCAAAAAGCACGCTGATTTTATGGCGCAGCAGTTCAATCAAACTTTTGCCGATCAAGGCTTGAAGGCGCTTTCTGTACACAGTGATTCCTCCGTTCGTCGTAATGAAGCGTTAAGTATGCTGGATAAAGGAGAAATACACGTTCTCTTCTCGGTTGATCTGTTCAATGAAGGGACAGATTTGCCCTCAATCGATACTGTGTTAATGCTGCGCCCAACTGAATCCAACATCGTTTTCATTCAGCAATTGGGCCGAGGACTTCGTCGTCACAAGAACAAATCACACTTGGTGGTGTTGGATTTCATTGGCAACCATCGCTCGTTTTTGAACAAGAAAGACATTTTAGGGATCAGCGCATCAAGCTCACTTGAACAACTGAGTGGAAAGTCACAAACACGGCCCGAGTTAGGCAAAGGTTGTTTTACCAACATTGATCCGCAAATCATCGACTTTTGGCAAACGCTGACCAAGCAGCTTCGCTATTCAGCTCAAGAAGAGTTTGAAGATTTGACCAATCACTTGGGCCATCGCCCTCGTGCGGTCGAGTATTACCGAGCGGGTTACGACCTTGCCAAAGTGAACAGGCAGTACGGCAGTTGGCTAGTGCTGGTCGCAAGTATGGACAAGGATCCGGAGTTAGATTACCTCGTTCGCGAGCATCGTGACTTCTTTGCCAACGCCATCCAAAAAGCGAGCATGACCAAGAGTTTTAAAGCGATATTACTTGAAGCCTACCTCGAGCTAGATGGGTTCAGAGATGCCCCGAGTATCGAAGTGCTCGCTAGTAAAAGTTGGCACGTACTCTCTCGTTATCCCAAGCTAAAGGCATCCGATCTGTCAGAGGACAACCTACGCCTAAGCGCAGATTCTCCGGCATGGCTAAAATATTGGCGCGGTAACCCTATCAAGGCGTTTTTAGGTGAAAACAAAACCAAGAGTCGCGCTTGGTTTAAGCTTGTCGACGGAAAGCTCAAAGCAGACCTTGATGTTGCCCCGCCGCACTTGCAAGCGTTCCATGACTTTGTCAAAGAGCTCGTTGACCTACAACTTGCTCAGTATTCAGACAGGCCACCTAAACAGACCCATCAAGCAGTGGCACAACCGATCACTCCAGCAGAGGCAGCCAATGAAGGAACCTTGTTGCCCTACTACCCAAACCTCAAGATTGCTTGTGGTCATTTTAAGACTGGCTCCCATGAAGAGGTTGAACACATGCCCGTTGATATGGCTAACCTCAATCCTCAAAAACATTTCTTAGCCAGAGCCTCTGGCAATTCCATGAACGGGGGCAAAACACCCATATTAGATGGCGATTTGCTGTTACTCGAGTTTGTGACGCCAATATCCGCTGGCTCCATCACTGGCAACACCATGGCAATCGAAATCCAAGATAGCTCGGGCGAGAATCAGTATCTGTTGCGTGTCGTACAGAAGGATGCACAAGGGCGCTACTGGTTAAAAGCGAATAACCCAGATTACGAGTTAATGCCCGCTAACGATTCGATGAAGACATTTGCGAGGCTGAAAAATATTATTACTGAGTAACCAAAGCGTGTTCCGTTGTTTGTTTTACTAGGCCATGTAGGACAAATTAGGCTTGTGGCACTTAATATGAACATATCTGGCGATTGTGACTTGATACCAAGCCACAATCGTCATAAATGGATGAGACTCTAAGCGTAAACCGAAGTGCGGAGTGTATGTTGTTAGATAGATAAAAGAACCTTCATACTATCTAAACTACACCTAAATCGCGGATAGTGTAGAACAACACTAGACACTTTCGGACATAACTCATTGATTTTGATAATCTTAAGGCGTAAAAAAAGACGCCTTAGGACGTCTTTTTTTAGAATGTGGCGAGTGAGACAGCAGGATTAATCCATCAATTCATTGATTTTAATAACAATTATTGAATCGAAGATCAAAAAGTATTACTTCTGGTATTACTTTGAGAAAACTATGAAAAATAGAACCTAAATCACATTAATTACTGTGAAAAAATCGTCATAAAAACCATGATGTTAAGAAGATTTCCTGAAGTTTTTTACCTCTATAAGCATCACTTTCTTTTCTTTGCTCACTTTTCTACAGCATTGATCGGAAAATCTGCAATTTTGTCTACTGGGTATATTCACTGGCTTTGGCAAAATCACTGCTTTTCATCGCCTGCCAATAGGCTAAAACGACCTCTTTTGCTTCCATTATTCTCTCCACTCCATGAATTGATAGAAATGATTGATGCAGATTCAGAGTCAGCAGCATCACGGTAAAGGCAAGCCCAAGCAGCACCTTGTTGTTACGACATCACCACTAATTTAGGCCAGCGGGCCCCCCATCCTTTTGAAGTGACGCGGTGTTCAAACGTTGCCAAACAACGCTTTGGATTGTGCGTGATATACCCACGAAATAGAGATTCAAGCCCAAAAGCCGAAACACATTCATAGTGATCTGCCGCCACTTGCCGAACGGCCACCGCCGTTTCTTTCTCTGGCCAATAACGCATGGCGTCTACCGCGCTTTGATACGGCTCATCACCGTTACGAAGATGCATTTTGGCTTGATTGCGAACCTGCCAATTGAACTGCGGCATACGCGCCTTCAAATGCGCTTCATATTGCAGATAAGCATCGGGGTTAGACTCTGTGGGATCAAAGTAGATCACATCAACATCATTCAAGGGAGTGACGAAACCGTGTAATGAATCCCACACCAAATTTCGCACAAAGCCTGCGGCGATATAGCACTGAGGCAATGATAACTCGGCCACATGGCCTAACGCCTCTGTTCTCATTCGGTCTTCTTTGATGAGGGCAATGAGCTTATCCATCTTCTCCCCAAGGCATAACGCCATACTAAAGATTAGGGTTTGAGGTTGTTTAAAATAAATTCCGCTCGCTCTCGAACGGAGACCATCGGCACTTCAAGCAAATCGTAACCAAACTGCGTGTAGGCACTCACCATTTCGCGATACGTAGCAACGGCTTCTTTAAAATCTTGCTTTCGCTCTCGATCATTTTTATAGATCGATTCCCACGGCGGGAAAATAAACACCTTACGGTCATACCTCAACTCACAACATTTCGTGGATAAAAGCGTCGAAATGGGTAAGTTTTCAAGCTTACTGTAGCCATAGCAGTCAATAATGCTTCTATCATAAAAAGTGGTTACCGCATGCCCAAAGTCGTCATAGTGTTTGATTTCTTCAGCCACCATTTGGTCGCGAAAGGCCAATTTGTCCAACCAAGGTAACGCGCTACCTTGAGCTTGCATTTGTGCTTGGATGACTTTTCGCCCCACTTCGGGGGCGCTTGGGTAACCTAAGTTATTGAGATATTCGATAACGGAGGTTTTGCCCGCCCCGGGTCCACCGGTAAACACAACTCGATGATTCAAATGAACCTCCTAGGTGATCGTCTCTTTGTTGGAATGCAAGTAGGCGATTTAAAGCCTTTCCTATATCAACAGGTTATAAATAGGCGGCGTAGTGTTGTTTTAACAACGTCAGCATATTGCGCTTACGTTTATAACTTTGTGCCAACGAAGCTATTTCAACATAGAACTGCGCCAACTCCGTAGGGTGCGATTTAAGCAATTCTTCGATTTTTTGTAAAAGCGTTAACGCTGTGGCATAGGCTTCATTGCTCGTCTGCTCAATCTGCAACGTGACAACGCGAAGGTAGTAGCTGAGTGCATGGTTTGGCTTATCATGCACCACAAGATCAGCCAATGTTAGCAACGCATTGGTGGACACTTTATTGCTTGCCACCCATTCACACGCTTGGTCAAATTGCTGGTTGTCGATATAGAAAAGCACCAAGGCATCGGTTTGTTCAGACACACGGTTAAATGGGCCTGGCAGCCGATAGGAATTCTTAAACAACTGCTCAACACGGGAAAGAAACTCAACGTCATCCACTGAGTAATTCGCTTTAAACTGAACCATATCTTTATAACGCTGAAAACTGGGTGATCCTTCTAATAGGCGATTGGCCAGCGACCAAGCGGATTTAATTTCACCAAGCTCAACATAAAGGCGGAACTGCGCCTGATCACACGCTTGCCGTTCATACTCGCTCGCAATTTTGCGCGCTTTCGCCAACCAAAACTCGGCTTCTAATAGCGCTTGGTTGTCGATATACATCTCAACAATTTCTAAGAAGTCTCGGCACGTTCGCGCTATTTTTTGCTTAATGGCCACCACATCACGCCAATTTGGGCTTTGTTTAATGAGTGGATTGGCCCATGATCTTAAATTCCAACCACTCTCATCTGGTGAAGCTTGTTCAATCGCTTGTCGACATAAATCGAGGAAGTGCGTGTTGTTTTGCCACACCACGGCAAAATCCTCTTCAATCGACGGGAACACATCAAACTCATGCTGGGTTAAACGCTCAAACATCCAATGCGCTTTTTCTTGCTCACTCCAATTAAGTTTTGCCAGCATGTTAGGCATGTGCTCATTAATTAGGCTTTCAATGCCAAAACGATCGCCACTTGAATCATCGATCTGTTCGAGTACCTTATTCAGCCTTTCCACAAGGTAATTGATGAGCTTCCACTGCTGCTCTGTATCAAGGCTTTGCATCGACTCAATGATCATGCTCAACTGGTCTTCTGCTGAATGAAAATAGGCATGGCTCTCTCGCCAATCCCACAACTGTTCTCGTGGTAAGGCTTGGGTAACTAACTTTTTCAACTCACCGTACACCGCTGGCTTTTCACGTATTTCGATTTTCGTGAGTAGCGCATTCCATGCGTATTCGTCTTCTTCTAGGTAATCAAGCAGCATCTCTAGCCTAGTCTCTTCACCGAGGCTTTGCAGGTGTTTTTTGATTGTCTCTCGCTCACTCTCTTGATTGAGCTGTGGCTGTTCTATGAGAGACATCGCCACTGCCACACTGTGCTTGCACAAGCGTTGATATTGCGCAGCTGGGCAGGTGCACGCAGCAACCAAATCACCCGTGAAATCGAGACTCACTTGATAGACGTTGCTGCCTTTCACCTGTGCGGTAGCGGTATTTCCCATCATGGTAAGTTTGCGCACCGCGCCACTGCGTGAAAGCTGGATACCTTTTTGCAATGTACTGGTTTCGCACAGCGCCATCAGCTCAACAATATCGATGTCACGAGTTGTGTTAGCGTTCATTGTGTTTGCTCCATCCGTGCTTTGGTTTGTTCTACTTCGGGTGAATTAAGACGTAGCTCGTGTTTCACACCAAACTTTCAATTCTTCGCACCATCTGCTCTCGCTCATTTATCTAATGCGGTGACCGGAAAATCTTCTACTTTTGTCCGCTGAGTATATTTACGTCCTTTGTCATACCCTCTACTCAACGAGCAAGGTTTTGATTCTAACTCGGTAGAAAAGACCCTAGCTCACGTCGATGATAAACTAAGTTCTCAGTACTTATAACCACACGGATTAGAAAGCCAATGATGTGCTGGTGGAGCGAGCATATAGAAGAGGCCGCCAAAGGCAGCCTCTCCGTTACCTGGACTAAGCTAAGCAGTTGAAAGTCATTTCGTCCATGAATTAGACAACGTCTCAGCCTGCTTCAAAATAAGCTCGACAGCTTCAGCGGCTTTGTCTGGTGGATATTTCCAGCGTTGTAAAGTACGGCGTACGAGTATTTTTAATCTAGCGCGAACACTGTCACGAACTTGCCAGTCAACCGTGGTCGATTTTCTGAGTTTGTCTGTGATTTCGACGGCAATCTGTTTTAGGACCTTATCACCAAGATCACGCACTGCGCTTTCGTTGTTGGCTAGTGCATCATAAAACGCGATTTCATCTGGATTTAACCCCAGTTCAGCCTCGCGCATCATTTCTTGCTGAAACTCTTTGGCCATTTGAATAAGTTCTTCAATGACCTGAGCTGTTTCAATGGCGCGGTTATTGTACTTTCTAAGCGTTTCTTGCAAGCGTTCAGCAAATCTTTTCTCTTGCACAACGTTATTACGTGTTTTCGCCTTAATGTCGTCCTTGAGTAATTTTTCAAGTAACTCAATGGCTAAGTTGCGCTCCGGCATCTGTCGCACGTCTTCTAAAAACTCATCCGATAGCAAGCCAATATTGGGCTTGTCCAAGCCACAAAGTGCAAACACGTCAGCAACGCCTTCGGCTATCACTGCATTATCTAGAATCTGTTTCAGTGCCGAGTTCTTATCGATCTGAGTGCGCTTTCTATCTACGCTGGTAAATTTGCTGATAGCGGCCTTAATGGCTGAATAAAAGGCGATTTCTTTCCTTAGCTCTTTAGCCTCATCCAACGTACTGCATAGTGAGTAAGATTTCGTCGCTGCCAACACTAAGTCTAAGAAACGCTTTTTACCATCGTCTAAGCCGAGCACATAGTTAGCGGCAGGCACCAATAGTTTGTGCGCTTGTGTTTCATACCCCGATATGTCCAAACCATCGGATTTTGGTGTTTTACCGAACATGCCACGGATAGCATCCATTTTTTCTAAAAGAATGGAAAACGCTTCTTCTGCATTGAGTGTTGGCTCGCCTTTACCTTTAGAGTCTGTATAGGTTTTTAAAGCTTGCTTAAGCTCATTGGCTATACCGATGTAATCAACGACTAGACCGCCAGGCTTGTTTTTAAACACGCGGTTAACCCGAGCAATTGCCTGCATCAGGTTATGGCCTTTCATCGGCTTATCGATATACATGGTATGACAACAAGGCGCATCAAACCCCGTTAACCACATGTCCCTGACAATGACGAGCTTCAGTGGATCATTCATATCTTTAAAGCGCTTTTCTAAACGTTTTTTGGTTTTCTTGTTGTAGATATGCGGTTGCAACAATGGCTTATCTGATGCACTGCCCGTCATCACAATTTTAATCGCCCCTTTTTCAGGGTCATCCGAATGCCATTCGGGGCGCAATGCAATAATCTCATTGTAGAGGTGGGCACAGATATCACGGCTCATGGCCACTATCATGGCTTTACCATCCATAGTGGCATTGCGTGTCTCAAAGTGCTCGATCAAGTCCGCCGCAACTTGGCTTAATCTAGGCGTCGCACCAACAAGCTTTTCAAGACGGCTCCATTCCCCTTTGGTTTTCTCACGGTTGCTAACGTCCTCTTCATCCTCGACCACTTCATCAACTTGAGCGGACAACTCGGCGATTTCAGCGTGGTTCAAATCAAGCTTGGCAAGGCGTGACTCATAATAAATAGGCACAGTTGCGCCATCATCTACGGCATCTTGAATGTCGTAGATAGACACATAACCACCAAATACAGCGCGGGTGTCTTTGTCATCGATTGAAATAGGTGTGCCAGTAAAACCAATAAAAGAAGCATACGGAATGGCATCGCGCATATGCTTGGCATAACCAAACTTATATTGGCCATCGGCACTCAGTGTTGCTTTAAGGCCATATTGACTGCGGTGTGCTTCATCCGAGATAACAACTATATTGTGTCGGCCATTCAATACTGGGTGGTGATTTTCATCATCCAGAAGCGCAAACTTTTGCACTGTAGTAAAAATAATACCGCCCGATTCACGCTCTGCCAGTAATTGGCGCAGCGCGTCACGGTCGCTGGCTTGCACAGGGGTTTGCTTTAACAGCTCCACGGCATTACAGAACGTGGCAAACAGCTGGCCATCTAAGTCGTTGCGGTCGGTAACGACTATCAGCGTTGGGTTATTCATAGCCTTTTGCTGAAGTAACATACCGGCATAGCAACACATTGAAATACTTTTGCCGCTGCCTTGAGTATGCCAAACCACACCGGCTTTTTTACTGCCAGGTACAACTTCATCAGCATAAGTTGCCCTTTTCTCAGTTACACCATCGATGTGCTGCGCCGCAATGACCGTGGCCTTTACCGCTTCACGCACGGCATGAAACTGGTGGTAACCGGCAATCTTTTTGATGATCGTCTCACCGTCTGTTTCAAACAATACAAAAAATCGTATGTAATCCAGCAGCAACTCGCGGTCAAAGAAACCGCGAACCATGGTTTCTAGCTGCCACTCCAGTAGCGGTTTATCATCTTCATTTTTAATCGTGCGCCAAGGCATAAACCGCTCTTGGTTGGCCGTTAGTGAGCCTACCCGAGTGGTATAACCATCACTGACGACTAACGCCTCATTGAAAACAAACAGATCAGAAATCTCATCTTTATAGGTTTGCAGCTGATTAAAGGCATCCCAAATATCGGCGTTTTCATCGCTTGGGCTTTTCAGCTCAAGCACAGCAATTGGCAAGCCGTTGATAAAACAAATAACATCAGGTCTGCGTGGCTGTTTAGTGCCTGTAATGGTGAACTGATTGACGACTGAAAAGGTGTTGTTGCTTAGGTTATCGAAATCAATGATAAAAGCATGATCGGAAACAGACTCTCCATCATCCTTTTTGTGTTCAACCGGCACGCCTTCCAATAACAATCGGTGAAATGCGCGGTTATTGGTGACTAAATCCAAGCTTTCTGGCTTTAAAATTATCGCTTTAAACTGCTCATAGCAATGGTCTATCTGTGCGGCAGGAAGGTGTTTATTGATCGTTTCAAATACCGCTCGAAGTTGACCATCCAATACCACTTGCACGTAGTCATTACGCAGTGGGTTGTCGCTATCTGGCGCAATATCAGGGCCATACAAAACATCCCAGCCACCTTCGCGGAACCAGTCTAAACAGAGGCTTTCGAGTTGTTCTTCGTTCATTGATTTACTCCCTCTGTGAGTTTTTCCAGTAAGGCTTCTAATGATTCATCATGATCATCGGTATACCAAATAGGAAAAATATTTGCCTCACCTAATTGATTTTTTCTTGCAATCCTATCTTCACCCTCATTGAGCTTTAAGAAAGCATAGTGACGAGGCACATTTTCAGGATCTTTATTACCAATAATACGCTTTAAGCATTGAATCGTTCGGTCGACGGTCAGGCTACAACCCAAAAACAATAGTGTACGATTGCTGATCGCCTCTATGACAGATTCTAATGCCTGCTCATTTTGATAGTGCTTGTCATATTCGTCTTTGGTTAGTATGCGATTGCGGGAGGAGTTTGCTTTGCCATGCAGCTTTACCAGAACTCGTCTGTTTTCTCCCAAAGCCCTTGGTAGATCTTCAGCATTTGGGCCAAGTAACTCCTCATCAAAGTTAAAGTTAGCGTTTTCGTAGCAACGATTTAGCACGTTATCAAAATTGGTTGTTACCACTGCTTGTTTGAATATTTGCGGCAAGCGTTGAACAACTCCATAAATATCTTGATTCCCGCCGAATGCATTTTCTACATGTTCAAGAAAGCAGCCCGCTGGTAAAGCATCACTAAGCATTTGCGCCGCTTCTTCGTACTGTCCTTTTGCTATCGCCTCATCAAAATCCACTTTACTGACTTTTGTTTCATCTAGCACTTGATAAAGAAACTTTGTCCAGCCAGGGTAGTTACTTGGCATTGACATACCAGCACCAACAAAAGGAATAACTGCGCCTCGAGCGTATATTTCTTTAAGCCTGTTAAAGCGTGCGCGATTGTCATGCAAATTAAGTATTTCATCAGCCCGACTTAGATTTTCTATCTGTCGCTGCTGCAACCAATCGGCAAAGGCTTCTTTATAACCTTCCTCCTCAAGCTCCTTGAGGATGTTGTCACGAGAAAATGTATATCCTGCTACATCGACCTCACCATCTTCATTGAGGTAGTCATGAAACTGAGGAATTAAATAGTCCATTGTTATTCCCCAACTAATTCGCCTGACAAGAGTTTAGGAAGAAGAGCGTCTCTAATCTCTGATAGCGATTTCGATTCATCACCATTAATTTTGGCAAGACTTAAATATCCTTTCGCCGTTTTGTCAAATGCCCTCACGAGCTCTTTGGGATAGATAAGCCAAGCAGTTTCGGCTAAGGCTTTTGCGTCAGCTCTTTGACGACCACTTGTTCCAGTCATAGTTTGAATTGCCTGCTGCCTGAAATTAGTATCTCGAGCTAGCAAATATCCTATGGATGTTGGGTAGCCTTCCTTTGGTCTCATTACAATGTACTCAGTGGAACCCCAACCCACTTGATTGTCTTTTAAAAAATCAACATAAGCAGTTTTGCCATTTTCTAGACAGGGCGTAATTCGTGCTAATAATGTGTCACCGTTTACAAACTTAGTCCCACTAGCCATTTCTCTATCAACAACCTCTATAGCAAGGTGGCCAGTTGTTGGAACATTTTTCATATCAAGATATGGAGCCAATGTACCCTTTTTGAGGGTGCGCCGAGGATTAAAGTCAATAATATTTGCTAGCTTTCCAACCTCCCACCCCTCCGGTATCTCACCAAGTTCAGAGTCTTGCATTGCTGCAGGAAACAGCGCGGCGGTTTGGGCGAGTTTGTTAAATGCCTCGGGATTGCTGGCCTTTAAGCTGTTCAGTTCATCAACAGTTTTGGCAGAAATTACACTCATTGCAGCGAGTTCTGCATCGTCAGCGTTACCACCCGCTGCTAACGCTTCAATCTTGGCTTTGACGGGATCAAAATCGACAAACCAGCTTTTGAAGATGGCTTGCGCCATTTGTTCTAGGGTTTGGTTGGTTTGGGTGTTTAGTTCAATTTTATCTCTAAGATGGTTAAGGGTTCGGTTGATCGATCTACGCTCATCTTTAGGCGGAATTGGTATTCCAATTGTGTCTAAGTTAGCTTTGTTTAACTTAGGCTGTACCGCACCTGTTATGTATGGGGTAAGGTCTAAAGTTGAAAAATAGTACTCTAAGTAATCTAAGATTCCCTCTTCTTTTTCTTCCAGTATGTGCGCGTGGTTATTTACCCAGAACTTACCGTGAGCTTGAAAAGCAATTGGTGTTTTCCTTGTTCTAAGGTTTTCTCCATCTTCAGAGATTAATAAATAAGAACCATCAAATACGTAATCATCAATATAGTCAACGATACCGGATGCCCCATAGTAGGGAAATTCACCTTGTCGTTTAGCTCTATCTAAACTTTTTAGTGGTATGCGTTTATTGTTCCGAAAATATGCAACATCAGAAATTTTTTTAAGAGGCCAATTAGAACTCATAACCAATCCCCACTAAATTATCCTCAAACGCTTTTTCTAACTCAAACCCTAAGCTCTGCTTAATTACCTTCATTCTGCTCTCCTTGTAAGTTTTCAATCAGCTTGAGTTCGCGTTGAATTTCCTGTTGCAGTTGTTGCTCTGTAGGCAGGTGCAGCATATATTTTGAGGCAAAAATCTGTTTGCGATCATTGAGTACCGAGTATTTGGCCACGGCTTCGTTTTTTTCAGCGCAGAGAATCAGGCCAATGGTTGGGTTGTCGCCTTCGCTGGTGTATTGGTCGTCAAATAAACGAATATAGCCGTCCATTTGCCCTACATCGGCATGGGTAAGTTCGGTCATTTTTAAATCAATGAGTACGTAGCATTTTAAAATGCAGTGGTAAAACACCAAGTCTACGAATAAGTCTTTATCTTCAAACTGTAGGCGTTTTTGCCTAGCTACAAAAGCAAAGCCTTGGCCGAGCTCCAGTAAAAAAACTTGTAGCTGAGTCATTATGGCGCTTTCTAGGTGCGATTCGTGTAATTGTGGTAATTCTGGCAACCCTAAAAACTCTAATACATACGGGTTTTTAAGCACTTCAATGGCTGGGGTGGCTGAGGTGATTTGCTTTCGCCCTTGCGTAATTAAGGCGTTAGGGTTTTGGCTGGCCAGTATGCGCTGGTAATATTGCGAATTTATTTGCCGCTCTAAATCGCGCTTATCCCAGCCAGACTCTGCGGCTTCTTGCTCATAAAAGTCACGCGCTTGGGCGTCTTTCACCTTCATTAAGGCGCGATAATGCGACCATGACAGCTTTGCCGAAAACGCATTTTCTCCACCCGCTGGGTGGGTAATGGCGAGCAACTGGGTAGATTCTCCACCCGTTGGGTGAGGGATCGGTATTCTGTTTGGGTAGGTTAAATAAAATTGGCGGAAGTACCAAAGATTGGTGGCCGAAAACCCTTTGCCATAATTGCGATTTAAACGGGCTGACAAGGCTTCGATCACTTGTTTGCCGTATTCTGCTCTTTGTTGACCTTGTTGTAATTGCAGGACAATTTCTCGCCCTATCAGCCAATTGGCCAGTACGGTATTGTGGTTGACGGAACGAACGACATTGCTACGCGCCTGTTCAAGTATGCTCACTACTCGTTCAAACAGGGGGGAAAGCTGTTGTTCAAGCGTTGACAGCTCAGAGCTCATAACCAATCCCCGCCAGATTTTCCTTAATCGCCTTTTCTAATCGGTCAGACTCTTCAAACTGCGCTTTTAATTGCGCGGTTAAGCGCTGCATTTTATCGGCGAATGGCTCGCTGTCTTCCTCGGCATCGGCTGCGCCCACGTAGCGCCCTGGCGTTAGTACGTAATCGTGCTTTTGCATGTCTTCAAGTTTGGCGCTAAAGCAAAAGCCTTTTTCGTCTTCGTAGCCTGTTCCAGATTGCCAAGCGTGAAAAACATCGGCGATTTTGGCAATATCATCGCTGGTAAAGTCGCGCAGTACGCGGTCTTTCATAAAGCCAAGGTTGCGCGCATCAATAAATAGGGTTTCACCACGGCGATCACGCTTGCCTTTCTGTGTTGCTGAGCTGCCGCCTTTCTTGTTTTTGGTTAAAAACCAAATACAGGCAGGGATTTGGGTATTGGTGAATAGCTGGCCTGGTAGTGCCACCATACATTCAACTAGATCAGCCTCGATCAGCGCTTTACGGATCTCACCTTCGTTGTTGGTATTGGAACTCATAGAACCATTAGCGAGTAATAAGCCCATTGAGCCGTTATCGTTCAGGTGGTGCAGCATGTGCTGTATCCAACCATAGTTGGCATTGCCTTGCGGCGGTGTGCCATATTTCCAGCGAATATCGCCCTCAAGTTTGGCGTGCCACCAGTCTTTGATATTAAACGGCGGGTTGGCCATCACAAAGTCTGCACGCAGGTCGGGGTGTTGATCATCTAAGAAGGTATCGGCGTTCTTTTTTCCGAAGTTAAAGTCAATGCCGCGAATAGCCATATTCATGGCAGCGAGCTTCCAAGTCGTTGGGTTACTTTCTTGGCCATAAACAGAAATATGTTTGCGCTGCTCTGCTGCGTTGTAATGTTTATCAGCGGCATGCGCTTCAATAAACTTATCGTTACTCACAAAGAAGCCACCCGCCCCCATTGCCGGGTCATAGACTCGGCCTTGATAAGGCTGAAGCATTTCAACGATCAGGGTAACGATGCTTTTGGGGGTGTAATATTGGCCACCCTGTTTGCCTTCGGCTAAAGCGAATTGCCCTAAGAAGTACTCATAGACATGGCCCAAAATATCTTTGCTGTGCAAATCTAACTTTTCGCCGTTGTACTCGGGGTTGCGGAAGCTGGTATCGGAAAACTTATTGATGAGCTCAGTAAGGTTGTAATTGTCGACTTCAAAACGGCCAATACGTGGCAATACGCCCCTTAGCTTAGGATTTGCCAGCCTGTCGTCGATTTTATACGTTTCAATGGCTTCTAAGGCATTGTCGATTAGCTTAGATATAGAGGTAAGCTTGAAGGTTTCGCCATTCTCTAACTCAATGTCATCGCCGATGGACCTTGCTGCGGTGCTTTTCAGAAACTCCCAGCGCGACTGCTTGGGCACCCAGAACACGTTTTTCTCTTGGTAGTATTCGTGCAGTTCTAACTCTGCATTGACTGCTTCGTTGTATTCTTCGTCAGAGTCGTAATCTTCACGAGGCATGTAATAAATATTGTCGTCGCTGCTGTCTTCGGTAAACAAAGTGCGCAGTTCTTGTTGGCGCTCTTCAAAAGCGTCTGACACATACTTTAGAAAGATGATCCCTAGTACGACGTGTTTATAGTTGGCGGCGTCTAAAGCATTACGTAATCTTTCTGCTGATTTCCAAAGCTTATCGTCGAGTTCATTTAGGAACTGCTGTTCTACATTATTCATATTATTTCCTATGCTATACCGTCATCGAAACCAAGCTCAAGGATGCCGACACCGTATAAATTTTGATCATTATCAACCAAGATTGCGTTTTAAAATCGTGGTTATCAATTTCACTGGATGAAAATTAAGCTACATTTCCAACATGTTAGCTCTACACGATAAAGTCGAAAAATTTCTTGGTGAGAGAATATGAAAAAACAGATCCGTGGGCAATGTTCTAGGTATGGTTATGAGATTGTGCGCTTAATCTCTGCTCAAAAATGCTGAACTTGTCGGTATTACTCAGTTAAAGCGCACTATTTAGCCAAACCACTTCTTGTTCTAAGGCCAACCCCTGCCTCTTCATTGCTTGTACAAGTGCTTTTAACTCATTTTCCTGTTCGAGCCATTGGCCAGCATTACGCTCAAAGGATTCAAACTCTCGTGCAGTATCAATCCAGAGTTTATTTTGGCCATAGCGAGTTAATAAGGCGCGCCAATTCGGCATCAGCCAAAAAGTGGCTCTCTCTCCGAGCCGCTCTTTTAAGCGGCGGTAATTGTTCAGCCCTACTCCATCATAATCAGCAAATAAATAGATGAATGGCGACCGCTGCGGGGCTGCCAGCCAATCGATCAACTTATTGTGCAGTTGGCCACGATACCAAATTACGCTGGTGGGCTCCGAAGTCGGCAGCCAATCAAGCCTATCAAACAGATCTTGGTTCTCCACAAGCCAGATAGGATGTTCGCTATACAGTGAATGATTTTTGTCGCCGCCGATTTCTAGCGCGGCAACGCCAAACTCTTCGCTCGCCCGTTGTAACTGTTCTGTTGGCCTATCTCCGTCAAACCAGTTCGGCTGAGCTTGGGTCTTAATGAATACATGAGTAACATCGTGGGTGATTCTTCCCTGTTTACTGCTTCGAGTGCTGGCGATGTTCGCGGCTCTTGGCGGAATCGACAATGGTAAGTCTTGATGTGGCGACAATTGCTGTAGAGTCACGGTCACGACGGCTAAGTCTTCAATGCGGTAGGCAACGCCTCTGCCGCTAGGCGTCATTCGTACGCTGTGAGTCTTTCGGCAAAATTCGTCGAGTTGCCTTTTCTGCGCAGTCGTCATTGTGCTCGCTGCAATCGCCTCTGGATGTGCATTCATGAGCCGTTTTAAGGCGGCAATCAATGGCTGGCTCATTGTGATGTCTCCGCGATTGGCTGAGTCACCATACGACTTTCGATGGGCGACAATAGCTGCCAGCTATGACGGCTTATGACGTTTTTACCATTTACTTGGTGAATTGGCACACAATACCGAGCGGTGGTTAACGGTGCCGGCGAGGCAAAAATTAACGCGAAGCCAAATTGCTCGGCTATCTCGATTAAGTTGGCTTGGTTCTTGGTATCCAATGCTAACGCCTCGTCCAAATAACAGACCGCTTTCATTTGGTGACGTTTGTCTTGCATTAGGTGCAGCATGGCAAGGCCGGTGACTAACTTTGCCATCAATACCGTGCCATTAGACGCTGCGCTATCAATATCTTCAAAAGACTCTTGCTGCTGCCCCTGCTTTGCCACGACAAACTCAAGCCTGAATAAGTCTGCGACTCTTAATCCTTGGCGAGCATTGCCCTCTTCAATTAACGTATTTTTCGCCCGCTCTAGATCTGCATCATCTAAAATGCTCGTTTGATCGAACAAATCGAAACTTTGCCCCGAATCTGTCTGCTCTGCTTGCTGTATCAACACATTCATCGCATTCACAAGCAAGCTTTCCTCGACAGGTTCGATTTTGAAGGTTTTCAAATCAGATAGCTGTCTGTGACTGATTAGCCGATTGAACTCTTTCATTTTACTTTGCAAAGCAAGCAGACCACTGCGTAACTCCCTTAAGCTCGCTGTCACATTAACCACCGCAGAACGTGCTTTTCTCTCTAACGCTTGCTTTTCGGCATCCAAACAATGGCTAAATTGAATGATGCCTTTTAGCTCTTCGTCTTGAGTGGGTGCCATTTGAAACTTTGTGAGCCCTTTCTGAGCCAACTCATTTTTCATTTGGCGTAGCTCTTTAGAAAGGTTATCCAGTTCCCGGCAATCGTTGATGAACTGTTCAAGACGAATGGGGAGAAACTCCAAGCTCCATTCTTCGGTCGCTATCCATGGGGTATGAGGTTGTTCCGATAGCGCCGTAAACAGGGATTGATCATCCATTCTTTGCTCTTTGAGCGACTCAACACGGTTATTATCTGAAGTTAACTTACTGAGCTTTTCCGAAGTCTTGTTGATTTGTTCTTTCAGCGCTTGATAGCGGTCTTTCGCACTGGCTAAAGCATGATTAATCGCTGTGATCTCTTGCTCGATCTTGGCTTTTTCTTCTCTACGTTGAGACTGATTCGCGGTGAGTTGCTCAAGTTGCTGATAATCGATGAGCGCCCTTTCACACTCTTTCACGGCTCGGTGTAACTCGTTCTTTTTCTTTTCCGCCAAATCCCTTTGCTGACTGACCTCTAGCAGTTCTGTGAGGCTATTTATCTGCTGATTAACACTATCTAGCTCTTCCACCAGCTCTTGTTCGGTCTTTTGAACATGTTGAGGAATGAGCTCATCAAGGGATATGGTTAAACCAGAAAGAGTGAGCGTCGGGGCCGCTTCACCACTCAGCACGTCTCGAAGCTGATTGATATCGAGTGAATAGTGCGAAGGTGAACGCTGCATCACTTGCTGACTCAGTACTTTGTTCAGTTTTTCTAGCTCATGCGCTGTGAGCAATTTGGAGAGATGAAGGTACAAATTATTGTCTAGGGTTTGCCGCTGCGTTTCCAACCTTTGGCGTTTTTCTGTCCGTTCTTTTAACTGCCTGGCTAAATCTGATGAAGAAGAGCGTTGCGATTGAATACATAGCGCGGCCTGTTCTTCATAACTTTGTTTTGCTAGATTGAGCTGGCTCTCTAAATAGGCGTGATTCGGAATCAACGCAAAGCGAGCTTGAAGCTCTTGGTACTGCTCTTCGGTACGTTTTAGATCCGCGAGCTTGTTGTTTAACCCACTGCGTGCTTCAGCACGAGCAATATCTTGGTGATGTAACTCATTTTGTTCTTCTTCAAGCTGATGCTTTTGTGCTGATAATTTTTCTCTCGTTGTTTGAACGTGTCCGTGCCAATCTTGCAATAATTGGTTCACTTTGGGTTGTGCCGACGCAATTTTGCCTCTTAGGGACAATGTACGTTGAAACTTATGTTCCAGCTCTTCAATGGTCGCAAGATTATTCACCGCCGCTAGATATTGCTCCCGCTCTAAGTTGATATCTTGAAATGCCTTCTCCCATTCTTGCTTAAAATCGATACTCGCATTAGGCAGCTCACGGCTAAATATCTTGAGTAAGTACTCTTTTACATCACTGGAATTGAGCTTATCCAATCTAAGCGTTTTGGTGAGCACTTGCTGGTAAGAGCGTGCATCGCTTCCGTGTTCAAGCTTGAATACCGTAAAGTCGAGATCATTGGTCTTCTTACTCTTTGCACCACCGTAAATCAAATGACGAAAATCTCTTTCATTGTATTGATAGACCCTGTGCTGGTGGCTAGCTAGATGGTTAACCAGTTTGGGTTGAGTAACAATATGACCATCCGCCAAACGGTAATCATCTAGGTTTAATTCTCCTTTGTAGGCAAAGTATTCATAATCGTGGCCTACGCCTTTACCTACGCAGCCGAAAACAACGGTTCCGGTTTGAGGAAGTATGACTTCAAGCAGGATGTATGCGCTGTTGTTTGGGAAATAGAAACGACGTGCTTTTTCGACGCTATGAGAGCCAAAGTCCATTTTTCTTTGGTCAATGATCAGTAGAAACTGGAGGGCGTTGATTAAACTGGTTTTACCGTGATTATTTGGTGCGATTAATGACACAGAATCATCCAGTGGCAGCTCTGCTCGCTGATATCCAGCACTGCCAATTAATGCGAGACGTTGGAAGCCGTAATTTAGCATGATTCATCCTCCTCATCCGTGACTCCATCGCTAACAGAGGCTTGTTCGGTAATCGCCTCAAAGTGGTCTAAGTAACGATATACCGAAGGCAATAAGCGCCAGTGGTTGTTTTCTTGAATCGCAAAGCCTTTTCGCACCGCATTTTCGAGGACTCTTACCAATCCCCCTTGATCTAACTCTTCTGCATCCAACAATCCTTGATGCTTTTCATAGACCTCATTTAGCACTTTATTGTTAATGGTCCACTGATAAAACTGACTCAAAGAGCGACCATTGTCCGCTTGGTAGTCAAAAATCACCATCAGCAAAAGCGCCAACTGTCGCGATTGCTTGTTGATGTTTTGATTCCCTTCATCGTCATGAAACCAAGCAAAACCACGGCCATCGATACGTAGCTCAAACCCTAGGTTAGAAAATAGATGTCGATACTGTTCCGATTTCTGTTCGAGTTCATACCACAGGGCTGCATCTGTCGAACGGTTCAGGTGCCGACCTGAATTGAATAAGTTGAACAGTTCTGTGAGATGTGTCAGCTCAGTTAAGTCGAGTTTGCTATTTTGCATTATCCATATCCTTTGCACTTGTTGAGCGAGTCAAGGTCGTTAGTTGATGAGGATGATAAGTGACAGAGACGGTACTGAGCGTTGTGGTACAAGGATTTGTGCTCAACAAGCTTTGCCATTGTGGTTCTCGCACCAGTTCATGATAGAGACGGAGTAATTCCGTATCAGGTAAATAGCGATAGTGTGTCGTTAACCAAGTCATGAGATTCTCAACCGGCAATGCTGCTGAAAGTTGTTCACGCAATCGCTGCTCATCGATCCAATTCACTAAGAGGCTATCAGAGAGCTCTTCTTCATCCGGAAAAGGAATTGAATTGGGTTCAAAACTCAAAAATTCAGCCATCAGTTCACGCACTTCGTTCCCAATCTGAATTTTACTGGTACGACTGGCTTTCCATAATGGTAAGCCGACTGCATTTAACCCTCGAACTAGGCCTTTCTTACGAACTTGGCTTATTTGCTTGCTAATCACAGCAGAAAGCTGGTTATGTAGCCTCGCTTCCTCTCTCAGCGGTAACAAGGTATCTGCACATTGCTGAGCGATGACCCGCCCTTGGTAACGAAGATCTTTGACTTGATAAGCAATCTGACGCATTGCTAACCTTTGTTGATACAAAGAGCCGCGAATAGCCAGCGTATCAACGGCTTTGTCTAGTGCTTCTTCTGCTTTTTCCAACAATGGGTAGAAACTGCCTCCAAGACCGCTATCCATCATTTCATTCATGGGTTCAACGTATTGGTCGTACACTTCTAGTACTTCACGATAGCGGCGTTCAATTGGCACACTGGTGTCTGCTGATTTAGCCGCTTCAGCAATGTCAAAAATGGCTTGCTTGTCTTGTGTTAATTGTTGAGCAATCTTTCTCGTCAGCTCTGACAGTTGGTTAGCGCCTGAACGGAGTAAATCATTATCGGTATCTTCAAGTCCCTTTAGTACTTGGCTGGTGGCGTTTTTGATAGCCTCAACGCGAGCTTTAAGTACCGCGGACAAACCAAGCTCATGCTCATGAGTCAATCCACGTACAAAATCCATCACCAGCGTGTTGAGCTGATAGTCACTACTTCGGCAGATAGGCTGCAAGATGTCCGCGTTGATAAGACTCGTCAGCACGCTGTTAGTATCTGCATCTTTGTTTTTGTACTGGTTTATCACTTGTTCGAGGATACGGAGCTCAAATGCAGGGAACTCTCGTGAAAGCCGGGTTAACTGCTCAACCACTTCCCAGTGACGGTGTAATTGAAAAACAAGACTTTTAGGGGAAACCATCTCTCTACCTTATCCACAAAGTTCTAGACTTTGATTCACCAAGACTATGCATAGATTGAAACTAAACTCATAATGTCTACTTAATGGCGACAGGTAAATACTGAGTATATAAACATGTAAAATAGCTTGACATCCGTCTTAGAATGACAGGATTGTCGGTATTGCCACTGAAACGAGGTTCGTGCACTTGGCCGATTGATGCTCACTGAACTTGTTTGGCATCGCTATGAATTACTTGTCACTTGTAACTTATATCCACAGTTCAAATCGGCACCTTGGCGATAATTGGTACAGCTCCAGAATGGACCATATTTGCCATCTCGTAGCTTCATTTCACTTCCACAGCGTTGGCAGAGTGGACGAACAGCACCACACGCGTCATTAATGCAGACTTGATAGCCTTGCTTTTTGCTGCAACTCATTGGCTGGCCACAGCAGTCACACGGTGTTTCTTTGTGTTTACACCGTGGATACAAAGAACATGAGTAGAATTTTCCGAACTCGCTGACCCTCTCCTGCAGCGTCCCAGCTTTACATCGGCGACATGAAATTTGTTCAAAAAGCTTCTGCACGAAAGAGGTTTCAAATTCGTCCGTTTCTATCGGGTATTTTGACTCAAGTAGCTCAACAACAAACTCACTGACATCGGTCATATCTGCAAGTAAATACGCTCGGTGGCGAGCACGAGTGATAGCCACATAGAATAACCTGCGCTCCTCGGCAAACTCATAACTGTCTCCCTTGGGTAATAGTGCATCGAGAAGAGGCGGTGTGACTTTCTTAGATGGGAAACCGTTAGTACCAGATGTCAGCCCAAGAATAACAACATAGTCTGCTTCTTTACCTTTTGATGCGTGGAAGGAGTACCATTCTATATTGAGTGAAGTGAACTGTTTACGGTAGGCCAAAAGCTCCTGACTGCGAGGCATTTGATGCCAAAAGCGCGCTAAAAGATAGACTTTATTCTGCGTGAACTTTCCTGAACTCTTGACCCGATAAGCGATTGCCTCAAGAGCCTTCTCGAGAGGATTTACTCCTGGCTCGGTTTGACCTTGACGAAGTAAAGAAACGGCAGGTTGATTAACTTGATTGAGCGACCGTATGATTTTGCGAATCTGCACTGGATTTTGGGTAACAAACCGAGATGCGACATCACCAATCGAACTATTAAACCGAAAGGTTAAATCCAAATGAGTTTGGGATGTGGGGCCAAAATAGTTTGAAAAATGAGTGGTTAACTTCACATCTGCCCCCGTAAAACGGTAGATAGCTTGCCAATCATCTCCTACACAGAAAAGTGAACAACCTGTGCAGGTATCTCGCAAAGCTTTTACCAACCGAGCTCGTGGTTCAGAAATATCTTGAAACTCATCGACCAGAATATATTTCCAATTGGGCCTGAACTGCCCTGACTGAATATAGTGCAACGCTTTGACAATCATGTCATTGAAATCAATCAGCTTCTCTTGTTGTAAATAGTGCTCATACTTCGTGTAAAGCGGCATTAGCAAACCAAAGGCTTTGGCCGTTTGTTTAGGATCGACTGACTGTGCAATCAGCGTATCTAACGCTACTTGATCTAAACACGATGCTTTGTACATATCCACCAGCATACCAAGCAACTTCGCCAGTTGCGTGACTTGTCCTAGTTCTTCAAGCTTCGCTAACTGCTCTGCTTGAGAAATCGGAGAAAGCTCGACGTTCCTATCTCTGAGCTGATTCTCAAGCGAAGGAAGCATAATGCCATCACTATGTTGGTGGTAGAACAACTCAATATAACCCGTCTGATACTTTTCATGAGTCGCGCGCTTCCATTCTATGCCGCGATGGTACTTTTCTCTATCAATCCACGGCGCCGTGTTTCCATCCTTGTCTATGCCGTAGTATTCAATATATATGTCATAGTCTGGTAAGTAGAAATCGGGTTGATATTGTCGGTACTCTTGTGTACTGACATCAAAACGATAATTTGCTTCATATTGGTAGTTCAGGCCATGGCGATAGAGCCAGTTGGCAATGACCATTTCACCACAGCTCTTCACCGCCTCACCTTTGATGGTTTGTATGTCGTTATCATTTAAATAACGTAAATAGTCACCATAACTGTTGAACTGAAACGGGCTTTTATCGACATAGTAGTAAGCACTGAAATACTCCAAAAGCTGTCGACGATAGTGAGCATCATGCATCAAAGCTTCTAATGTTTTATGCATCCAGAGCGCTTTGATTTTGGCGTCTAACTCGAAGGGGCAAAGTTTGGGTACATGACCTTCCACCTCTGCTATGATCTTCAATCCCAAACTGTGAAAGGTGCTGGCCCGCACAGAATCGAACCCGAGCCGTTGCTTTATACGCTCATCCATCTCTTCTGCCGCTTTCGCGCCAAAAGCAAGCAACAAAATATCCTCAGGCTTTGCTTTGCCACTTTTCACCAAATAACCCGTTCGGCCAACCATTACACTTGTTTTTCCAGTCCCAGCGCCTGCTAGCAGTAGATTATTGTCATTATCAGTGACACAAGCGATGCGTTGTTTATCGGTAAGAGGGTTCGACTCAACTTCATCAAAAAATGGCTTGTATTGATTAAGCTGGTTTGTCACGAACCTCTCTCTAATCGAGGCAACTTGCTCATCACTCCAATTACTGAACTCTTGAACGCATAGAGCCACGCCAGTAACAGCGGCATTGAGGCCTTTTGCCGATTGCCAACCGGACCACCTCTGGGCTTCTTTCTGCGCTCTGGCTTGGATTGACTCACGAGATGAATCTTTTAGATAAGCCCTCTGACAATGAAGTTCAACATCGCGAACAAAACTGGCAAGGTATTCGGCATTTTGGTTCGCCCAGAATGCGAATAGATTATGCTGGTGCTTGCGAGTAGCAGCGTAGCTTAAAGCCGAGACAGTGTAGTTTTTGTGGTTTACGGAGAACGTGATAGAGCCACCGGTTAAACCAAGATTTACCTTGGGTGGGGAGTCAATTTGTTGCCATGAAAAGTGGCCAGCCTCATGTTTACCTACAAATGTTATGCCTTCATCGTAAATTTCGATAAAGGATGTTGCTCCGAACAATCTAGCAAGAAAATGAGGTCTAAGAAGTAATTTTGACATCTGATTTATAGCTTTATGAGCGTGATACAATATCGATTAGTGAAACCTAGTTTACATGACTAAGTATGATGGTTAGTGATTGAGATCTAAAGAAACTATCTACTGTTGTTATGAGCGCCTAGTGTTTGCATTGTTCGCTAGGTCACTGATAACCTGTGGTGGATACTTTACGAACTGTCTATTTCGACAAGGAATGATTATGCCCGAACGTGATGCCAAAGGCCGCTTTGTAAAAGGTAATCGCGGTAATCCCAACCCAGTATGCCGATTTGCACATGGTAATCTCGCTGCCGCCAAACACTTGGGATACGCAGACAATTACATACTTCGAAAGTGGTCTCTTTACTTCAAGCTCACTGAAGAGTTCTATCAACGGTACCCTGAAGGCTCTGCAGAAGACCATGATAACTACGTTCGTGATAACTGGATTAGTGTAATACCAAGCAGTTGGCAAGTGTACCGAAACAAACCGGATGAGAAGTGATGCCCAGAGACCGTTTGTGTCTCGCTGGTGGCTGAGCAGTATTCAATTGCGATTAGGGAAAGGAAGTCATTATGGACTCAACCGATTTCTTGGATTATTTGAAAAAAATCTTACATGAGTACCACCGGATGGATGCTCAAGATGAACAAAGCAAAAACGAACGTAAACAATACCTTAATGGATTGATGCATGGTGCTAGGTTGCTCGGTGTAAGCTATGAAGAGCTTGAAAGTGTTACCGACGGTGAGTTGCGGGAGTACCTGGATTTTCTTGCAGCCACAGACAGAGAGGCGTTACTAGCCGTACCTGCCTATATCCGCCTAAAGTTGCATATTTGATGAGACAAATCCCCAAGTGAATGCAATAAATTAAACTTTCACCACCACTTTGTGGGTCGAAAAGCGCCTGAAAATGGCCGTTTTTTTGCAAACATAGAAAGGCGATGGCTCCTAGTCAATTCTTGAAACGCAACGGTCAACATGCGCAATTCTCATTAACTAACTGAATATAAAGTAAATAAAACATGATCAGTAAAAGTGATCAGCGCTAGTGATCACTTTTACTGATCACTTTTATTGATCACTTTCCATTTTTAGCCGACTGGTACCGTAATCATTGGCGAACCCTTCTCGACTTTGTTTACTATTCACTTTAGCAAGGTAAGACAAACGGTAAATTGCATCCCTTTTCACTCGCCCGTCGCTCTGACGACTGACTAGGTAATAACAATTCTCCGGTATAAATAAATGACCTCCGTCTGATACCGTCCCCCACCACTGTGTAAGCAGACTAAGCAGTTTATCTGGATATTGTATTTGAGAGCCATTTAGCAAGAGAGCAACGTGATAGTGCTGAGCTGAAGCATGGTTCCGCTCTCGACACCACGCGTAGCCTAGACGCACCATTTTATATCTCTTCTTGACTCGATATCGAATGTGATTGAGAAACATCGACATCACCTGATTGTCTGTTGAGTGACCGTGACTGGGGAGATGTAAATCGAATCTGACTACCAAGACTTTCCGATGATGACCCAGCATGATCTCGAGTTGTTCTATCATCTTGCCCATTTGATGAGTGAAGATTGGCTTACCTTCCCCTGCATTCACATGGTACACACTATCTAAATAACGATAGTATGGTGAAGTTGACTGGTTTTTTCTCATACAAGGATTATTGATAAGGGTATTAAGAATAACGGGAGATAATATGAAATACCCAGTTCCCGTTGCTTTACCTTCTATACCGAACCCCTCGTCTCATAAGGGATGGGCGATGCAATAAGGTCTAAATTTAGCTCAACAAAACTGGGTATTGATACTTCAAAAGTGAGCAGAATGACGCAAACAGCGTCATTTTGCGTCAAATTGACTCTCAAACCATGCTTTCACCTTATCTGAATCCCAACCGTAAGATCTCCCCTGATACTGTAATGGTTTCGGGAAGCGCCTCTCTTTCCACCATCGGTTAATTGTCGATACCGAGCGATTGGTCATTGCGCATACTTGCTTAGTGGTTAATATCTCGCGGCTTACATTCATAACTACCCCCGCTTGCGATAAGTAGGTTGACTTAGACGTTCATCTCGCTCAGTAACTCGCTTTTCAATCCACGCATGTACTTCAGACTCCAACCAACCAACGGCGGAACCACCTAGACTCACACTAGGAGGAAACTCTCCCACCGATATACGCTCATAAATAGTCGAACGTGATAAGCCGGTAATGGACATAACTTCTTTAAGACGAATAATCTTCATTCACTGATTTCCTTTTTCGTTGTTCTCAGGACGGAATGAGATTAATCCGGAAGGGATTGGAATGGTGCGCATTAGGTAAACATGCGCGCGCATGTGAGCTAGATGCGCGCGCAGTGGTGCTAGAATGTTACTTCTTATTTACGCAGAATTGCTTTCTCGAAGTCTATAATTTGCTTCCATCTGCGCACGGTGCTCGGATCAGGTTCGAATAAACCAAGGGATATTCCCTCACATGCAAAATGAGCAGAAAGTATTTCATGCAAGTTCACCTTTTTGTCAAAACAACTAGGGCCAAGCTTAGGGTGAGTAGCGATCACAGCACATAATACCGCCATCATTTTTTGTGAAGCTCTAGCAACTGGTTCTTTTACTTCTGTCTGCTTTTTGGCTAAGCCGTATAGAGTTCGTTGATCGATAGGAACACCTTTTTGATATGCATCTAATATTTTTTTTACATCCTTATAGCTAATAACAATATTCTTAGCACTCACTGTCACAGGAAAACCTAATATCGTTATTTGTGCTTTATCTATTGGTCTATCTTGATACCAACAATCATCAATATACGGAACAACTTCAATATCAATTTCATCCAGAGAGGATAACAGCCTAATAGCATCGTCAACGCTTTCGATTTGCCAAAAACCCATTAAATATCCCTCGACACCTGCTTCTCCCTCAGAATAGGGTTCGAAATAAGTGACATTAAGCTGCGATGCAGAGCTGGAAAGATAGTCATCAATGTTTGAGAGCCTAGGACGAATCAATGGAGAGTGCTGACGAGACAAGTCGGATTGAGACAGTCCTGAAGGACAGTAGGCTTCAGCACTTTCTAGGATTTCTTTATTCCCAGTTAAGATTGAAAACGACTTTTGTGGTTTAATATCATCAACTAACACACATGGTCGGACCAAAGCACATCTTACAGCCTCTTCGAAAAACCGAACCGGGACGTCCAATTGTTCAGCTGCCATATCCAATGAAAAATAAGGCAGGGGGAACAATTTCATTTCCCTATATTCACCAGAACTAGAATGTTTTCTTTGAGACATAAGCTTACTTTCCTTATTTAAAATTCAGGAAGTAAAATCTATTCTAATTAATACTAAGAGATCAACGAAAAAATAACACTTATAACATGTTACACGATTACTATATTGCCGTATCATAATAATAACGTGTTAACGTGTTAACGTGTTAACGTGTTAACGTGTTAACGTGTTAACGTGTTAACGTGTTAACGTGTTAACGTGTTATAAAATCACCTCATCCTTGTCCAGGCAAATTTATCTTACATTGACCGTTCTTAAATAGTCTTTTCCTATAACGCTATAGCTTCCATAACTTGATTTCTCGATGTGTTCGCTCCACCAGCACATTAACTTTCGCCGCGCCTCCAGATAATCACTGCGATTGTAGGCTTTACGAATTTGGTTTTTGTCGGTATGCGCCAATGCTGCCTCAATCACATCAGGGTCAAAGCCTTTCTCATTGAGTGTCGTACTAGCTAATGCGCGCAAACCATGGGCAGTCGTTCGGTCTTTAAATCCCATTCTCCCCAACGCTTTGTTCGCCGTTTCGGAGTCCGTTGGTACCTTGGGATTACGGCTAGAGGGGAAAATGTATTCTCGATGTCCGCTGATTGGTTTGATAGCTTCAAGTATAGCGAGCGTTTGCTCAGTGAGCGGGACGGCATGCTCTCGATTCATTTTCATGCGCTCTTTGGGGATAATCCAAAGCTTATTTGCTATGTCTATTTCTTCCCAACGAGCGCCAGAAGCCTCGTTGGGCCGAACCATGGTGTGCAATTGCCACTCAATAAGAAAGCGCGTGACACGCTGGATGTTTGCAGTGGCGACTGTTCGAATCAGCTCATGCATCTCATGAGGCTGTAGTGCTTTCATATGGACCACTTTGTGCTTTTTGAACACATCTCGAATACCTGACAAAGGATTAGCATGAATTACACCACTGTTAACAGCGTAATTCATGACCTCGTTCATTAACTGAGCGGTTCGCTTCACTGTTTCAAGTAAGCCCTGCTCTTCTACAGGACGAAGAGCGGAAATTGCAAGCGGTGCGGAAATTTTATTGACGGGCATGGAGCCCAACTTTGGAAATGCGTACAGTTCAAGCTTGCGCCAATTGCCAAGCAATGTCTTTTCTTTGATTCTTCCCTCTTTCGTCGCTTTCCATTGTTCAGCAACAAACTGGAAAGTCGCATTTTGCTCGAGAATCGCTTTGGCTTTTTGTTCTTCTCTCGCTAACTGAGGATCGATACCTTCTGCAAGCATCTTTCGTGACTCTAAGGCTTTATCTCGCGCTTCCGCCAAACTCATATCAGGGTAAGTGCCGAAAGATAGGTAAGTCACTTTATCTTGTCCTGGCCTTGTATAGCGAAATTGCCAAGATCTGGAATTATTGGGCCGTACACAAAAGTACAAATTGCCTCCATCCGATAATCGATAAACCTTGTCCTTAGGTTTTGCGCTTTGTACCTGTCTTGCTGTCAATTTATAGGCCATCATTTATCCCTCAAGTAATACCTGAACAACGCAGAAGAACCTCAAAATCTCGGTATTACTTACCCCCATCATTTCAAAATTAAAACAAAGAGTTAGCTTTAAAATATCACCATAAGAAAGGGCTAAAAGTAATACCAGAATTGTGTTCTAAAGTAATACTAGCATCAGAAAAACGGCTTGGGTATTACTTTGGGTATTACTTGAAACAGTGGATTTGGTTGGATGAACCCGGAAGAATACGGACCATAACTTATTGATTTTTAGGAATTTTAGATAAGAAAAAAGACGCCCTAGGACGTCTTTAGACTTGAATGTGGCGGTGAGTGAGAGATTCGAACTCTCGATACGTTGCCGTATACACACTTTCCAGGCGTGCTCCTTCAGCCACTCGGACAACTCACCGAATTGTTGTTGGGTTTCCCCTATCAACGAGGCGCTAATTTAATGATTATCTTAGGCTTGGTCAAGCCAAGTTTTGAAAAAAAGCGCCCCAAACGGTTCAGTTGGTCAGTTATTGACTAAATCGCGCACTCTACCAGCAACTAAGCTTGTTGATAGTACCCCGGAACCTTGAACCAGCGGCGACACATATCCAAAAAGTAACCATAGAGCACGCCCATGCCGCAGGAAATGATGGCGTTACTGGTCACGGCTGTAATGATCTGCTCTGTCGAGGCACCAACCGCCAGCAGAATACCCGCATAGACGGGAGATTGAAAAAGTACGTAGGCCACTAAGTCGGAGACGTTTTTCATCAAACCGCCAGTCGAAATTCGCGCACCTTGGCGAAGTACCCAATCTCGGAATAGACCATAAGGCCAAGCGATGGCGATGTTGACCGGAATCGACAACGTTCGTGATGCCAATGATTGCTGGAAGGTCATTCCAGAAATCAGAATCTCGATAATCATCCCTGAGATAAAGCAAAAAACCACCATAGCAAAAGTATCTGCTGCTGCATGACGGATACAAAATGGCGCACGAGATTTCATTTACGTCCTCTAAAATATATAACTATAAAAATGGCAATTTAACGACATCATGAACTGGATGTAAAAACCAGAGCAGTTCATGGCGCTATTAGAGCAAATAATTTGTAGTTTTAGATACCGTATTTGAAATTGAGTTGTAAATTTATGACCAAAAAACGCACCAAATGTAGATAAAGTCACCAAAAATGGATAAAACCTCATTTCAATGATCTATGAGATGTAATTTAACTACATAAGTGTCTTTACTGTTAGAAGAGAAAGAAGACCTTTTATGCCTCACGACGGTATTGGTAGAGCAAGTCTGCGTACCGAAACAACGCATCATCGAGCTCTTTCTCTACAATCGGTTTGGCGATGATGTGATTGGCACCAGCTTCACACATACAAACACGTGTTTCTTTGAACACATCGGCAGTGCAACCGAAGATCAAGACTTGGTTAATCGAGTTTGGCATGGCACGAATGGCGCGAATGGTTTCAATGCCATCCAGTACGGGCATGTGATTGTCCATCAAGATCAAGTCGAATGATTGATGTGGTAACAGATCCAACGCTTCTTGGCCGTTTTCGACGCAAGTGGGAATAAAGCCTTTGTTGCGCATAAACGTTTCAAGAATGATGGCATTGGTGCGGTTGTCTTCAACAATCAGAACGGTCAAACCTTGATAATCGAGATGATAATTTGGCTCTTGCTCGACACTGCCAACGTCACACACCTGCACTGGCAACTCGACGTTAAAGCAACTGCCAAGCCCTTCTTGACTGGAAACGCTAATTTTACCACCTAACTTTTCAACGATTTTTTTAACGATTGCCAGACCAAGGCCAGTACCGCCATAGCGTCGGGTGGTCGAGGATTCTGCTTGTTCAAACGGGCGGAAAATACGTTTTTGTGCTGCAATAGGAATACCTATCCCTGTGTCTTTAACTTTAATCACAAGGTAGTTCTGCCCTCCTTTGAACACTTCTTCCAAGTAGACTTCAACCACACCGTGGGAAGTAAACTTCACCGCATTATTGAGTAAGTTGAATAGTATTTGCCGCAGGCGTGCACGGTCTGCATGGTACCAACGATCTCTGGCAACCTGTGAATAGACGCGAAATTGCAGTCCTTTTTCCGCACACAAGGTGTAGTAGATGCTGTTTACGCTGCCAATAATGGAGTCAAACGGGAATGGGGCGAGATCAAATTCCATGTGTCCTTGCTCGATTTTGGAGTAATCCAAGATCTCGTTGAGCAAAGTCATCATGTGATCACCGGAATCGTATAGCGTTTTTAGGTGCTTTTTCTGTTCTTCGGTCAATGGGGTTTTCAGCAACAACTGCGCCGTGCCCAACACGCCATTCATGGGCGTACGAATTTCGTGCGACAATGTGGCCAAAAAGGCGGTTTTGGCATTGGTTGACGCTTGTGCTTTGACTTTTTCTGCCTCTAGATAGACGGTTTTCTCGTTAAACGCATCGATCAGATGTTTGATCTCGTCATCGCTTTGATAATCGATATCAACGATACCGCCGGTTTTTGAGTTGTCCACGCTTTGCGCAATCGTGATGATCGGTTCAATCAAATAACGGTTGAGCAAGTAGTAACCTGCTAAAACGCAGATGAGTAAGAAAGGCAAAATACCCCATTCCACCCGTAGCACTTTATTGAACACTTCATCACTTATTCGCTGGCGGGCACTCACTACTTTCATTTGCCAATGAAAATCGCTGAGTTCAATCTGGCTAACGTAACGGCCTCGAACAAGAGTGTAGTTGTGCTCGGTGATCAAGCTGCCGTTTAATGCACTGATGGTGACCCCAAGTTGGTAAATCTCGGTATGTTTGCGGATAAAATCAAATAGTGCTTGCAAGGAGAGATCAACCGTTGCCACCCCAGCAAACTGCCCATCAAGGTAATAAGGTTTCGACGCCGTGATCATCTGCACTTGCGTATAAGGATCGATATACACCTGCGACCAACTTAGTTGGCCTGAAGGTTGATTGGCAACGGACTGATACCAAGGCTGAAGATGATAGCCATCGGATTCCGGGTTGTTATACAGATGCACCTGATCGACACCACCTTGCTTGGTTTTATTAAAAAACAAGCTTCGATAGACTGGTTTCGCTTGGTTGAGTTCCGGTTCAGGCCAAAGTCCACCACTGGAGATAATATTGCCGCTGGCAGCGATGATATTGGCTATACCACGGGAAAGTTGCGATGGCGGTGGATTACCTTGAGCGAAACCAACGAGGCTGTCGAGTAACCCGAGCGAGCTATTGAGCGGCCCTTCAATTTGCGCGGCAAGCAGCTCGGTTCTCAAATCCAGATTCTGCTCGATTTTGCTGCGCACTAAAGGCTCAACCACAAAATAGGTGACGCTGCCGATGATGGCGAGGAAAAAACAGAGGTACAAACTCAAGGCGAGAATGCTTTTGTTGCGAAGTGATGAGCGAATTTCCATACGATGACAGCGTTCCCTGTTAGCTCACTTTAGTGTATTACCATACCCGGCACCGCTCAAGGTACAGGGATCAATGACTTACTTTTCTTCCCTACAACGAAACTGCGGAAAAGACCGACAATCACTGAAACTGGCGTTCTGCCCTTTTTAATGGCGGCCGAGATTGGTAAGATCCGCCCATTCACTCGCCCTTAACATCCAAGGTATTCTATTTTGACGTTATTTGACATTCTTTCCCTTGAGGAATTAGACGGTAAGCTGCTCAATCTTGCTAAAACGCAGGGCTTTGTCACTTCAATGGCGGCAGCGCCCAATATCCTCGACCCACATGAATGGCTGCCTTTCTTATGGGGAGGTGAAGAAACCGCACCTTTTTCCGACGGTGAACAGCTTGAAGCCTACATTGATGCGGTAGTGCAACTTTGGAATCAGGCGCGTCCAGCGCTACTTGATGGCTCTTGGCAGTGGCCAGAAAGCTGCAAGTTGGATGAAGCGGAAATCGTTAACGAAGCCACTCGCGACTTTTGTGAAGGTGTACTGCAAGGCTGGCAACTGGCGCGCGATGATTGGGAAACCTTAATGCCTGAAGAGAGTGAGGAAAATGCCCTACTCGGCGGTGTGTTGCTCTCTTTAACGATGCTTTACGACCCAGAAACCACCATTGCGACATTGAGCGAACAAGGCTTTGAAGGGCTTGAGCAGTTTGCGGAGATCTTTAACGCCATGCCGGTGATGCTTTGCGGCCTAACCCAACGTGGTGTGATGCTCGCTGAGCAGCAATAAATCCTCTTCCTGCGGCGAGTGGCACCTCACTCGCCGTGCATGCCTGTTTGTTTTACCCATTTCTTGTTGATCGGCTTTAGCCAACACATTACACATATCCAGCTCGTTTTTCATAATCAAACGCAATAACAATCACATAAATTCTACCAGCTGGTAAAAATAGCATTACATCTCTAGCGGTTATTTGTTAGTATCCGTGCCAATTTCGGTTAACCCTATGTTGCAATGTACCTACGCATAAATCCGCAAACCAAACAAAAAGTAGTGGCGTTTTACGTCATTATTGCTTTGTTGTTTCAGATTTATCTGTTGGCGACCATGGCGCTCAACCCTTCTCAAGTTAATCGACAGAACTGGCTATCAGACAGCCAAGGCGGCAAAGTGCTGCTATGTACCGCGCAAGGCTTTAAGTGGGTGGATATCAGTGAACTGATTGAAGCCAACAACCTCGAAGTACCCAATGCGGACAGCGGCCATGAAAACCTTAAATTTCACTGCCCACTGCTCAAAGCATGCCAGTTTTCTTTAAGCCTAGCCGTTCTCTGCTTAGCCGTCATCTTGGCGTGGCTGTCTCGCCCCGCCCCAACACGTATCTTCTATCAACACCTTCTTTGTTTACAAAAGGTGTATCTCTCCATCGCCCCGAAGCAATCTCCACCGCACTCTTTCTTCGCCTGATCTCTGAGCCATCGGCTCAGCTGAGTCATTCACGCTCAACATAAAAAAACGCCACCCTTAACGGGATGGTGCGCGCGTGCTGTTTGCTATCCGTTAATGCTATCCGTTAAACGGCGCGCGCTAACTAAAAATTCAGAAGGAAGAATCATGTTTAACCCATCATTAAGCGCTAAAACATTCGTATCTATCACTCTTTGTAGCTTATTGGCCGCATGTGGCGGCAGTGACAACAGCAGTGCGGGGGCAAGTAACACCGATAGCAAAACCAGCCAAGAGGTAGCAATTCAGTTTGCGGCACGAGTCGGCAATGAAGAAATTCGCTGCGAAGCGATGAACAACAGTGTCGTAGGCACAGCCAACAGCCAACCCACTTTTAGCGATGTTCGTGTGTATATCTCTGAAGTTACTCTGATCAACGAACAAGGCGAAGCGGTATCCGTCGAACTTACCCAAGACGGCAAATGGCAGTATCAAAATGTCGCCCTGCTGGATTTTGAAACGGGCTCGGACAGCTGTGCTAACGGCAATCCAGACACCAACCACACGATTCGCGGCAAAGTTCCACAAGGCAAATACACAAGCCTTCGTTTTACCCTCGGCGTGCCAGCAGATCTCAACCACTACGGCATTGACGGTGATGATGCTGTCTCTCCTCTTGATGTCACGGGGATGAACTGGAGCTGGCAAAAAGGGCACAAACATTTACGCATGGATGTGGCGGGTTGGAACATCCACCTTGGCACCACAGGCTGTGAAGTGACCGATGCCAACGCAGAAGTCGTCGACTGCGCAGGCTCTCGCCCGAACCGCCCACAATATCAGTTGGATAACTTCAACCTAGCCACCAACAAGGTGGTGTTCGATTATCAAAAACTGGTCGCCAACAGCGATATTTCTAAAAATACGGATGCAACGCCATTGGGCTGTATGTCGGCGAGCAGCGACCCTGATTGCCAAGGCGTGTTTGATAACTTAGGGTTGGATCTCATCACTGGTGAGTGCATTGCAGGCAACTGCTCGACTTCACAATCTTGGGTGAGCGTGGAGTAATACCGATGTCAGCAAACCTCAAGAGTGGTTTGCTGACACTGCTCGTGCTGACATCAGTAACGGGCTGTGACGGCGAATCAAGCTACGAAGTCACTGCGGCGGGTTCAACCAACCACAGTGGTTTTGACTTTCAAACGGGCTCTCTTCCCATGCCGAGAGAGCCAAACGATAACCCGGCCAGTGAAGAAAAATTCCAGTTGGGACGACACCTGTTCTACGACAAGCGTTTATCGGGCAATCAGACCTTTGCGTGTGAATCTTGCCATCAGCAGGCGCTCGCGTTTACCGATGGGCTGGCGGTTCCAACCGGTTCGACCGGCGAGGTGCTCCACCGCAACTCGCAAACGCTAACCAATGTGGCTTACAACGCCTCCTACACTTGGGCCAATCCGGTGTTGCACACCATAGAGCAACAACTGGTGATCCCGCTGTTTGGTGAGTTTCCGGTTGAGATGGGGATTAACGATGCGAATCGTGACGAGATTTTACAACGCTTTGAGCAAGATCCCCGATATCAGACGCTGTTTAACCAAGCGTTTCCGAACGAGCAGCAACCCGTGACTTTGCCCAACATCATCAAAGCGCTGGCGGTGTTTAACCGCGCCTTGATCTCCAAAGAGAGCGATTTTGATCAAGGGACGATGAGCAGTGCGGCCCTACGCGGTCAGGCACTGTTCAACAGCGAAAAGATGGAGTGCTTTCATTGTCACAGCGGCTTTAATTTCAGCGATTCGACCTTGCACGCCGATACGGTATTTGTCAGTCGCCCATTTTTTAACACCGGCCTGTACAACTTAGATGAGCAAGGCAGCTATCCAGCGCAAGACAATGGCCTGTATACAGTGACAGCAAACGCAGTGGACAAAGGCAAATTTCGCCCGCCCACGCTACGCAACCTTGCTTATACCGCGCCATACATGCACGACGGCAGCATCGCCACGCTCTCTGAAGTGCTGGATTTTTACGCCGCAGGCGGTCGTCATATCGAAAGCGGTTTCTACCAAGGCGATGGGCGACTCAACCCTAACAAAAGTGAGTTTGTCAATGGTTTTACTCTGAGTCCGCAAGAGAAGCAGGACGTACTGGCCTTTTTGGGGGCGCTCAACGATGAAGCCTTTGTTCGCAACCCGCGCTATGCCAACCCATTTTTGCCGGAGAATAACCAATGAAACACGCTTTCACACTCACGGCAGTTAGTTTGCTCTCTAGCCATATTGCCTATGCCAACCCGAACCATGAGTCAAACATTGAAGTAAAAAGCAACGTGTTCGCTCAACTCGGCTACTACCATCAAAGTCGCGATCAGCAATTTGCTATCCCGGGTATTTTGAACAGCGCAGGTGCGGCGCACCAAGAGCAAGGCGTGCAATTGATGCACGGTGAGCTGGGGCTATTAGCCATTTGGCCGCAAGTGTTAGCCGGAAAAATCATCCTCGGTAGCCACCACGGAGAGAATGTCGAGGTCGAAGAGGTCTGGTTACAACCTCATCTCGGACAAAACTGGACCTTACGTTTAGGCCGTCAACTGTCGCCCATTGGTTTGTACAATGACGTGCATGAGCACGACTGGCGATTTGTCGATGCATCGTTGTCACAGCAAGCATTTCTCGCCAACCAGTATCAAGACGACAGCATCAAGCTCACCTACGCCAGTGGTATGCATGATCTTACCGCTTGGGTTGGTCGTGGCAATGGCTACCCCGCCCAAGCGGATGCAAGCGAAAGTACACCCGCAGCGCTTGGCTTGAGCTATCAATGGCAAGGTTTTAAACAAGCGCATTCGTGGCGAGTCGTCGGCTCGCTGGCACACTTCGATGCAACCCAACGCGGCGCACAAACCAACCAAGGTCATAGCCATACGACCACGAGCAGCGCGATTATCTTTGATGGCACCACCACCTTGGTTGCTCTCGGCGCTCAATGGCAGTGGCAACAATTTAGCATTGAAGCGCAATGGATGGGGCAACAAATCGATGCCCGTCTTAGCGACTCTCAGCAGATGCAAACCGACCTCGATGCCTTTCAGTATGGGGTGAGCTCGCAGATTGTTTGGCAAAGAGAGACGTTTGAACTGGCGCTGCGTTACGACGCTCTCATCAGCGACAACCAAGTCAGCAGAGAGAGCAGTGAATTTAGTCAAGCGCTCAATGCCGAAGGTTTGCGTCCTCAACGCATTAGCGCGGTGCTCAACTGGCATTTTGCGCCAGCGCAAACGCTGCGCTTACAAGGTAACTACGAAGAAATCACTCACCTTAGCCAAAACGCATTTTGGCTGGTGTATCAGGGCAACCTGAACTGGTAAACCAAGAAAAACCACAAGGTAAATTAAGATGAAAAAAACCATCCACACATTGCTCATCACACTGCTGTCCTTGGCCGCTAGCAGCGTTTTTGCCCATGACTACCATCAAGGCAGCATACAAATCGATCACCCTTGGAGCCGTGAAGCGCCACCAACGGCGACGGTGATTGCTGGCTTTTTCCAATTGAAGAACAACGCAACTAGCGACGACTTCTTGCTCAGCGCGTCAACCCCAATCGCTGAGCGAGTGGAAATTCATACTCATGAAATGGCTGACGGTATGATGCAGATGAAGAAAATTGACGCGGTTCGCGTCGGCAGCATGCAAAGCGTGATGTTCGAACCCGGCAGCTATCACCTGATGATCTTCAAACCAAGCCAGAGCTATAAGAAAGGCGAACGCTTCCCGATGACGCTGACGTTTAAAAAAGCGGGCAGTATCGAAGTCGAGATGGCGATTGAAGAAGCGGGCCATGTGCATACTCACACTCACTAATACCGCCTGCCATGATGAAGATGCAATAGCAAGATAACTCGCGAAAAAGAAAAGGCACTGAGGAGAAAACCCACAAGGGCGGCCTCGGTGCCTTTTGCTGACAGGACGTTACACGATCACGTGCGGCAGGTAACGAGCCAAGTCTTGAGTGATCAAACTTGAATCTTCACGAATCGAAATACCCGCCGCTTTGTCGTTGACTAACCAACTACCGATTAAGGTGTGGTTATCAGCAAACTTTGGCAACGGGCAATATTGTTGGACAATAAAACGCCCTTCCCCATACGGCCCGTCGGTTTTATGACGAGATTTCCCATTACGTACGATCTCAATGTTCGCTCCTTCACGAGAAAACAAGGGCTTGCGCACAAAATCACTCAATGCGCTCGCTTTTGTATCATCGGCAAAATAGGCCGGCAGAAGGTTGGGATGCCCCTCGAACTCTTGCCATAGCAAGGGCAACAACGCTTTATTCGACAATACCGACTTCCACATCGGCTCCAACCAATTGATTTTCGACGTGGTGAGAAACTGGCTGTACTCATCATGGAACATCTCTTCCCAAGGGTAGAGTTTGAACATCCAGCGAATAACCCGATTCTCGAGATCGACAAATTGCCCTTCTTCATCGACACCAATGTCTTCGATATAGACAAACGCAGTGGAAAGTCTGGCTTCTCTTGCACAATCCTCAAGATACTGCACGGTCGCCCGGTCTTCTTCAGTCTCCTTACAGCAACTGAAGTACAAGGTTTGCCCCGGCTGCAAACGGGCAATATGGGCTAACCGTTCGATGAGATAGTCTTGTAAGATGTTGAACTGGTCGGCGCGTCGAGAAATCACGCCTCGACTCACCACATCTTCCAACCATATCCACTGCCAAAAGGCCGTTTCAAACAGCGATGTCGGGGTGTCGGCATTGTTCTCGTATAACTTGGCTGGGCCGTTGCCTGAATAGGCGAAATCAAGCCGTGAGTAAAGCGATGGTTCTTGCATCAACCATGAACGGCGCACCGCCTCCCACATCGTTTCGGGTATGGCAAAACGAGCCAGAAGCACTTCGTCATGCACCACTTTGTCGACGATGGACAGGCACATTTGGTGGATCTCTTCCGTCGGCGCTTCGAGATCGTGTTCAATCTGCTGCAAATTAAATTGATAGTAGGCCGATTCATCCCAATAGGGCTGTCCGTACATGGTATGAAAGCCAAAGCCGTAGCGCTCGGCAAGTGCGCGCCAATCTTCACGTTCTTTTATTTCGCGACGAAACATTTAGCCGCCTCGACTGATAGAGACCGATTTACCAAACCCGCCGCGCGACATCACTTTGCCTATCGTGCCGCCGCTTGACTTAATCGAGCTGGTGTTGATTTTCATCGCTTGGCCCAATTTCGTACCATAAGAAACACCACTGCCAGAGTAGTAACCACTACGATAGCGGTAGAGCGGCTCAGAGAAAAAGGCGTTTGAGCGAGACTTTAAACCGCTGGTGTCTCGTGTGTAAAAGAAGCTGCTCATGCGTGGCATATAAGAGTGGTAGGTGCTGCTGTAGTAGCAGTCATCAGAATCATAGCCAAACTCTCTTTTACATTCACTTTCTGATTGATAGCGCGGCGCACTGAACTCCGCGCGCGCGACTGCCTCTTTGTAGGCCAGTTCGCACTGCTCTGAATAGCTGGCGTGGTTTCTTTTGCACTGTTCGCTGTCTCGGTAAATATAGCCTTCTGTCTTGGGCTCATAGAATGAGTAGGCAGCGACACCACCAAAGAGAAGATAAGGAAGGGCAGGCATGACCTTCTCAAAAGACGATTTTTTCACGTTAGAACTGCGTTTCATCTCGACTCCTAGTAAGACATGCACGCAGCATTGAGTACACCCACAGACACCGAAACCGTTGCCAGAACAATGCCCGCTGGCACTTCATCGTTCTCAATTCGCTCACCGATGCGCGGCAATAACACCAAACGAACGATGGCAAACGCGACCAATTGCGCCATCAAGGCAACAACGCCCCAAACGGCAAAGTCAGCAATGTTGAGCGAGTTTTTCGCCGCGCCTGAGATGGCCAAGCAGTACCCCAAAAACGCGCCGCTAAGGGCGATCGCCGCAGCGGTGTTTTTATGATCTTTTATCAGCGTCCACTCGTCATATGGTGTCAGTCGGACATAGATAAATTTAAAAGCCAGCACAAAAGCCAACGACAGTGAAAAATAGAGGAGAAAGTTGGGGAATCCTGCCAACAACTTAGAGAGCATGTCCATGATTTTACCTAGATGTTTACCTTAATTGATTCATTGTTTTCCAGTGGAACGACTCCACCCGCTCGTCTGCAATGTAAAAGAGCTTGCTGCCGGATGGAATGCGCTTGTTGAGTGGTGGATTGAGTTCAATCCCTTGGCCGACATCAACGGCAATTAGCGTTGCCTGATGCTGTTGCTTAATAAAGGTGAACACACTGGCGACATTGGTTTCAGGTTGCGTTTTCGGGTACAACACTGAGTATTGCGTCATCCCTCTGGTCGATGCGAGTAGCTCTTGATGCAAAGTGCTAGAGCCAGGGTCAACGGCCGCCTTGGCCAGCATTTCCGCACCCACCGCAGGAATGCATTCTGCGGTTGGGCAGTGCTGGCTAAGCAAACGGCCAAGCGCATCATCTTTGAAATAGGCCACCAAATGGGCGTTCGGGTTGACGCTCGCACAATAGAGCGCGGCGGACAGGGTAATGTCATCTTGCTGGGTATCGACGATGATGCAACTCGCTTGCTCCACGTTGGCGTTGTTCATCTCTTGACCATCGGTATAGCTGGTCACTTTGACAAAACCTATCTCGCCGGGTAATGGGTTCTCAATGTCTGAACGGCTACAGAGCACAATCGGCCGCTTACCCGCTTCTTCATGTTGCAGCATGCGGATCAAATGAATCGTTCGCTGGTTATTCCAGCCTAATAAAAGAATATGATTTTCCACTCGAACTCTCCTTTTACCCAAGACGCCAGCACGCCAGTAATCAATCGCCCCAGCCGCGATACGACTGAGTAACGCAGCAAACAGACTCAATCCACCTGGAATAACAACGAGAACCACAACCCAGCGACCAAAAGTGGTGCTGGGTGATAAGTCGCCATACCCCACTGTCGATGCCGTCACCATCAAATAGTAAACAAATACCGAGAGATCACGGGTAATCGCATCCTCACCAGCCCAACGTAATAGTCCCCAGCAAAGGCTCAGGTACACGCCAACCAGTAACAGTAAATTGCGGTTGCTTAGCCTAAATACATGGGTTTGAAACCACTTTTTTAGCACCAGCCAAATCGACATAGTGAACCCCTTTATTCATCAGGGTGCTGAATATAAGCCAATTATTTGAGATAAAAAAACCAGCCGGTTAGGCTGGTTTCCATTTTGTGATCTTGTGCGCAGTATTAGGCGTTTCCTTTTACCTGCATGTTCAATCTTTCGGCAAAGTCCAACATACGGTTTAATGGAATCAAAGACTTAACACGCAATTCTTCATCTACAAAAATCTCATGTCGTTCACCACCATCACGCAAAGCGGTCTCAATGGCTTGCAGGCCATTCATCGCCATCCAAGGGCAATGGGCACAACTGCGACATGTTGCGCCGGCACCGGCTGTCGGCGCTTCAATCAGCTCCTTCTCTGGCACGAGCTGCTGCATTTTAAAGAAAATGCCTTTGTCGGTCGCGACGATCATCTTCTGCTGAGGTAATGCCTTGGCCGCTTTGATCAGTTGGCTGGTTGAACCCACGGCATCGGCCAGTTCAACCACACTGGCTGGCGATTCGGGATGCACCAAAATAGCGGCATCGGGATAAACTGCTTTCATTTTGCGTAACGCATCGGCAGAGAACTCATCATGCACGACACATTCACCTTGCCAAAGTAGCATGTCAGCACCAGTTTTCTTTGCGATGTAAGAGCCCAAGTGGCGATCTGGTCCCCAAATGATCGGCTTATCTTCGGCGTCCAAATGCTCGACAATTTCAAGTGCAATACTGGACGTCACCACCCAGTCAGCTCGCGCTTTCACCGCAGCAGACGTGTTGGCATACACCACGACCGTATGGTCTGGATGCGCGTCACAAAACGCCGTGAACTTGTCAGCAGGACAACCCAGATCCAAAGAACATTCGGCTTCCAATGTCGGCATCAAAATACGTTTCTCTGGGGTGAGGATTTTTGCCGATTCACCCATAAAGCGCACACCAGCAATAATCAAGGTGCTCGCTGGGTGGCGGTTACCAAACTTGGCCATCTCCAGAGAGTCGCCGACAAAGCCACCCGTTTCTTCCGCGAGGGCTTGAATTTCAGGATCAGTGTAATAATGGGCAATCAGAACGGCATCTTTCTCTTTCAACAATGCCTTGATGTTGGAAAGATGTTGCTCTTTTTGTTCCTGCGTCAAAGGGATAGGCTTTGGAGGGAAAGGATAAACCGTGTCAATCTTGTCTAAAATGTGGCTCATTGCTCGTGCTCTACGCAACTTCCTATAGTTCGCGTATTGTAACCTCAAGCGAATAGAAGATGCAAAAGCCATAGCATGCAGAAAACTGGCAAAAAATAAGGAGCCTGAGCTCCTTATTCTTGCAATTTTGATTTAGCGACCTTGGCCGAAGCACTACCGGGATGTTCGTCAATCGCCTGCTGATAAAACTTCTTCGCTTCCGCCTGATTGTTGTTGCGAGCCGCAATATCACCCAGCTTGACCAAAGCGTCAGCACGCTTGTTGGAATCACGGTAGGTAACAACCTCAGCAAAACTCTTCGCCGCCTCTTTATCCTGCTTTTGCGCAAAATAAAGCTGACCTAGCCAATAGCTTGCATTCGCAGCATAACTCGAACTTGGGAAATCTTTTTGAAACTGAATAAATGCAGCAATCGCACCAGCGTAATCGCGCTTTTTCAAAATCATGTCAACTGCATTTTGATATGCGGTCTGTTCATCCACGTTGGTACTGTACACACCTTTATCTGCACCCGAATCCACATCGGCCGCTGGTACGCTCGTATTCCCTACGGACTTAATTTCGCCCCGTACGCGATCCAACTCGATGAACAGTTCACGCTGTCTTTCCAGCATTTGCTGCATATCGTAGCTATTGCGCTCAAGTTTGCCACGCAACTCAGCGATTTCTAGCGACATTTGATCGATTTGTTGCTGCATCTGCAGTTGAACTCGATTTCGATTTTGCAGAAGACGCTCAAGACGCTGAACATCCGTTTCGGGAGCAGCGTTAACGGCAGATGGGCTAGCGTTGACAACAGACGCTGTCACGGGCTCGCTATTGAGATCAGATACTGGGGCTGGTGCAGCGAATGCAATATTCGCTGCACTTGCCAGTAACGTAAGCGTAACCGCTCGCTTAGTGTTACTGAACATGAGGCATTCCCTCAATTAGTAAACCAATACTGCGCGACGGTTTTTCGCGTAGATTTCTTCGGTTTGACCAAGAAGAAGAGGTTTCTCTTCGCCGTAGCTCACGATAGAGATTTGATCCGCTTGAACGCCCATCGCTTGCAGGTATTTCGCTACAGCTTGTGCACGGCGCTCACCCAGCGCGATGTTGTACTCAGGTGTACCACGCTCGTCGGCGTGACCTTCGATAGTCACTTTCAGAGACGGGTTTTTGCTTAGGTACGCCGCGTGCGCCGCTAGCATCTCTTCGTAGTCACTTGAGATAGTTGCGTTATCAAACGCGAAGTAAACGGTTTGAGTTTCACGCAGAGTCTGTTCTTTAAGCTCTTGCTCAGATAGCTGACCGTTTTGGTTGATCGGCGTGATCACTGTGGTATCAGTACCACCAGTCGTCGCTGAACCACCAGACGTTGTTTGGTTAGTTTCAGTGCTGGTGCCAGCGTTAGACGCTGCGTCATCACTTGAGCTACACGCTGTAACAGCCATTACTGGGAGTGCGATTAGAAGCCCTTTAAGAACCTTGTTAAGTTGCATCTTATTTTCCTTTATTAATCAAACTTAGTTGCTACAAAAACGGAGACCATGCGGGAGCTCTGACACGCCCATTCGTTGCCGGTAATCTAGCTTTAAAGCGACCATCGATAGACACCATCGACAGTACATTTTTCTTATCGTAAATGGAGCTATAAATCACCATACCTCCATTCGGCGCAATACTCGGTGACTCGTCAAGTAAGGTTTTGGTCAATACTTGAACCGCACCCGTTTCCAAATCCTGTTTGGCCAGATTAAAGCCGGATTCGCTACGATTAACCATGATCAGGAATCTTCCGTCCGGAGTAATCTGTCCACCCAAGTTCTGGCTACCTTGCCAAGTAAGACGGCTAGTCGACCCGTCGCTCAAATTTACTCTATATATCTGTGGTTTACCACCCCGATCCGAAGTAAAGATGAGCGATTTGCCATCAGGATGCCAGAATGGCTCCGTATTATTTGATCTATCCCGCGTTATTTGGGTTAACTGGCGAGTTTTTAAGTCCAGCGTGTAGAGCTGTAAAGAGCCCGTTTTGGACAAGACAAGCGCCAATTGACTCCCATCTGGAGAGAAGCGTGGCGCACCATTATGACGTGGATATGATGTTAGTTTCTCATGTTCACCAGTATAAATATTCAGTATGAAGATTTCCGCCTGACCATTTTGAAAGCTCACATAAGCCAGCTGTCGACCATCAGGAGACCAAGCTGGTGACATCAGTGGTTGCTTTGAGCGCAACACCAAACGTTCATTAAAACCATCGTAATCTGAGATTCTCAGTTGGTAGGGGAATTTGTCGTTGTCATTGACCACCACATACGCTATGCGAGTCAAAAATGCACCGCGCTCTCCGGTTAAACGCTCATAGACCAAGTCGGAGATACGATGGGCGTATTCGCGCAGACGTTCCCCTTCGACGGTTGCGACTTTAGTAAACAGCACATGATCTTTTGATAGCACGAGTTGGCCATCCTCCAATGCCCGGCTTTGGCCTTTGGTAAGCATGCCACGCACGACATCAATCAATTGATAGCGGACGACATACTCACCTTTCTCATTTTGGCTAATGCTGCCAGTCACCAGCGTATCAACGCCTAAAGCCGTCCACGCGTCAAAGTTAACCTCAGATTCGTTGTAAGGAGTCTGGGGCATTTTATTGGTTGCGATTGGGCTAAACTTACCGCTACGTTGCAGATCGGACGCAATCACCGCGGAGACATCGGCTGGAAGTGCGGCTTTCCCTTGCCATTTAAACGGAACAATAGCGATAGGCCTTGCCGAATCGATACCGTCAGTAATGATCAGCTCCAAGGCTGCATGAGCTATATTTGTGGCACTACTGACCAGCAGTACTAAACCCAGTAAAAGGCGTTTCATCACGTCATAATCCTTTTATTCTAAAGCAACAGTGAGGTTAATAGTTCGCAGCTCTTTTCTGACTGCTTCATCTTCTGGCATAGGGAAATTGCCGACCTGAGCAATCGCGCTCTTTGCTGCCGTACAAACGCGGCTATCACCTTCAAGAACACTTACTGAACTGACAATCGCATCCACTCCGGTCGGGATCAGAGTAATATTAACTCGACAAGACTTTCCCAGTAAGTATTCATCCTTTATCAGCTTCTGCTGAATTAGCTGCTGATATATTTGTCCGTATCGATTTTTCTCGTCAGTGACAAACTGACTTTTTGCGGCATTGTTATGACTCGCTTCCGTCTCTAGCCCAGAATAAATATCATTGAGCGCTGCTTCTTTTTCTTTTTTTTCTTTGAGTTCTTTTTCCAACTGCTGCAAACGTGCTTTCTCTTTGCGCGCCTTTTCCGCTGCCTCTGCAGCGGCTTTTTGTTGAGCAATCCGCTCTTGCTCTGCTTTTTGCGCAGCTTCGCGCTCACGGAGAGCCTTTTCTTCGGCTTCTCTCGCCGCTTTTTCGTTTGCTAGACGCTCTTGTTCGGCTTTAGCGGCAGCCGCTTCTTTCGCAACGCGCTCTTGTTCGGCTTTTTTAATCGCCTCTTCTTTCACTTTCCGCTCAGCTTCTAGCTTAGCGGCACGATCTTTTTCCTGTCGCACCTTCTCTTCTGCGACTTTTTGCTCTTGCTCTCTCTTTTTGCGCGTCTCTTCTGCTTCACGTGCCGCTTTCGCCTCTCGAACTTGCTGCTCTTTTAACTTACGCAGTTGCTCTTCGTCTGCTTTGCGGTTCTTTTCCAACTGTTCCGCTTCACGGCGCAACTTGTCCAGCCGCTCTTGTTCTTTCTTCGCTGCTTTTTCCCGCTGCTGACGGATTTCATTCGCTTGCTGCTGTACCAACTTAGGGTCAATCACCACAGCCTGTACCATTTGCCCGGAAGCTTGCGGTTTAGGCATATTAAAATCGGTGCTCCAAAGCAAAGCAACGACTAAGGCGACATGCAGGAGTAGTGAGACCACAATGGGGACTACGAAATCATTCTTTTTATTTTTCTTTTCTCTCATGATCGCGTCTGACTTATTCTATGTCGGTTAGCAGGCCAACTTTGGGGATGCCGGCTTTACTGAGTTCATCGAGCAATAACACAATCTCCGCGTACGGTGTTGCGGCGTCACCACCAACAGCAATAGGCGAATCAGGTTTGAGAGAAAGCTCTGCTTTAACTCGCAAAATAACGTCGGCCAACGATAGACCACGTTGCACCTCATCATTATTGACACTCAACCCTAAGTTGCCGTCTTTATCAACTTCGATGATGATAAAACTGCTGTTACTTTCACCAGCCATCTGTTCCATAGACTGTGCGGTGGAGGTTTTCGGCAGCTCAACATCCACCCCTTGAGTTACAAAAGGAGCGGTCGCCATAAAGATGATCAGCAAAACCAACATGACGTCGATATACGGCACCACGTTGATCTCCGCAGTCATCTTGCGCTTTTTCGGTTGATAACCCGCCATCAGTGGCTACCTGCCATGGCTTGACGGTGCAAAATACTGTGGAACTCTTCTGAGAAGGTGGCGTAGTTGTGCTCCAGCTTCGTCACTTTATTGCTCAAACGGTTATAGGCCATAACAGCAGGAATAGCGGCAAACAAGCCCATAGCCGTGGCAATCAAAGCCTCAGCGATACCAGGCGCTACCATGGAAAGGGTGGCTTGTTTAACTTCACCTAGCGCAATAAAGGCGTGCATGATGCCCCAAACGGTACCAAATAGGCCAATGTAAGGGCTGATTGAGCCAACCGTTGCCAAAAATGGCAGACTGTTTTCTAAATCATCCACCTCACGGGAAACGGCCACACGCATTGCTCTGCCCGTCCCTTCCATGACATAAGCCGGTGAATTGGCATTGGTTTTACGTAATCGAGCAAACTCGGTAAAACCGGCATAAAAAATCTCTTCTGCGCCAGAGAGGTTCTCTTTTCTGGCTTTCACTTGCTGATAAAGCTGAGAAAGGTCGATACCAGACCAAAATTTGTCTTCAAACTCTTCGGCGTCTTTGCTCGCCTTCGACAACACCTTGCTGCGCTTGATGATCATGGCCCAAGAGACGACTGACATACCAAGCAAAGTTAACATGACCAACTTAACCAACAGGCTCGCTTGTAGAAAAAGATCTAAGATAGAAATATCAGCAGTCACTATTTGTTAACTCCGCAATAATAGACGTGGGAATGGCAAAAGGTTTCATTTTTAAATTGTCGATACATGCTACCTTAACTGTTGCTTTACACAACAACCGCCCTTCTTCATTGACCAACTCTTGACAAAAGGTCATCGAAACGCGCTTAAATTCGCCAATTTTGCTTCGTACGGTCAACTTTTCATCGAGTCTGGCGGCATGTATAAAATCGATATCCATATGTCGGACCACAAAACCGATATTTTGTTTCAGTAGCGCATCTTGTGAAATCCCAGCCGAGCGCAGTAATTCTGTTCGAGCGCGTTCGAAAAACTTGAGGTAGTTGGCATGATAAACCACCCCTCCTGCGTCCGTATCTTCATAATAAACCGTCACTGGCCAAGTAAAAGCGTGGTTATTGCTGTTCAATGTCGTACCGATTCAGTGCATGGATCAAAGCGATTACTATAACTTAAGTCACATAAATTGGTACCACACGCCTGCCTTTTTTTGAATTGTGTGGAGAAAATAAAAAGCCAGGCACTTGGCCTGGCTCAATTATTAACCATCTTGGTTACAAAATGTGTAAAGCGGTTAAAAACAGCAGAATTGGGATTGAAAAATAGGGGCTGAACAATAGCTGCCAATACCAATTTTTCGGCGTAAACCCAACACCATACACCATGCTCGAACACACCGCCCAAATGAGCGCTGGGCCAATCAGCACATTAAAACCGCCGATTGCAGTTGCGTAGGCGTGAGGCTCCCACATCACTAAACCAACATGAACAAACCCGAGTACTAGCGTGAATGCTTTCAGCCACGTTCTGTCGAACGGTTCATGCAGTGTCGCGATCTGTTCTGCTAGTTTATTCACTGTCTTTGTCCATCATTTCTGAATGCTCTAGCCAAAGAGCGTTGATGATGCCAAATGCACACGCAAGCAGTACACCGAGAATCCATGCGAAATACCACATAGTCTTTGCTCCTTAGTAAAGTGAGTTTTTGTTGTCTTCAATGAACTTGCTGTCTAAGCGGCCAAACATTTTGTAGTAAGACCACGCAGTGTAGGCCAAAATGATCGGCACCATCACAAAGGCAACGCCCGTCATCAAATTCAGTGTCAACTCAGATGAAGTCGCATCCCACATCGTCAAGCTGTGACTTGGCATCAGATCCGATGGCATGATGAATGGGAACATGGCAAATCCAGCCGTAAAAATCACACCCGCATTTCCTAGGCTTGAAGCTAAGAAAGCCAACGCCCCTTTTTCAAGACGAGAAGCAATCACCGCCAACAGCGGCATCACTACACCGAGAGCTGGTGCAGCCCATAGCAGTGGATAAGCTTCAAAATTGTTCATCCAAGCACCCGCTTGACGAACCACTTCTTTGTTTAGGGGGTTTGATGCGGCCATGGTATCGATGCTGCCAACAATGACGTAACCGTCAATGCTCTGGACCCAAAAGCCTGCTGCCACGAAAGCAAGCGCTGTCAGCATACCAGTCAGTTGTGCAACATTGCGTGCACGAACGTGAACCGCATCTGTGGTTTTCATTTGCAGCCAAGTCGCGCCTTGCATCAGGATCATAAACAAGCTCACCAAACCACAAAGCAATGCAAACGGGTTCAGCAGACCAAAGAATGAGCCATGATAGGTTGGCATCAAGAATTCACTCAGTTGGAATGGCACGCCTTGCAGTAAGTTACCAAACGCCACACCAAAAATGACAGGCGGCACAAAACCACTGATCGAGATACAGATATCCCAAGTGTTGCGCCATTTGGCATCTTCAATTTTTGAGCGGTAATCGAGACCAATCGGACGCAGCCATAGCGCGGCCAGCGTCACGATCATCGCTAAGTAGAAACCAGAGAACGATGTCGCGTAAACCAGTGGCCAAGCGGCAAACAGGGCACCACCTGCGGTGATAAGCCAAACTTGGTTACCATCCCAGTGTGGCGCGATCGAGTTGATCATCACGCGGCGTTCATTGTCATTTTTACCAATCACAGGGACGAGCGCACCCACCCCCATATCGAATCCATCGGTAATTGCGAAACCAACGAGTAGTACACCGATCAGTACCCACCAGATTAATCGCAAGATTTCGTAATCAAACATCTTGTATCTCCTTGACCTTACGCTTCGACCTGACGACTGACTTTGTCTGCAACAGAGTCTGCATTTTGTTCGAAGTGATAACGACCTGTTTTCAGGCTGCTTGGGCCTTTACGGGCAAACTTCACCATGAGGTAAACTTCTGCGATTAAGAACACGGTATAAAGCGCTAAAATAGCGAACAACGATGTCCAAATTTCGCCAGCGCTCAGCGCAGAGGCTGCCACATTGACAGGTAAGATTTCGCCGACGGCCCAAGGCTGACGACCAAATTCAGCAACAAACCAGCCTGCTTCGACTGCGATCCAAGGAAGTGGAATACTGAATAGCGCCGCTTTGAGTATCCATTGCTTTTGTTCGATCTTTTGACGACAAGTTTGTACAAACGCGGCACCAAACACGAACAACATAATGAAACCACAAGCAACCATGATGCGGAATGACCAGAACAGTGGCCAAACCGTTGGAATAGAATCATCCGCAGCCGCTTGGATCTGCTCTTCTGTCGCATCGGTCACTTTGTCTGTGTAGCGTTTCAGCAACAAGCCATAACCTAAGTCACCTTTGACCTCATCAAAAGCCGCCATGTTGGCAGGTGATTTATCGCCAGCGCGCAGTTTTTCCAATAGTTCATAGGCGTACATGCCGTTACGAATGCGGTCAACGTGCTGATCACGCAGATCGCGCAAACCCGTCACTTGTTCATCAAATGAACGCGTGGCAATAATACCCATCACATAAGGGATCTTGATGGCGTAATCAGTATGCATCGCATCCTGATTCGGCAGACCAAACAGCGTGAAAGCGGCAGGCGCTGGCTCTGTGTGCCACTCGGCTTCAACAGCGGCTAGTTTCACTTTCTGCACTTCACCAAGCTCATAGCCTGATTCATCACCAAGCACGATAACAGAGAGAATAGCGGCCATACCAAATGAAGCGGCAATAGCAAAAGAGCGGCGAGCAAAAGCGATATCTCGGCCCTTAAGCAAGTAGTAAGCACTGATACCCAAGATGAACATTGCGCCAGTGGTGTAACCAGAAGCCACGGTATGGACGAATTTCACTTGCGCTACCGGGTTAAGTACCACTTCGGCAAAACTCACCATCTCCATACGCATGGTTTCGAAATTGAACTCTGCACCTACTGGATTTTGCATCCAGCCATTCGCCACCAGAATCCACAATGCAGAGAAGTTAGAACCCAGCGCAACTAGCCAAGTTACCGCAAGGTGTTGACGTTTCGATAGACGATCCCAACCGAAGAAGAAAAGACCAACAAAAGTGGATTCTAAGAAGAAGGCAATCAGGGCTTCTATCGCGAGAGGTGCGCCAAAAATGTCACCTACGTAGTGCGAATAGTAAGACCAGTTGGTACCGAACTGGAACTCCATGGTTAGGCCAGTCGCCACACCAAGAGCAAAGTTAATTCCGAACAGCTTACCCCAGAACTTTGTCATGTCCTTATAGATCTGCTTATCGGTCATTACGTACAGTGATTCCATGATGGCTAAAAGAAAAGCCATGCCCAGAGTCAGAGGTACGAACAGGAAGTGATACATCGCTGTTAGTGCAAACTGCAACCGCGATAGATCAACTACGTCAATCATAGCAACTCCTATGTGTCGGCTGAATGACACTCTCTACATTTTACAACTCACCAGTGTTGAGAAAGCTTGGTACTTGTTTAAATCAAACAAGTGTTTGTTGCAAAAATGTACCGTATTGGTTAGTTAATTGTTAAGCGTCAGCTAATATAGCTACAGCTAATACTACTGCTAAACCCATCTTGTTTCAAAAAATTTATAGGGAGATTCTGCGTTGATCCAAATCAATATAATTGGCTCATTTCTGAACAAAAAAGCATCAAACTGATCTAAATCAACTCTCAGATAGAGGATTTGTTAAATGAAGGTAACCATAGAGAATCAAAGGGAAAATAAGTAACACCAAGGATTAACATTTGACCACTTTTTCTTACCTAGGAAGTGGTAGTGAGATTTTTAATAACGTGACAAAAGTCACATTAAGTAGAGAGCCAGATCTCGCGATCTGGCTCTGAAAACTTATTTTTCTATTCCGAAATGGAGATAAGCTCTGTCTGTAGCGATCCGCCCTCGTGGTGTTCTTTGTAAATAACCTTGTTGAATGAGATACGGCTCAAGCACATCTTCAATCGTATCCTTTTCTTCCCCTATCGCAGCAGCCATATTGTCTAGCCCGACGGGGCCGCCAGAGAATTTCTCCATGATAGCGAGCAACAGTTTTCTATCCATATAGTCGAAGCCCTGCGAATCGACATCCAGCATGTTCAACGCAAGATCAGCAACCTCAGCTGAAATGTGCCCATCACCTTTCACTTCGGCATAATCTCGTACACGTCTTAACAAACGGTTGGCAATACGAGGAGTACCACGTGCGCGGCGCGCCACTTCCAGCGCACCTTCTGCATCCATTGAGAGATTCAAACAACTGGCACTGCGCTGCACGATATTTTGCAAGTCAGGAATGTTGTAGTACTCCAGACGCTGAGTAATACCGAAGCGATCGCGTAGCGGCGAGGTAAGGGAGCCCGCTCGCGTGGTCGCGCCAATCAGAGTAAAAGGCGGCAGATCGATTTTGATCGAACGCGCCGCAGGTCCTTCACCGATCATGATGTCGAGTTGATAATCTTCCATCGCCGGATAGAGCACCTCTTCAACCATTGGGCTAAGACGGTGAATTTCATCAATAAATAGCACATCATTCTCTTCGAGATTGGTCAGTAGCGCGGCTAAATCCCCCGCTTTTTCTAACACTGGCCCAGAAGTCGTACGAATGCTGACGCCCATTTCGTTGGCGACGATGTTAGCCAAGGTGGTTTTCCCCAAGCCTGGAGGACCAAAAATCAACAAATGATCCAACGCTTCACTGCGCAACTGGGCCGCTTTGATAAAGATTTCCATCTGGTCACGCACGTGATCTTGGCCTTGGTAATCAGCCAGTTTTTTCGGACGAATGGCACGATCAATCACATCTTCGTCACGAAATGTAGGGTTTTCCGGTGCAATTAAGCGATCTGCTTCAATCATATCAATACCTTTATAGCACCATTAGACCATGGATTTCAGCGCTTCGCGGATCACCTGCTCACTGGTCATGTCCGGCTTAGCCACTTGCGCGACCACTTTCGACGCTTGAACAGGTTTGTAACCCAGCGCTAACAACGCGCTCACCGCTTCTTCTTCGGCATTGTTGCTTGCCGTCGCGCCGTTGTCTGCTGGTGCGACATCCGTAAACGGGGTAAAGAGATCGCCTGCACCCCAACCTTTGAGACGATCTTTCATCTCAACCACTAATCGCTCTGCGGTTTTCTTGCCAACACCTGGCAGCTTCACAAGGGTCGAGATATCTTCGCGCTCAACCGATGCGACAAATTGGCTGGCCGTCATGCCGGACAAAATGGCCAGACCCAGTTTTGGCCCTACGCCATTGGCTTTAATCACTTCACGGAACAAAGCACGCTCTTTGACCGTGTTAAAACCATACAACAGCTGCGCATCTTCTCTCACCACAAAATGAGTATAAATCACGGCTTCTTCACCCACATGAGGCAACTCGTAGAAACAGCTCATCGGCATCTGCACTTCATAGCCGATACCGTTAACTTCTATCAAAACTTCAGGAGGTTGTTTTTCCAGCAAAATGCCGCGAAGACGTCCGATCACGTTAAATACTCTTTGGAAATGAATTTGCGACAGAATAATAAAGAACTGGATAGACATCCAGTTCTTTATTGGGGAGCGTTCAGATTTTTGAGACGACTTGTTCTAACTGGGATGTTAACTGACGAACCGTGTCAACTTGCTGCCTTAGTTGCGTGCCATTCGCCGCGACAATTTCAGAGATACTTTTCGTGTTCACTACGCCTGACGCGACTTCGCTACTGGCTTGATCCAACTCGTTAAGCGCCGTCATTTGCTGACTCATGATATCGGCCAAGCTGTTAACGTCAGAGGAAATCGTTGTCACTTGTTCGATGATCTCACTCATTCGCTCGGCACTGGAGTGAATCACATGCTGCCCATGCTTCACTTCCTGCTCACTGCGATCAAGCAAATTTCGGATCTCAACAGCCGAGTGGCTGCTTTGCGAAGAGAGTTCACGTACCTGATCGGCAACCACAGCGAATCCGCGGCCTTGCTCACCCGCTCTCGCCGCCTCAATCGCCGCATTCAACGCCAATAGATTGGTTTGCTCCGCAACTGAGGTGATCAAATCCGCCACTTTCATGATCTGTTCGTGGCTTTCTAAGATCTGGCTGATCGCCTCTGTCGAGGCATTAAGCAGCTCTGAACTTTTTTCTGCCTGATGATGTACCAGCTCACTCTTTTGCCGCAGCTCTTGCACGAAACGGCCCGATTCCTCAACCCCCTGCGCCATTTGGTGTACCTGCTGGCTCATTTGCTCTGCGGCACTGGCTTGCGACTCACAGTTGAGGTTAAGTTGAGTGACTTGGCTATCGAGCGTCGTCGATTGGCTTTCCAGCGCTTGAGAGACAGTGTTCAGTTGATTGGCATTGGTGGTGGCATGCGCCAACACAGTCGACAGGTTTTGTTCACCCTCCTTCGCTTGCAAGGCCACCGCTTCACTTTGCACTTTCGCGCGTTCAGCCCCTTCAATCGCGTTGTCACGCTGTCGGGCGGTAAACGCCTGGGCAATACAAATCACCACCAGCGGCAAAATGGTTCCCGACCAAATCTCTACACGTGTTTCACCAGCGGATAAAGTTAAATGGGGAAAGGAGCTCCCAGCGATATGTTGATAAGTCATGATGGCGGAAATCGCGATGACGATACCACTCCAGGTGAGTGCCATGACACGTGTCGCTGAAAGGAAAAAAGCCACCACCAGCAGAGGGACCCAATAGGTCTGGGTCGAATCCACCACGCCACCGCTTTGATAGATGATGTTGAGCGCATGCAGCGTCATACCGACAAATCCCAAGTTGAGGGCTAAGGTCGGATTCTTAAACCATTTGAGGCAAAATGCAGCCAGCAACTCGAGTACAATTAACGCGATTGACGTGGTGACAAGACTTTCGCTGCCGTGTTTACTCCACTTGATTAAGCTGTAAACACCAACGAGAAACGCGATGAACGTAAAGAGGGATAAGATGTCAGCTTGCCGCTGCTGAGCGCTTGTCCACTCGCTTTGCGAGGGAACAAAAAACTGACGCCATAAGGTGGCTGGATTCATGCTCAATCTTCCTGATCGAAACTGTTATGACCTCCGACCACTATATCTACGTAACATTTGGATAACAAATCTCATTTTTGATTCTGTTTCGGCTGTCTCATTTTTCTGCATCGCTTGGCTATCAGCGATAACGACCTTTTTTGGCACTGGTTGCTTGGCCTGCTAATGCAATCAAGGTCTTATTGGTATTGGCATGACAAATCGCCACCCCCAACGCATCCGCCGCATCGGCCTGCGGCTTGGCGGGTAACTTGAGCATATGCTGCACCATGTGCTGAACTTGCACCTTGTCTGCCCCACCATTGCCCACCACGGCCTGCTTAATGAGACGCGCAGCGTACTCATACACTGGTAGCTCTGCATTCACCGCGGCCACGATCGCACTCCCCCGAGCTTGACCCAGTTTCAGCGCAGAATCGGCGTTTTTTGCCATAAAGACTTGTTCAATCGCAAAAGCATCCGGTTGGAACTGAGTGATGATTTCGCTTACTCCAGCGTAGATCTGTTTCAGCCGACCGGGCAGATCTTTTCCCGAAGTGCGAATACAGCCGCTGCCAAGGTAGTAAAGGTGGCGGCCGTTCTGACGAATCACACCGTATCCCGTGACACGCGAACCCGGATCGATCCCAAGAATAATAGACATGACCTTCCCACTTTATTTTTGTCATGTGAATAACTGGCTTCATCTTAGAAAAGATGGCTCCAGTGTGAAAACAAAAACTCCCGCAAAGGCGGGAGTTTTTTCACAAACTTAACGCTTACTCAGCGCTTTTTTCTTTTGCTAGCGTAACCGAAATCGCCAGCTCTTCCAACGCTGCCGAATTCGCAAGGCTTGGCGCATCGGTCATCAGACACGCTGCCGCCGTAGTTTTCGGGAAGGCAATCACGTCACGGATATTTTCAGTGCCACACAGCAACATCACCAGACGATCGAGACCAAACGCCAAACCTGCGTGAGGCGGTGTACCAAATTTCAACGCATCCAGAAGGAAGCCAAATTTGATTTTCTGCTCTTCGGCTTCAATACCCAGCAGATCAAACACCGCTGATTGCATTTTCGCATCATGAATACGCACCGAACCGCCACCCACTTCGTAGCCGTTTAGAACCATGTCGTATGCATTAGATAACGCACCTTCTGGGTTAGCTTTCAGCTCTTCTGGCGTCATGTTGAGCGGCGAGGTAAATGGGTGGTGCATCGCTGCAACATTACCTTCACCATCGCTTTCAAACATTGGGAAATCCACCACCCACAACGGCGCCCAAGCGGACTCGTTAGTGATAGCAAGATCTTTACCCACTTTCAGACGCAACGCGCCCATCGCTTCGGCAACCACGTTGGCTTTATCGGCGCCAAACAGAATGATATCGCCAGATTGCGCACCTGAACGCTCAATGATCGCAGCCACGATGTCATCAGAAAGGAATTTGGCCACTGGTGACTGAATGCCTTCCATGCCAGCGGCAAGATCATTGACTTTCAGCCATGCCAAGCCTTTCGCACCGTAGATCGCCACAAACGACGTGTATTCATCGATTTGTTTACGCGTCAAAGCCGCACCGCCAGGAACACGCAGAACTGCGACACGACCTTTTTCATCGTTCGCCGGGCCAGAGAAGACTTTGAAATCAACCTCTTTCAGCAGATCAGCAACGTCAACCAATTCCATCGGGTTACGTAGGTCTGGCTTATCACTACCAAAACGGCGCATCGCTTCGCTGTAAGGCATCACTGGGAACTCGCCCAAGTCAACATTCAGCAACTCCAGCCACATTTCACGGATCATTTTCTCTGTAATGGCACGCACTTGGTCTGACGTCATGAATGACGTTTCAATATCGATCTGAGTAAATTCAGGCTGACGGTCTGCACGCAAATCTTCGTCACGGAAACATTTGACGATTTGGTAGTAGCGGTCAAAACCAGACATCATCAGCAGTTGTTTAAACAACTGTGGCGATTGAGGCAGCGCATAGAAACTGCCTTTGTGTACTCGGCTTGGCACCAAGTAGTCACGCGCACCTTCTGGTGTTGCTTTAGTCAACACTGGAGTTTCGATGTCGAGGAAACCATTGGTATCGAGAAAACGACGAACAAAGCTAGACGCTTTAGCACGCAGTTTAATGCGATCGCTCATTTCTGGACGACGCAGGTCCAAATAGCGATATTTCAGACGTTGCTCTTCAGAGTTCTTCTGGTTGAAGTCCAATGGCAAAACGTCAGAACGGTTAATGATTTCAAGGCCTTTGGCCAAGATTTCCACTTCCCCCGTTGCCATCTCCGCATTGATTTGGCTTTCTGGGCGCGCACGAACTTCACCCGTGAGTTTGATACAGAATTCATTACGCAGTTGGCTTGCGATCTCGTACGCGTCCGCCATATCCGGATCGACGACTACCTGAACGACACCTTCGCGATCTCGCATATCGATAAAAATCAGACCGCCTAAATCACGACGGCGGTTAACCCAGCCGCATAGCTCTACAGTTTGTCCTGCAAGGGACTTGTTCAGGTGACCACAGTAATGGGTACGCATAATGAAATTCCCAATCTCTCTTAAATTGATAACGACTCCGCCGGTGAATTTCTCCGCAGAGCAAAGGTCCATTTATACGCTGAAAGTCTAAGAAAATCGACTAGTCAGAATACAATTTATTGCGTTTTATCATGCATTGGCGCTTTTTAATACAACAACTGTTCAAAAGCACAGCAAAGCAGGAAAATGGGTCGCAATTATAGCGTGAAAGTACCTATTGGGGCAAAACTACCGTAAAGTAATCAGGTGGAATTAGAGCAAAGTAAATGATGAATAAACTCCCTATTCGACTCGGCTTAACGATGTGGTCGCACAACCAGTGGCAACAGAGCTTTTATGGCTCCGGCACTAAGCCTGCACAGCGGTTGGAAAAGTATGCGCAAGTCTTTCATACCGTCGAGGGCAACACCACCTTTTATGCCACGCCTAACACATCTACGGTAATCAATTGGGATGCGGCGACACACGATGAATTTCGCTTTACCTTCAAATTGCCCAAAGCGATTACCCATCAACAAATGCTGCAAGGCTGCCAAGCAATGCTGGCGGATTTTCTGCACATTATGGCCCCTTTGCATGCACGCATCGGTCAATGGACGATTCAATTGCCTGCCGCCTTTGCTCCCGAATATTTGCCCAGGCTGCAACGCTTTTGTCAGCTTTTCCCGCGTGATTTTCCACTTAGCGTGGAAGTCCGCCATCCGGCCTTTTTTGCCAAAGGTGATGATGAAAAACGCCTCAACCACTGGTTAATTGAGGCAGGCATTAATCGCATTATCATGGATAGCCGTCCGGTTTTTGCCGCTGCTCCCACCAGCGATGTCATCATTGATGCACAGCAGAAAAAGCCGCGCGTCCCTGTGCACGCGATTTCCACCGCCCATCATCCGATGATCCGTTTTATTGGCCATCCAGATCTTGAGGCGAATCTGCCCTTTTTTCAGCCTTGGCTGACAAAGCTTCCACAGTGGATAAGTGAAGAAAAACAGCCCTATTTGATGATCCATACGCCCGATAACATCTTAGCGCCCGAGCTCGCGCTGAAACTCTACCAACAGTTGCAGCAAATGGTGCAATTACCTGATTTGGCAAATTTTCCAGCAAACGACAACCAATCGCAAATATCGATGTTCTAAACAGGGCACGGCAAAACATGACACACGAGCCAATTTCCCCTAAAATACGCGCCTTTTTAGTGCCTGCGTCGTTGTAGGCCAGTTGTATGCAGAGAATGGTTATGAACCCCAAAAGCAATCCAGACACTATTTTTTCGGCTCCAATCGATAAAATTGGGGATTTCACCTTTGATGAGCGGGTTGCGGAAGTCTTCCCGGACATGATCCAACGCTCGGTGCCAGGTTACAGCAACATCATCTCTGCCATCGGCATGTTGGCTGAGCGCTTCGTCAAACCGCACAGCAAGGTGTATGATCTGGGCTGCTCACTGGGGGCCGCGACTGTGTCAATGCGTCGCCACATCAAACAAGAAGGGTGTCAAATCATTGCGGTCGATAACTCACCTGCGATGGTAGAGCGTTGTAAACTGCACATCAACGCGTATCGCAGCGATACGCCAGTTGAAGTCATTGAAGCGGACATTCGCGATATTGATATTGAAAATGCCTCTGTGGTGGTGCTTAACTTCACTTTGCAATTTCTCATTCCCGCAGACAGAAGAGCGCTACTGGAAAAAATCTATCAGGGGCTGCGCCCAAGCGGCATTTTGATCTTGTCAGAAAAATACGTGTTTGAAGACAAAGTCTCGAACGAACTGCTGATCGACTTGCACCATGACTTCAAACGCGCCAACGGCTACAGCGAACTAGAAATCAGCCAAAAACGCAGTGCCATTGAAAATGTGATGCGCCCAGATTCTATCGCAGTGCACAAAGCACGTTTCGCTGAAATTGGCTTCTCCAGTTTCGAAGTGTGGTTTCAATGCTTTAACTTTGGCTCAATGTTTGCCATCAAATAGTCACCACGTGCCATAGCGGTCGGCTTTGCCATTCAAACTCACAACTAAAAATGACTTTACCAACAGTGATCAATTAACCATGTTTAACTTTGCAAATTTTTATCAACTTATTGCTCAAGACACTCGTCTGCAACCTTGGCTCAATGTACTGCCACAGCAACTGACAGATTGGCAAAATGCGGAGCACGGTGATTTTGATCGCTGGTTACGTGCACTCAACAAAATCTCTGCCGACACGCCGGACAACATCGATATCAAACAATCGGTGACCATTTCAAATCACCAACCTATGCCCATTGGTGAGCTTAAAAAGCTCGAAAGCTTACTGCGCACTTTCCACCCTTGGCGCAAGGGGCCATACCATGTGCACGGTATTCATATCGATACCGAGTGGCGCAGTGATTGGAAATGGGATCGTGTTCTCCCCCATATTTCCCCACTGAAAAACCGCAGCGTGCTTGATGTCGGTTGCGGTAACGGTTATCACATGTGGCGCATGTTGGGCGAAGGGGCACGTCTGTGCGTGGGGATTGATCCTTCCCATCTGTTTTTGATTCAGTTTGAAGCGATTCGCAAGCTGATGGGTGGAGATCAACGCGCTCACCTTTTGCCACTTGGTATTGAGCAACTGCCAAAGTTGCAAGCCTTTGATACCGTGTTCAGTATGGGTGTGCTCTACCATCGCCGTTCACCGCTCGATCATCTGATTCAACTGAAGGATCAGCTCGTTTCCGGTGGTGAGTTGATTTTGGAAACACTGGTCATCGAGGGCGATGAAAACGCTGTCTTGGTACCGAAAGAGCGCTACGCGCAAATGCGCAACGTCTACTTTTTCCCTTCTGCGCGCGCATTGAAAGTGTGGCTGGAGTTGGTCGGCTTTGAACAAGTACGCATTGTCGATGAAAATGTCACCTCGATTGGAGAGCAACGTAGCACCGATTGGATGACTCACAATTCACTGCCAGATTATCTGGACTCGAGCGATCCGAGCAAAACGGTTGAAGGCTATCCAGCGCCGCGCCGCGCCGTGTTGATTGCGAAGAAACCATAATTGACACTCTCTTGACTCAGAATTTTGAGTATCACCATACCCTTACACGAGGATGCTTCACGCATCCTTTTTATTGAGCTACACTCACAAATACAATTACTTAATCCTCATAACCATAAGGCATTCAATGTTACTAAGATTGACGCCAGCGTTCGCTTTTGTTCTGTTATCTGGCTGCACTTTAACCAACAGCGAGCAACATCAACAACAAATGCTCTCCGCCCTGCACAATTCTGAAGCGCGTATCAGCAACCGAATCGAAAACCTGACTCTGCAATCATCCAACCAATCCGATTACATCGAAAGCTTGGAAAATAAAATCCTCGAATTAGAGAAAAAAATCGCGGGAATGCCGCAACCTCAAGCACCAATTACCGTTCCTGCGCCTAAAGTTGCCAAGCCCGAAGTGGTTACAGTCAAGCACGTACCAACCAAAGCGGAGATAGTCCTCGGTGCGATTGAAAAAGTGACGATTGATTCGATTAAACAGTCTTTTGATGCGCGCGTGGATACAGGTGCGGCAACCTCTTCACTCAATGCAGTTGACATTGAAATCTTTGAGCGCAATAGCAAGCAGTGGGTACGTTTTCATCTCGCCGACAGCACCCAACCCGCAACCGAGGAAAATTGGATTGAAGCGCCGATTATTCGCTTCGTCAAAATCCGTCAGTCCACCAATGATGAAACCGAACGCCGCGCGGTCGTTGAGCTGTGGGTGAAAGTGGGGGCGATTCATGAAAAAGCACAATTTACATTGGCAGACCGCTCACAGATGAGCCATCCGGTCCTGCTTGGCCGCGAGTTTATTCGCGATATCGCTCTGGTGGACGTCAGTCGCGCGTACATTCAGAGCGAAACAAATAAGAAATAAGGTAGACTATGACTTCCCGAGTTCCTTTTTACCTATCCATTGTCTTGCTTATTGTCGCCGGCGTGACTTTAAGCGTTTTTAGACACCAGACTTATGGTGTTCCTTGGACTCCTGGCGAAAGCCGGCAAATTTGGGATATTGAGGCGCGAATTGAATTTAACGCGCAAGGCCAGGAGGTAAAAGCCTCTCTTGCCGCTCCAAATACGCAAAACGGTTTTACCTTGATTAGTGAAACGGCCTCCTCGCCGGGTTACGGTGTTTCCTACGTTAATACGGATTCAGGCCGCCGCGCAGAGTGGTCGATTCGCAAAGCTTCTGGCGCACAGACGATTTATTACAAAACCCAGTTTTTGGTTGACCCGCACGCCAAAGCCACGCCGAACCCTCCGGCAGAAACCATCGAAAAGCCCACGTTTACCAGCCCCGAGCAAACCGCGGCCGATGCATTGATCAATCAAGCAATGAGCCGTTCTTCAGACAACGTGACGTTTACGCGTGAACTGATCAAAACGCTCAATGATCCCGATAGCCAAAGTGCGGCACTGCTGCTCAACAACCAAGACAAAACCACGACGTTATATAAACTGCTTTCGAGTGCCGAAGTACAGAGCAAAATTGTCGGCGTCATCGAGCTCGAAGATGGGCGTCGCCGCCAAATGATTCAACCGATGGTCCAAGTATGGAATGGCCAAGATTGGGTGCTGTTTTCACCCAATTCAGTGCAACACGCGACATCGGCCAACCTACTGGTTTGGGATGAATCCAACATCTCTTTGTTAGATTTGATGGGCGGTCAGAACAGCCAAGTGCACTTTTCGATGATTGCTCAGGACATCTCTCCGCAGCAAGCGACCAACAACAAGGTTGAAGCTGATGGGTTGCTAAACCTTTCTATTCACAGCTTGCCGCTTGAAGAGCAGGCGATGTTTAAAACCATCATGTTGATCCCGATTGGCGCGCTGATTGTCGTTTTCCTCAGGGTGATTATCGGCCTGAAAACCTCCGGCACCTTTATGCCAGTACTTATCGCAGTGGCGTTCGTACAGACGCAACTGGTCACAGGCATTGTCGGCTTTTTGCTGATCGTCGGCACCGGTTTAATCATCCGCAGCTATCTGTCCAAGCTCAACCTACTGTTGGTCGCACGGATATCGGCGGTGATCATAACGGTGATCTTAATCATCTCCATTTTTACCGTGGTGGCGTTTAAGATCGGTTTGACAGAAGGGCTTTCAATCACCTTCTTCCCGATGATTATCTTGTCTTGGACTATTGAACGTATGTCCATTCTGTGGGAAGAGGAAGGCGCCAAAGAGGTTATCTTGCAAGGTGGTGGCTCGCTCTTTACCGCCGTATTGGTCTACCTTGGTATGACCAACAGCTATGTGCAGCATCTGACCTTTAATTTTATCGGCCTACAGTTGATCGTTCTTGCCGCTATTTTGCTGTTGGGTACTTACACAGGTTACCGTATCACCGAGTTGCGCCGCTTCAAGCCTCTGGTGGAGGACTAATTGATGCTATCGATTTTGTCCAACTACACCTCGCCGTTTAAGCTGCGCCGCAAAGGCATTATGGGTATGAACAAGCGCAACCATAGCTACATTGGGCGCTATAACGATCGTTCAAAATACCCTTTGGTGGATGACAAGCTGCAAACCAAAATCATCGCCCAGCGCGCTGGGTGTACGGTGCCGCAATTGATTGGTGTGATCAGCAATCAAGTTGAAGTTAAAACCATTCATGAGATGGTCAAAAGCTGGCCTGGCTTTGTTATCAAACCAGCGCGTGGCAGCGGGGGTAAAGGCATTTTGGTGGTCACTTCGCACAAAGATGGCGTGTATACCAAACCCTCTGGGGCCACCATCAATAAAGAGGAAGTCGAGCGCCATTTAAGTAATACACTGGCCGGACTCTTTTCTCTGGGCGGAAAAAACGACGTTGCGGTGGTGGAAAACCTCATCAAATTTGATGACTGTTTCGACGGTTTCAGTTTTGAAGGGGTACCGGATGTGCGCATTATTGTCTTCAAAGGCTATCCGATCATGGCGATGATGCGCTGCTCGACGGCCGCATCCGATGGCAAAGCCAACTTGCACCAAGGCGCTGTCGGAGTGGGTATCGACATTGCGACAGGTAAAGCGGTGCGCGCGGTGCAATTTAACCAGCCGGTCACCCATCACCCAGATACCGGCAAAGAGCTGGCAACGCTACAGGTCCCCCATTGGGAGCGTTTACTCACATTGGCCGCCAGCGCATGGGAAATGACCGGGCTTGGCTATATTGGCACCGACATGGTGTTGGATAAAGAAGAAGGACCGATGGTGCTGGAGCTCAACGCTCGTCCGGGGTTAGCAATTCAGATAGCCAATGGCTGCGGCTTGCTACCAAGGCTGCACCATATTGAAAATTTAGGTACTCAGCTCACGTATCCAACACCGGCAGAGCGTGTCGCCTACTCTGTTCGGCAGTTCAGCGTAATCAAATCACGCGATTAGTCGCTACAACGGCCCACAACCAATGTGGGCCTTTTTCTGCCTATCTCACTTTCTGTTTTCGGCTGGCTGTTTTCGGCTGGCTGTTTTCGACTGGCTGTTTTCGACTGGCTGTTTTCGACTGGGCTAAGATGCAAGCGGACAAGTCACATCAGCCATCGACCTTATAAATGCTTATCGGCCTTGCCGACAAACAGCCTAAGAACCAGCTTTTGAATCAAACGGCCATAGGGTGGGGAAAACAGACTGATCGGGAACCAATCTCGCATCAGCAAAACGCTGCGCGCATGGCTTAGCTCACGAAACCCTTCTTCACCGTGATAGTTACCGATGCCGGAATTGCCAATCCCGCCAAACGGCACCGAATGGTTCATCACATGCCAGCCCCAATCGTTGATGGTGACGCCGCCGCTATGGGTCTTCTCTAGGATTTGCTCGCGCTGAGCCTCATCGTGGCTAAAGAGGTAACAAGCCAGCGGCCGTGGACGTTGGTTGATATAGTCAATCACCTCGTCCACATTTTGATAGCCGTGCACGGGAAGCAGTGGACCAAAAATCTCTTCCTGACAAATGCGCATCTGTGGCGTTAGTTGCGTCGCCACATAAAGCGGCGTCTGTCTGCCATCGCCATACTCAAGACATTGTGTTATCTCTGCGCCTTTTTCACGGGCATCCGCCAGAAGCTCATGAAAACGTTGGTATTGCGCCTCATCCACCAGCGAGGTGTAATCCTGATTACCAGAAAGCTGGTGATACATTTTGCTGTGCGCTTGTTTCAGTGCCGTCACAAACGCGGCCACTTTCGCTTGCGGTACAAAGGCGTAGTCAGGTGCGATGCAAATCTGCCCTGCATTAAACCCTTTGCCATGGGCGATACGCTGCGCCGCCTGATTGATATCAAAATCCTCCAGCACAATGGCTGGCGATTTACCACCGAGCTCCAAAGTCACTGGGGTGAGATTGGCAGCCGCATTCGCCATGATAACCCGTCCGCTGGCTGGCGATCCGGTAAACACCAAATGGTCAAACGGAAGGTGAGAGATCTGCATCGCTTGAGGGTGAGTGCCATCCACCACACAAACCAAGTCTTGCGGGAAAATTTCACTCAACATCTGCCTTAAGATTTGGCTGGTTCTCGGGCAGTTTGGCGGCATTTTTATCATGCAGCGATTGCCTGCCGCCAAGGCGGTGATAAGTGGCCCAACAGAAAGATAAATCGGAAAATTCCACGGGCAAATGATCCCGACCACCCCTTTGGGCTGATAACGCAACTCAAGTTTATTGCCCTTAAACATCAGCTCTGTGGCACGGCGGCGCACTTTCATCCAACCTTTTAAATGGCGCACAACGTGGTTGATGTCTAAAATCGGCGCGAGTACGTCAGCCATTTTCGACTCGGTCACGCTGCGGCCAGCAAAATCGTCACTCATCGCCTGCGCAAGGAGGTCTTGATAGCGGCTTAACTGTTTTTTCAGCGCCAGCAACCACTGCTTTCTTTGGCTAAAGCTTGGCATTGGATCTTGCTGATAAGCGCGTTTGAGCGCATCAAACCAAGACTCAAGCTCATTGACTGCCTGAGCGGGTGTTGCTTCAAGATGGATTTCCGTTTCAGGTTTCACCAGTGCATTCATTGCATCTTCCTCTGTCATCGCTGGTTTATATTAACATCCCGTTCACATAACGAACAGTTGCAATTGGTAGCGAACATGCGGTGATGATCGGCATTTTTTGCTTTTAATTTCGGCCAAAATCAAAAACACCCGCCATATCGGGCGGGTGTTTAACTTACATTGGAAGGATTAGAACGCTTCCAGCAGCTCCTGAGCCTCGCTCTTTGGCTTCTTCTCTTGACCAAATCCGCGCAGTCCAACCACGTGCACGTGTTCATGATCTTTAAACACTTTGCGCACCAGTTTGTAGGTTGTGCCTTTCTCCGGGCTGATGTTCTCAGGCGCGGCGATCAAGAGTTGCATGTCGAGACGATCACACAGCTCGAACAGCGTCGAGATCGATTTCGCATCGAGACGCGCGGCTTCATCTAGGAACAGCAAGCGACAAGGGACAATGTCTTTGCTGCGCAAACGACGCGACTCTTCTTCCCAACTTTGCACCACCATCAGCAAAATCGACTGACCAGTACCGATCGCTTCACCGGTCGATAGCGCGCCCGATTCGGCCTGTAACCAACCATCTGAACCACGGTTGACCTCAATGCTCAACTCGAGGTAATTGCGGTAATCGAGCAGTTCTTCACCAAGGACTTGCGGCGAGCGTTGGCCCATATCAATGTGTGGATTAACGCGTTGGAACAGTTTCGCCATCGCTTCCGAGAAGGTGTAACGCGGCGATTCAAACAGATCTTTGTGCTGTTCTTGCTGCGCTGCCAAACCGTTCAGTAACAGTTCATGGCTTTCCCGCACTTTGACATTCAGTCGCACCCCTTTCACCTGACCAAAGGCGATGTTGGACAAGCCTTGGTTAAGCATGCGGATACGATTTTGCTCACGCTGAATGGTTTTCTGGATGATACTCGCGGCCGATTCCGAACTGATCGCTAGGCGGTTTTCGCGCAGCGTCAATTCTTCAGTCAAACGAGCCAGTTCCACTTCCATCTCTTCAATCGCTTCCACCGGATCATCGGTACGGATGATGTCTTGGCGGATGCGCTCACGCAGATGCTGATACACCGCAATGTAGAACAGGACTTTGCGTTCTGGACGCGAGTTATCTTCCGACAAACGCAGCGCGTCACGCAGATCGTCATTATTCGCCACCGCTAAACGCAACGCGCCGAGCGATTTATCCGACATTGAGCGCAGCTCATCGGCCGAAAGGTAAGCGAGCTCACGTTTGTGCAGACGACGTTCAACGTCGTTTTCGCGTGCTAAACGCAATACCGAGCACCAACCTGCTTTGGCGGCCACAACAAAAGTGCGCAGATCGCTGTAATCTTTCTGCACTTTTTTCAGACGCTTGGCGAGGCCTTTCATTTCAAGCTCGGTCGAGGTGATGGTGCGCTCGTATTCGCTCTTGCGACTGCGCGAAGTGTGCAGGCGCTCATGCAGTTCATCACGACGACGAATGGCTCGCTCTTGCGCGCCGTCATCGGCATGCACACCAAACTCTGCCAACTCTTGCTTAAACTCTTGTACCGTTTCCAGTTTGGCTTGATACGAACTCTTAAGTGAAGCCAGCACCTGATTGTACTGATTCATTTGCCCTTGGGCTTGTTTCAGCGCTTCGCGATAACGTGTACGGCTGCGCTCCGCTTCCACCAACTTGGCGCGAAGCTGTTCACTGAACTCGCTGCCTTGGTTAAGCAGAGCAACCGAATCGGAATAAGCAAAGTAGTGGCGACGTTCCACCAGATCCGACAGCGCAAAAATCTGCTTTTTCAGATCTTGCAGAGCGAGATCGGCGCGCGCAACCTGGGCCTCAAGCGCGTCAAACTGCTCTGGATCAGCCTCCAACACCGACGCCATTTTTTCCAGTTCCGCGACCGATTTTCCATGCTCGCTGATAAAGGCTTTCGCTTGAGTAAGTTGGCTGATTTGCGCTTCAACTTCGGCAAAGCGCGCTTCGATCGTCTCGTCGTCAACCAATCGCATGTTCGGCGCAAGTTTGTCTAGTAGCACCAAGGCTTGCTTACTGCTACTGATCTGCGCGCGATATTGTTGCTCTTTGCCTTCTAACTCGCTTAAGGTGCGAGTCAACTGGTTGTGCGTATCACGCGCTTTACTCAGCGCCAGCTCAGGGTCAGCGGCAAACGCAACTTGGATATGTTCAGCAACAAACTGGTTGAAGGCTTGGAACAGACGCTGCATTTTCTGCGCATCAAACGCCGCTTTAGCATGCTGCTCAACCACCTCTTCACGCTCGCTTCGCAGCAATTCTAAACGCTGCTCACGCGCCGCACGGCCGAACAGTGGAATTTCCGGTAAGCGCGAGTAACGCATTTGACGCTCATTCAAGCGCACGCATACCGCACCATGCAGCTCTTCGGCGTTGAATGAACTGTCATCAAAGGCGTCGATATCTCCTTCAATGATGTAGAGATCTTCGGGACAGTCGTCGAGCTCAACTAATTTCTCTTCGATACCGGACAGATCAGACACCACGATGGCATGACGCGCTGGGCCGTACATGGCACTAAAGTACGGCGCATCATCGATGGTGATGTCATCGTAAATCTCCGATAGCAGGACCCCGCCAAGCGTATCTGCTAGACCTTTCAAGCGCGGATCGTTCGAGCCGCCCGGCGATGCCAAACGCCCAATCTCGCTTTCTAGTTTGGCGCGTCGCTCTGCCAATTTGTCTTTGCTCACTGACAGCGTTTTTTCGCGCTCGAGCACCATCTGCATCTGTGACATTACCGATTGGCTGTCGGCAAGCTCGGCGCCACTTTGCTCTCGGAGTTTCGCCAGCGCATCATTGGCCGCAATCCAACTCGGCGCGAGCGCTTGCAAATGTTCGATCTCAGCGCGGGTGTCTTGTTCAAGACGGCGCTGCTCACTGCGCTGTTCACGGGCTTCTTCTAAGCTCATCTCCAGAGAATCAATCAGCTCGTGGTGACGCTCACGCTCCTGCTCGAACACCAGTTCATCGCTTAGCGAGACATTGTGCTGCTTGCGATATTCATCCGCCATTTCTCGGGCTTGACGCTGTGCGTTCAGGCTACGTTCCAAATCACGATGCTGTGCGCGCCACTGCGATTCATTGCTCAGCAACTGCTGCGCCTCACGCGCTTGTTGCATGACGCTGCGAGCTTTCTCTGCTGCTGACGCACGCTCAACGGGGCCGGTGATACTTTGTAACCACTTGAGCGCCGTTTCAAACTGCTGCGCAGCGGCCGAAGACATATCCAGTTTATGTTTAAGCGCTAATAGGGCTTGGGTTTGCTGCGCTTCGCTCTCTTTGAGCTGTGCAACCAATGACGGTGCACTTTCCGCGCTCAGTTCATCATTGCCAAGCAGCAGTTTGGCTTTTTCCAGCGCTTGCACCGCTTGCTGGTATTGAAGCGCGCGCGTTTGTTGCACATCCAGCGCCTGCTGATAGTCAGCGAGCTGAGTCTTGAGGCTGTCGACCTCTTCTTCGGCAACCGTCGCTTGCTCTTCGACCATCAATACGCGCTCTTGCGCTTCCTCAACGACCATGCTCTGCTCTTCGAGACGCTCGTTCAGTTCTTCAAGATCTTCTTGGTAACGCTCGATCTTCTCTTGTTGACGCAAGGCGTTTTGTACCAACTGCAAGTGATCCGACGCCGCTTGATAATCTTGTTCTAATGCTGATTCCGACTCGATCAACAGCGCCAGCTCTTCCTGAACGCGAGTCAGTAAGCTATTTTGCTCAATCAGCATTTCGCGTGAGCCAAACAGCTCAGAGCGCAGAGAAAGTGTTTGTTCTAACTTGTTGCGGCGATCGTTGGCGTGGCGCATGTAATCAGCAGCCACGTAATTGGTTGATTCGGTGATCAGGTGTTTGAACAGATCACGATCCGCCTGCGTGGTTTTTATCGCTTCCAGCGTCATGCGGTTTTCGCGCAGAGCCGATTCCATGTCTTGGAAGGCTTTTTTCACCCCACCGTTTTGCGGTAAGAGATAATCGCGCAAAGAGCGGGTGATTGCGCTTGAGATACCACCATAAAGCGAGGCTTCAATCAGGCGGTAGAACTTAGAGCGGTCGCTCGAGTTACGCAGCTTTTTCGGGATTACGCCAAACTCAAACATTTGCGAGTGATAATCGACAATCGATGGGAACGATTTAAAATGTGCGCCTTCAAATTGGCCGACACACTCTTTCACGTCATTCAATTGGCGCACGCGAGCCTGAGTTGACGAAACGGTTTCGATCAGCACATCGGTCGGCTTCACATGGCTCGGCAAGCCTTGAATCACAAACGGTTTGATGTCGACTTTTTTATCGCGACCTGCCACTTGCTGCAGTTTCACTGCAAACAGCAAACGTTGATTGCGCGAGTTCACCACATCCAGCGCCGCATAGCAGGCACCTGGCTGCAATTTACCGTAGAGACCTTTGTCACGTGAAGCTTGGCTACTCCCTGCTTCAGTGGTATTGCGAAAATGCAACAAGCTTTGGTCAGGGATCAAAGCGGTGATAAATGCCGCCATGGTGGTCGATTTACCCGCGCCGTTGCCGCCCGAGAGAGTCGTCACCAGACCATCGATATCAAAAGTACGAGCAAAGAAGCCGTTCCAGTTGACCATGGTCAGCGATTGATACTTACCTCTTTCAATCATGCTTCACCCTCTAATTCTGCTTGCTCGTTAAATTCACTATCGTCTTCATCAGCCAATAAGCTGCCTTGTGTTGGCTCTTTGGTGTGCACCACCGCTTCACCGTCACGGATGAGGCGAAGCTGCGCTTCACGCATGTCATCGCCAAGGCGAACGTCAGCGCCAAAGCGGAATACCGCTTCACTGATGCTGAACTTACCGGTATCACCGATATGGATGATCATACCAAGACGGCGCAGACGACGAAGTGAGGTGCGCACTTTCTCAAACAGCTTTTCGCGATCAAGATCAGAGCCCGAAGCGCGATTAGTGACCAACTTCATCAGCTTCTTCTCATCTGCCAACGCTAGCAGCTCTTCGTACAGTTCTTGATTGGTGAAGATGCCTTCGTGCGCCAAACGTTCTGGGCTGAGATAAAGAAAACAGAGCACTTTGCCCACCAGCATGTCCAGTTCAGACAAAACACTGCGGCCAATCAGCGAGGTCGAGCGCGGACGCAGATAGAAAAAGCCTTCGGGCGCTTTCACCAGCTCGGTGTTGTAACGCTGATAAAAAGACGATAGCTCGACTTCAAAGTCACAAAGTAGCGCGTGGTTATCCAGATCTTCGCTGGAGATGTGACGGCCTGCACGCAGCATGCTATCTAAAGCGGGAAAAAGCGGGTTACAAATCGCTTTGGCCAGATTCTCTGGCATGTATTCATTAATATCGGTCGATGACATTTGCTTGTACCTTTGCACCAAAATCGTTGATCGCCTGCCAATCGGGCTGAATCGCCTGATAATCCGACTCGGAATAACCAAGACGGACCGCTTGGTCGATAACCATTCGTGCTAAATCAAAATGATGAGTCTGAGGGTGTTGCGCGAGGTAATCGCGCAGTACTGTGCCGAGATCAATCGGTCTGCCCTGCTCTTTATGCGCTTTAAGCATGCCGCCAATGCGCTCAGCAAGCTCATCATTGACTTGTTGAAACTCTTCATATTCCACTTCTGTGGGGACTTGTCCGGTGACTTCTTCATCACGCAGCATCAGCGCTTCATCGCGAAGATCGCTCAGGCGCTCTGCATCGGCATAGGTGAGATACCAAGGCAGATCAAAGTAGTCCTTCACCGATTGGCGTAGGCGCGAACTAAAGGCGCGGTTCTTATCCATATCGATAGCCGTACGGATGAACTTGTGCACGTGGCGGTCATAGCCGATCCACAAATCAATCGCCTGCTGTCCCCAACTGACGATGCGATCAAGCTTCATCTGCAAACCAAACAGCGTCTCCTCAATAAACTCCAGTTCAGGATCGCCATAAACCAGCTCTTGGATATCCAAAATCTGCGTTTGTAGCTCGTCGCCTGCCGCTTGTAGCGTATCTTGTAACTCTTTGAGTGTATTGGAGGTTTCAGACAGCAGAGACTCACAGTTGTTGATCGCATCACGCCAGTCTTTGTTGAGCAAGTCGGCAATCTGCTGTTTAACCGATTGCTGCTGTTCATCCATCACACGCTGGTTGAGATCGATCTGATCAAAAATCTCACCGACCGAGTACTTGAGCACCCCGTAGACATTTTTCTTCCAATGCCCTGCGGTTCCCCCCTTCTGAGCGGCGTCAATGGCTCTGGCCATTTCACCAGCCACCATAGAGAGCTGAATCGAGAGGCGAAGTTTGGAAAATTCGCGGTGACGGACGTAATAGTCAGTGATGCCTATCGCCAGTGGTGACAAACGATAGATACTGGCTCCCTCGGTCACTTCACTGGTAAATCGGCTAATAAGGCGCTGTTTAACCAGTTCGTTAATTGCGTTGTTGGCTCGAAACGCCGACGCCTCGCCTGTTTCTTCAAATAATCGAGTGACGATAGTAAATGCATCATGCAATTCACCTTCACCCAACTCTTCATCAAACCTTTCGTTACTTAACACCGCGATGGCTATCAAAAATGCCAGACGTTCTGTGGTCAGGTTCAATGAGAAATCGTGCTGCTTAACCCAGCTCACCAATTCATCGATTGGTTGCTCTGCAGCATTGAGAGTTGTCTCACTCATTGTTATTCCTGCTTTTCTTTCTTTTTCGCCCATACATGGATGTATCGGCCTAGCGAGAGGTATGGTTCTTGTCGGCACAATTGCCTTTCCAGTGCCAACACGTCTTCATACTGGTAGTCACCCATATTCTGCCGGTTACCTATGTAGTCGCTAAAACAGCGAATACCGGATTTTCCACCAATCTCAAATCCTGCGTCTTCAATCCACTGATAAACCTGTTGTGGATCCAGACCTTGCTGCGGTTGCAGTTTAAAGCGTTTTCGATGTGGCATGCCTTGTAAAACATGCGGAATATTGCCGCACACCACATTTTTATAAACCAAGCCATGATGGTTATAGAACATGATGGATGCCGCCCCGCCCGGTTTCACTTGCGCAAGCAGTGTCTCTAACGCGCTTTTCGGATCGGCTAACCACTCCATCACCGCGTGAAACAGCAATAAATCTATTGGCTGATCCAAATGTTCAGCGATGGACTGCACCGGAGAATGGATCAGGCGATACTGCGCAAGCAAACCGTTTTTTGCAATATCCTGTTCAGCCAATTGCAGCATTTCAGAAGATAGATCACATAACGCGACCTGATGTCCGAGCTTAGCAAGCTTTTGCGACATTTGCGCTAAGCCACCACCCGCATCGAGAATAGTCAGCGCCTTCTTGTCACCATCGATTGCGGTTAAAACCCGTTCAAGGTCTTCCCAAACAATCACTTGGCGGATCTCTCCTTTATCTGATCCGTAAATATTTTTTGCAAATTTGTGGGCAATATCGTCGAAATTACGGTCTTGGTTCACTGCGGCTTGGGTTATCATATCGAATCGTGCTGCTATTCTGTCATAAGGAAAGCAGGAATAAAGAGGGATTCTCTCTTTTTTACTGTCAAGTGATGTTTTTTCGGACTATTTCTGTATGTTTGAGCTGAAAAAAGCGGTATCGGCGCTTCTCATGCCTTTGCCTGCACTACTCATCATCGGCCTGCTCGGCCTGATGTTGATTATGTTTACCACCAGGCAAAAAACAGGTTGCTTTGTCATTTTATTCTCTTTTATCGGTATTTTTCTGGTTTCATTCCAACCCGTTGCCAGCAAACTTTTAATGCCTTTAGAGCGCCAATACTCGGTTTTTTTACCTGAAGTACAAAGTGTCGATTATGTGATGGTATTGGGTAATGGTCATGTGGTGGACGACCAAATTCCTCCGACCTCTGAACTCAGTCGCACCGCATTGATGCGCCTTGCTGAAGGTATTCGTATTTTGCGCATGTACCCTGGGGCAAAAATGATTTTGTCTGGTTACGCTGGCGGCTCTGAAATTAGTCATGCCCGGATGATGGCAAACGTCGCTTTAGCGCTGGGGGTAGCGAAATCCGATATTATCTTATTGGAAGATGCCAAAGATACTTGGGAAGAAGCGCGTCAGGCTGCCGCTTTTGTTCGGCAGAAGCAGTTGGTGCTGGTTACCTCAGCTAGCCATATGAACCGAGCTTTGAAAGAGTTTAACGATGCAGGCTTAACCCCTTTGCCAGCACCAACCAACTATTTGGCGCAAAAAGAGATCACTCAGGCTTGGGACAAATACGCGCCGAAAGCGCTCTATTTAGAGCAGACCGAACGCTATTGGTATGAAACCTTGGGTCTCATTTGGCAATCTTTGCGCGACTTGTTGACCACCACTCCCAACAACGAAAAAGTCGCCGCGAAAAGTCCTGCTTGAAAATAAAATTCTATCCATAAAAAACGAGCTGTCTGCGCAGCTCGTTTTTTATTGTTCGACATTGAGATCAAGCGCTCTGCTTTGGCGCATTTATGGCTCTTAATCCCCTGCAAACATATAGCCTTCTCCGTGAACCGTGACAAAAATTTGCGGGTTCTTCGGGTCAAACTCCATTTTGGCACGCATGCGGCGAATCAACACATCGATGGTGCGATCATTGGGCGCATCAACGCGATGGCTAATCATGTTTAGAATACGCTCACGGCTTAACACCTGATTTGGGTACGACGAGAGTGCCACCAATAACTCATATTCGGCCTTGGTTAATTTTACCGGTTCGCCATTGCGGCTCAATGCACGACGATGAATGTCAAACGTCCAATCTGCAAAGCGCACAACGTGCTGCTCCTGTTCGTCAGCACGCCCTTTTTGCTTAGCCGTATCGGTTAACGACATCCGCCACAAGAGGTTTTTCACCCGAACTAGCAGCTCTCTTAACTCAAACGGTTTGGTCACGTAATCATCCGCGCCCATCTCCAAACCGACAATTTTGTCTATGCTATCCGTGCGGCCTGTTACTAATATGATGCCGATATCCGATTGGCCACGCAGTTCCCGCGTCAAAAGCAAGCCATCTTCTCCAGTGAGATTAATGTCCAACATCACCAAATCGATGGTTTGGCTGTTCAATACCTCACGCATTTCTACGCCGCTCTCTGCTTCACTGACGGTATATCCTTCATTTTGGAAGTAACCCACCAATTTGGCTCGTGTCACTACATCATCTTCTACGACTAATACGTGATAGCTCATTTACACCACTTTCTGTCATTCTTCTCTACGCCGATTCATTCTATTCATAAACAGTCACATTTCTAGCGTCAGAGCAAAGTTAGCACAATAATCTCGGCTTTTATTGATTCAAGACAAGCTTATTTTTCACCCATTTACAAGCCGACATATAATTAAATAATCCATTAATAATCAGGGTGACCGCTGTTCATTTTTATTGGTTAAACTAATAAGAGAAACCTTGAGGAGCACAAAGAAAATGCAAGAGATCAAAGCCTTCAACGAAAAGCGTGCCGAAATTTACTGGTGGCTTTCAAGCCTTTTCGCCAAAGAGTTGAGCCAAGTGGAACTGGACAAATATCACAGCGCAGAGATTCGCTCATTTCTTTGTGGTTTAGCAGAAAATGACCGTTTGCGGGTTGAAGTGCAGCAACTGGTACAAACGTTGAATAAACTGCTTGAGCGTAAAGATGCTCAACTTGAACTGGCCGCAGACTTTTGCGATCTGTTTCTGAAAAGCGCAAAACATGGCGCTCTACCCTACGCTTCCGTTTACCTCGACCAATCAGGGTTACTCAACGCCGAACCAGCCAGAATGATGGAAAAGCTGATGACAGAGCACGGCGTGAGAGTGAGCGACACTCTCAATGAACCTGCGGATCATCTCGCTATTCAACTGGATTTTTTAGGCCATCTGATTATCCGTTCGAATGAGCTGGAGCAAGAGCGCCATATGGAAGCCGCCTTTGCCAAGCAGCAACAGTTCATTGAAGATATGCTGCTGTCTTGGCTGCCGCAATTTCACCAGCAGTGTCTTCAACACGACCAGTTTGACTTCTACACCAGCGTTGCAAAACTATTAATTGCATTTTGTAAACTGGACAGTGACTATTTACTTGGATAATAATTACAGGCCTATCAATAGAGCAATCACTCGACTGAAGATTAACCAATAAAGTGTGAACACGGATACAATATTCGCGTGCTGAGCTGGTTGCCTGCTGACGTATCTCGATATAAAATTGAGACCGCAAACGATAAAATATGAATTTAATGCAAACCGCTGAAAAACAGCGGTTTTTGTGTTTTTTTAGCTAAGCTGCTGCTTTTCTTGGGTCTCTCCATGTTCAAGACCGATTCGAAGAAAGGTAGCAAGAGCGTTACCCGGCTCAATGTTCCCCGCGGTAACCTTGGACAGGACAAAATTATGGCCACAATTAAAGATGTCGCACGTTTAGCCGGCGTATCAACCACGACAGTTTCACACGTGATCAATAAAACCCGCTTTGTTGCAGAAACAACGCAAGAAAAAGTGATGAAGGCGGTGGATGAACTCAATTACGCGCCTAGCGCCGTCGCACGCAGCTTGAAATGCAATACGACTCGTACTATTGGCATGCTCGTTACTCAGTCAACCAATCTCTTTTTCTCTGAAGTGATTGACGGCGTAGAAAGCTACTGCTACCGCCAAGGCTATACCTTGATTCTATGTAACACTGGTGGCATCTATGAAAAGCAGCGCGACTATATCCGCATGCTGGCTGAAAAACGCGTCGACGGTATCTTGGTGATGTGTTCAGATTTGACCGAAGAGCTGCGTGAAATGCTCGATAGACACGCCGATATTCCAAAAGTAATCATGGACTGGGGCCCGATTAGCTCGCAAGCCGACAAGATCATCGACAACTCAGAAGAAGGTGGCTATCTCGCAACCAAATATCTGATTGATAACGGTCACAGCAAAATTGCCTGCCTGAGCGGTCATTTCGAAAAAGCCGCGTGTCAGGAGCGAATTCTTGGTTTTAAACGCGCAATGGCAGAGGCAAACCTAGCGGTCAATCAAGATTGGATCTTAGAAGGTAACTTTGAATGTGATACAGCCGTATTGGTCGCTGATAAGATCGCCTCTTGGGACGATCGTCCAACGGCCATTTTCTGCTTTAACGACACCATGGCACTTGGCCTAATGAGCCGTTTGCAACAGCTCGGTATCCGTATTCCTGAAGACATGTCGGTGATCGGTTACGACAATATTGAACTGGCCGAGTACTTCTCTCCGCCGCTTACCACCATTCACCAACCAAAACGTCGTGTCGGTAAAAATGCATTTGAAATTCTACTTGAGCGCATTAAAGACAAAGAGCACGATAAACGCATTTTTGAGATGCATCCAGAAATCGTTATTCGCGACACAGTTAAAAAACTGAACTGACATTGTTAAAAAATAGACGCTATTCGGCGTCTATTTTTTTGTGTCAAAACAAAATCATTATTGTGACAAATAACAAGATATTTTCGTACACGAGTTTTGGCTCATTTTCCGCAAACTATTACCTGAACCAAGATCACACTTTTAATTCTAAAATGTGATGTTAGTCCAATAGAAATCGTATCCTTTAGCTGTCACGCACAGGGCAAACCATCTGAAAAGGTGGGACGCAAAGCCTCCGGCCTAAACCAAATGTTGTTTGGTAGGTAGCGGGGTTCCCGATGGCAAAAATGCATTACATTGAGTTGACTCTCTAATGACATCTTGTATGCATTGGTTTGCTAATCTCTCGGACCTGATTTATGGGTGGCGTAATTATAATTACACCGAGATAACACATCATGGATAAACCGATACTCAAAGATTCAATGAAGCTTTTTGAGCAACTTGGTGCGATAAAATCTCGCTCTATGTTTGGCGGATTCGGCCTTTTTGCAGATGAGACCATGTTTGCATTGGTCGTCAAAGATCAGCTTCATATTCGCGCGGATCAAAACACAACCTCATTGTTCGAAAAACAGGGCCTTAAGCCTTATGTTTACAAAAAACGTGGCTTCCCTGTTGTTACCAAATACTACGCGGTAACCGATTCCCTTTGGGATAACAAGACTGCACTGATGAGCGTCGCAAGACAAGCTTTGGACAGCGCCCGAAAAGAGAAAGAGCTTCAAGCCGTTGCCAAACCCGATCGTCTGAAAGATTTGCCAAATCTAAGGCTGGCGACTGAGCGCATGCTGAAAAAAGCAGGTATTGAAACGGTTGAGCAGTTGGAAATGCACGGTTCTGTTGGGGCTTATGAAGCGATCAAAAACACGCACAGTGGAAGTGTTAGCCTTGAGCTGTTGTGGGCGTTAGAAGGCGCTATCAATGGAACTCACTGGAGCGTCATCCCTCAAAAACGCCGAGATGAGTTAGTTAATAAGCTTTCCTCTTAAGCTTGAGTAAGTTTCTGAAAGCCACCTCTGCAACGAAGTGGCTTTTCTTTACTCCGCTTCCTCTTTACTCTGCTTAGTTTTTTTCGCCTTGCCTGAAATTTTTTTGTGCTTTTCCCTGTCTTAGATTAGAGAATTAAACTTGGAAAAATGCGATGAATAGAAAAATGCTTTTTGGCCTTATTTTAGTCAGTGTGATGGCTATTTTGGTCTACCATTTTGCTCCCTACCTCACTTTAGAAAATGCCAAAGCTCAACAGCAGCTCCTTAGCGACTATATCAGCCAACACTGGCTAACGGCCGCAATCAGTTACTTTGTCCTATACGTCGCTCTGACTGCTTTCTCCATCCCCGGCGCCACTGTCGTTACCTTACTCGGTGCTGCCTTGTTCGGGTTTTGGTTTAGTTTACTGCTCGTCTCTTTCGCGAGCACGGTAGGCGCTACATTAGCTTTTTTAAGCAGTCGATATTTGCTCAGAGAGTGGGTGCAAAAGAAATTTGCTGACAAGTTACAAGCCATTAATCAAGGTGTTGGGCGAGATGGATCTTTCTATCTTCTATCACTTCGACTTATCCCTGTGTTTCCTTTTTTTCTGATTAACCTTCTGATGGGGCTAAGTAAAATGACAGCCAGTCGCTTTTACTTAACCAGTCAAGTTGGCATGCTACCCGGCACCGTTGTCTATCTCAACGCGGGGACACAAATCGCCGAGATCGATTCACTCTCTGGGATCGTTTCGCCTGCCGTTTTGCTGTCGTTTCTATTACTCGGGCTTTTTCCTATCGTAGTGAAATGGTTGATGAACAAATATCGCCCTCAGTCTACTGTACAGAGTGAACGGTAAGTCATGCGTGTATTTACTGCCAATTCCCCTGTCGAGGCGCATATCGTCTGTCAACTGTTGCGAAATGAGAATATCAGGTGTGAAGTACACGGAGAGGGGCTATTCGGCTTGAAAGGCGAGCTACCCGCGACCAGCGAGAGTGACCCCTATATTTGGCTACATGAGCCTCAGCAATACCAGGCAGCACTGAAAATCGTGAGTGAGTACTTGCAGAAGCCCTGCGTTGCTACTCATTGGTACTGTTCAAACTGCGGTGAGGAAAATGAGGGCCAATTTGCTCTCTGCTGGTGTTGTGGCGAACATGACACCAGCAGTTAAACATAGATTAAATTTGAATTTGTCTGCGAATAAAATTGATTGAATAGCGATTAAACTCTTCTGGGCGTTCAACGTTGCAAACATGCCCACAATCTCGGATCTCCAACAGTTCACTCTGTTTATGAACCGCAACCATCTCTTTTACTGGTTTGATAAACATGTAATCTTTATCACCCATCAAATAGAGCGTTGGAATTGGCAGTTCTCTTTCTTTGAAGTAGCGCATCAGAGGGTTAACTTCCGCCGCCAGAATAAACCAACGCTTGAACTCCTTTTGACACAATTTCTTTGCTTCACGGATAAATAGGTGTCGGGATTCTTGCTGGTTCTTTTGCGGCATGACGATATAGGCGAACAGTTTATATAGCCACATGTAAGGGAGAATGTGCTTACCCACATTGCCAAGTGATACCAAAAACTGCGAGCGGGCATCTAAGCGAGTAATAGCGCCACCAAGTACCATCGATTTCACGCGTTCACTTGCCATCTCCGCAAGATTTCTAACAATAATGGTGCCAAGAGACATACCGACAAAATGGGCTGAGTGGATTTTAAGATGATCTAGCACCTGAAGAATATCGTGCGTCACCGCTTTAAACGTGTAGCGGCTGCTCATCAGCTCTTTAAACAACTGATTCGATTTTCCGTGTCCCCTTAAGTCCACCAATAGCAGATTGAAATGTTGCTTATACGCTTTGATCTGTTTAAACCATATTGAGGAGCTGCCTCCAGCGCCATGGACAAAAACCACCCACTCCTGACTGGTTGGATGTAAATAGGTTTTATGAAACAGTAACGTTTGAGGCATGGATTATACCGCTCATTCACTCTTAGCTAAATATAGGGCTGAAATCCTACCATAAAAAGACTCAATAGCGATTTGCGCTGGAATAAAAAAAGCAAAAGGCACGTAAAACCGTGCCTTTGACTCAATTTTTCGCTTTGTTAACCAATCCTGAGCGCCGCTTTGTACAGATTTAAATATTGCTGAGCAGCTTTGCTCCAGCAAAAGTCTTGCTGCATCGCTTGCACTTGTACTCGGCGGACTTCCGCTAGATTTTGCGCATAGAGAAGCAACGCGCGCTGCATACTGATCAACAGAGCTTGAGGGGTTGGATCTTGGAAAACAATTCCGGTTGCATCAGCAGGATTTGCGTCGTAATCATTCACACTGTCTTTCAACCCCCCCACACCACGAACGATTGGTAAGGTGCCATACGCCATGCTGTAGATCTGATTTAAACCACATGGTTCAAACTCAGAAGGCATTAGAAAGAAATCTGCAGCCGCTTCAACCAAGTGCGCAAGCTGGTTATCGTATGCTTCAACAAAGACAAGCTTATCAGCAAAACGCGCAGCTACATCTCTGAGTTCCATCGCCAGTAGTGGATCACCAGTACCGACAATCACTAATTGAGCTTCATGCTTTAAAAACTCACTCAGGATCGGCAGCAGATAGTGCACCCCTTTTTGATGCGTCAACCGACACACCATGCCAAACATCGCCACATCTTTGACGGGAAGCCCAACTTGTTGTTGCAGTGCCGCTTTACAGTCGCGTTTGCCTTGCTCCATGCTGTGCAAGGTCGCTTCATAGCGCGTCGGCAGAAAGGCGTCTGTCTGAGGATTCCAAGCCGAATAGTCACAGCCATTGAGGATACCCACCAAATCTGCTGCGCGATATTGAAACTCCCAAGCCATGCCATGGCTACCCAGTTCGGTTTTAAGCTCTTCTGCATAGGTAGGGCTGACCGCATTGATCTTATCTGCGGTCATCACTCCCGCTTTGAGCATCGTGATGTGAGTCGCACTTACCGCCACTTCAGGGACATATCGGCTATGGAACTCAGGTAAGCACTGAAGTTCTTGATAACTAAAAACACCTTTAAACACGGCGTTATGGATAGACAAGACGCTGCGTGTTTCGGCGAAAAACTCGTTGTTGGCGTAACGATATTTGAGCAGAAACGGGACTAAGCCAGTATGCCAGTCATTGGCGTGCACTATGTGTGGACGAAAACCGATCTTAGGCAACATGTCCAAACAGGCAGCACTGAAAAAGGCAAAGCGCTCGCCATTATCTGCATAAGACTGATTGTTTTCCGCATACATGGCTGGTCGATCAAAATACGCTGCACACGCAATCAGATAGACGGGGAGATCACCTAACATACGCATCTTAACTTGATAAGAGGTATGGGGCCAGAAATCCAACTGACTCTCCAACACGACTTCATCGTCAGAAAGACCATTTATCGCTGTATAGGCAGGAATAACCAGCCTCGCGTCTTGCTCAAGTTCAACCAAGGTTTCTGGCAGTGCCTTGGCGACATCCGCCAAGCCACCGCTCTTGATCAACCCTTCGGCCTCGGAAGCAACAAACAAAACAGACAAGTTGCTAGTAGCCAACACGAGCTCCTTTTGGAATCACCACAATACCCTCTTCCGACACGTGGAAGTGTTTCTTATCTTCTTGCAGATTCACCCCAATCTGCGTACCAGGCGCTACGTCAACCTCTTTATCCATGATAACGCGGCGTAGTACGCAACCTTCGCCGATTTTCACATCACCTAACAGGATACATTCACTAATGTCACATGCTGAAGCGATGTTGCTGCGAAAACCTAATACAGATTTTTCAATTCTCGAACCGCGCACATAGCTACCATTGCTGACTAGACTATCAATGATCTGCACACGGCCATTAGCAGAGTCGGTAAACGTCGCTGGTGGAAGTGGCGGGTGATAGGTGTGCATCGGCCATTTACGGTTATACAAAGAAAACGGCGCGTCATGTTTCAAAAGATCCATATGCGCTTGCCAGTAAGAGTCAATAGTGCCTACATCTCGCCAGTACACTTGTTCTTTTTCACCAGGAATACGGTTTAAGCTAAAGTCATAGACGAATACATCACCACGTGGGAACATTTTCGGAATAATGTCTTTACCAAAATCGTGCGATGACTCTTCATCATCGGCATCTTCAATCAGTTCAGAGAACAGCACTTTTGCTTCAAACACATAGTTCCCCATTGAAACCAATGCATGATCAGGATCACCAGGTATTGATTTCGGGTTCTGTGGTTTTTCTTGGAATCCAACCATACGACCGTCGGCATCCACTTCGATGACTCCGAATTGTGACGCTTCAGAAAGAGGCATGCGTAATGCCGAAACCGTTAACGAAGCTTTTTTCTCTTTGTGGTAATCAAGCATCTGCTTGATGTCCATTTTGTAGATGTGATCTGAACCAAAGATACACACTTGATCAGGCTCAGAAAGCTCCATAAAACGTAAGTTCTGGTAGATCGCGTCTGCCGTTCCTTCGTACCAACGTTTCCCTGTCCGCATTTGTGCAGGGATCGGGTCGATAAAACGATCCGTAATACCGTTGATATTCCACCCTTTCTTCAAATGATGGAAAAGAGATTGTGATTTAAATTGAGTCAGTACGTAGATACGCATCAGATCGGCGTTAACGAAGTTGTTTAACGCAAAATCGATAAGACGATAGCTACCGCCAAAAGGGACGGAAGGCTTACTTCTCGATTCCGTCAACGGACGTAATCTTGAGCCTTCACCGCCAGCAAGAATCATTCCCAAAACACCAGCCATTCGTTGTTCTCCATTTCGTTATAGTCTGGAAAGATGGCCCAGTTACTTAAATAGTCTATGGGGGGAGTAACTGAGCGTAATTATTTGTTTTAAATTTATTTTTCCTGAGCTTTATCATTCATTCTTATCAATAAGCTCAAGGGTTACATACCTATTTCATGCTTTTGTATAAGGTATCTGATTGCCGGTAAAATACAATTTCAAAAGCGGTATTGTGTGTACAGTACAACCGTTTCGTTGGGAAGACGTTAGCTAAGTCACACTCAAACGAGTGTTTAGTTACACAAATGGAACAATTGACTTACAGATTACCGACACCTAGCGGTTTACTCGATGATGAACAAGATAAGAAATCGGTGTTAAAAAGAAATGACAGCGAGCAAGCAGAGAATGGCTAGCACAACAAGACACACAGGATGTTGTGCACGTTGTGAGCAGGAAACAGAGTTGAAACGAAAAAGAGCAGCAATGCTGCTCTTTAATTTTCTCATTCAACCGACGATCGACTTACTTAGTTTTTTTACGCTTATCGGAAATATCCCATTTCCCGTTTTCGTAGAGCGCAGTCCATCCGGTCGGTTTACCGTCCACTTCCGTTCGAACGTAATTTTCTTTGCTTTTACGACTAAAACGCACTACCGCTTCTAAGCCATCGGGATCATGCGTCGGTGCCGTCGCCAAGTATTGATATTTCTCGGGTAAGCGCTCAACAAAACGCGCTAATTCAGAAACCAATGGGGCTCTCGTCTCACGAGATTTAGGGAAATTGCTCGCCGCCATGAACAGACCCGACGCACCATCACGCAGCACAAAGTAAGCATCTGAGGTACTACAAGGTAACTCAGGGAAATGTACTGGCTCTTCTTTCGGTGGTGCGACTTCACCATTTTTCAGGATCTTACGCGTATTTTTGCAACTTTCACTGGTGCAATCCATGTATTTCCCGAAACGGCCATTTTTCAGCACCATATCAGACCCACATTTATCGCACTCAACCACTGGGCCATCATACCCTTTTACTTTGAACTCACCGTATTCAACGAGGTAGCCTTCGCAGTTAGGGTTGTTACCACATACGTGCATTTTACGCTTATCATCAATCAGATACGCGTCCATTGCCGTCTCACAAATCGGGCAACGTTTCTTCGCGCGCAGTGCAGCAGTTTCCACATCCTCTTCAAGAACGTTGATAATGCCGTCTTCATCACCGAGATTTATGGTCGTTTTGCAACGCTCTTTTGGCGGAAGTGCATAGCCTGAGCAGCCTAAAAAGACACCTGTTGAAGCGGTACGTATCCCCATGGGGCGCGAACAGGTCGGACACTGAATATCGGTCATCACGATATGGTTCAGCTTCATACCGCCTTCATCTTCTTCTTGCTCTGCTTTCTCAAGATCTTGGGTGAAATCAGAGAAGAAGTGATCAAGCACCGCTTTCCACTGCACATCACCTTCGGCAATTTGGTCAAGCTTTTCTTCCATACGAGCGGTGAAATCATAGTTCATCAAATCGTTGAAGCTTTCATCCAAGCGATCGGTGACAATTTCACCCATTTTCTCTGCATAGAAACGACGTTGATCCACTTTGACGTAGCCGCGATCTTGAATCGTTGAAATGATCGATGCATAGGTTGATGGACGGCCAATGCCTCTCTTCTCAAGTTCTTTCACTAGCGCCGCTTCGGTAAACCGCGCAGGTGGCTTAGTGAAGTGTTGTTTCGGATCAAGAGATTCGAGCGTCAGTTTTTCACCCACTTGAACCGCGGGTAAAATTGTGTCTTCATTCTTACCCAACGGTCTTTGTACGCGTGTCCAACCATCAAATTTGAGAATGCGCCCTTTGGCTTTCAACGTGTATTCTGCCGCTTTGACACTCACGGTAGTAGAATCGTACTCCGCTTCTGTCATTTGGCAGGCGACAAATTGGTTCCAGATCAACGAATAGAGTTTATGCGCATCACTATCAACCCCTTCTAAATCATCAGATTTAATCTGAACATCGGATGGGCGTATCGCTTCGTGCGCCTCTTGAGCCCCTTGCTTGCTACCGTAAACCAGCGGATTGGCTGGCAAATAACGTTCACCAAACTGAGATACGATGTAACCGCGCACGGCCTCAACGGCTTCACTACTTAGGTTGGTCGAGTCGGTACGCATGTAGGTAATGTAGCCCGCTTCGTACAAACGCTGCGCGAGCATCATGGTCTTCTTTACCCCGTAACCTAAGCGCGTGCTCGCTGCTTGCTGCAAGGTGGAGGTGATGAAAGGTGCGGATGGCTTGCTCCTTGTTGGACGATCTTCACGCTTGCAAACTTCCAATTGGGCTTTTTGCAAAACGGCCATCGCAGCTTGTGTTTCCGCTTCGTTCACAGGACGGAAAGTATCGCCAGCTTTTTGCGCCACCAACAGCTTGAACGCGGTCGAATCTGCGGTCATGGTATTCGCATGCAGATCCCAGAACTCTTCGGGGACAAACGCTTTGATTTCACGTTCACGTTCTACCAGCAATTTCACCGCTACCGATTGAACTCGGCCAGCGGATAAGCCTCGAGCGACTTTTTTCCACAGTAATGGCGAAACCATAAAGCCCACCACTCGGTCCATAAAACGTCGAGCTTGCTGGGCATTTACGCCATCCATATTCAACTCACCAGGTCGCTGGAACGCCTGCTGAATCGCATTCTTGGTAATCTCGTTAAACACCACTCGTTTGTAACGCGCTTCATCACCACCGATGATCTCACGAAGATGCCACGCAATAGCTTCCCCTTCGCGGTCCAAATCGGTTGCGAGATAGACAAAGTCAGCATCTTTCGCGAGCTTCTGTAGTTCGCTCACCACTTTTTCTTTGCCTGGAAGGATCTGATAATTCGCTTCCCAATCGTGATATGGGTCAATCCCCATCTTTTTGATCAACGATTTACGATCTTTCTCTTGCTTAATACGAGCTTTCTCTTCTGCGCTCATGCCTTTGGTTGAAATGGCAGCCGCTTTTTCACCCGTACTTTGTCCTGCAGTTGGTAGATCACGCACGTGACCGACACTGGACTTCACGACAAAGTCTTTCCCAAGATACTTATTGATCGTTTTAGCCTTGGCTGGCGACTCCACTATAACGAGAGATTTACCCATATTGACTCTAACGCCCTTAAAAATGATGTCATTATTGTCAGTGATAGCTAACAACAATCGGTACGCTGTACCATTATGAAACTTCTTTTTTTACTATTGTGCGATATCAAAAGAAGATCAACTGCTTTTTTACATTTCAGATCCGATTGGTCGACAATTGGTCGCCATCGCTCTGGGCACAACAGAATCGACAAGTGCCTAAATTTAGGTCCGTATACTAAGCAGTTGATAAATAGCTATGCGAATATAAAAGTGATTTTTATGTTGCACATCACAAAACCTTGCTTGTAAGAGCCATGTTCTTTACCACTATTGGCCATCCTCGTTCGGAATAAACGTTGAAATCGTTTCAGCACACTCTAGACTATTCACATTGCTGTTTCCCAAGAGATAAAACTAAATGACCGAGAAGAAACCCATTTCAGAATTCGAGCTGCTACTCATCGCAAATCACTTAATTCAGGAACATGAAGACTATTTTGCAGGCATGCGCGCAACAAGTGTGGAAGAAAAAGAAGACGTTTTGGTCTTCAAGGGAGAGTATTTTTTAGACTCAGATGGCCTACCAACACCGCAAACGACCGCTGTATTTAATATGTTCAAATACTTAGCGCACGAGTTGTCAAAAAAATTCACCCTCAAATAAAATAACAATGAGCCTTGGCGTTTAAACCAAGGCTCTGTTTTTAGAAATGACAAAACCTCTTCCCGGCGGCTTTACGCCAGTTCGCTTAATTGCGCCAACTTATCGAAGTAATCTGGGAACGTTTTCGAGGTACATTTAGGATCATTGATCGTCACAGGCGTGTCGCTGAGAGCCACAAGAGAAAAACACATCGCCATTCGATGGTCATCATAAGTATCAATCGCCGCATGCTTGAGTTGCTTGGTGGGTTTAACGATCAGGTAGTCTTCGCCCTCTTCGACTTCCGCCCCCACTTTACGCAGCTCTGTTGCCATGGCGGCAAGACGATCCGTTTCCTTTACTCGCCAATTGTAAACGTTACGAATCGCCGTCGTCCCTTGTGCAAACAGCGCAGTGGTGGCGATGGTCATAGCCGCATCAGGGATATGATTGTAATCCATATCAATGCCTTTCAATTGACCCACGCGTGAAATCACATAGTCGTCGCCCCACTCAATTTCCGCGCCCATTTTTTCCAACGCGTGCGCAAACTGAATGTCACCTTGAATACTATTTTTACCGATGCCCGTGACTTTAATCTCTCCACCTTTTATCGCGGCGGCAGCCAGAAAGTACGAAGCAGAAGAAGCATCGCCCTCGACCAAGAAATCCCCCGGCGCCAGGTATTTTTGCCCCGCTGGAATAACAAACTCTTGGTATTCCTTGTTGATCACCTGCACACCAAATTGTTGCATGATGTGCAAAGTGATGTCGATGTACGGTTTAGAAACCAGCTCACCTACAATCTTGATGATCACTTCACCGTCAGCTAACGGCGCTGACATTAAAAAAGCCGTCAAAAACTGGCTGGAAATAGAGCCATCAATGCTGACTGTCCCTGCTTTCAATCCAGTCGCCTTAATTTTGAGCGGTGGAAAGTGTTCATTCTCCAAATACTGAATATCGGCTCCCGCCGCTCGAAGCGCGTCCACTAAATGACCAATGGGACGCTCTTTCATACGGGGTTCGCCAGTAAGTACATACTCACCTTGACCTAGACACAAAGCGGCGGCAAGTGGACGCATCGCCGTGCCAGCATTACCCAAAAACAACTCTGTTGCCTCTGTCACCGTAAATGGGCGCCCCAATCCATTCACAGTACAAACGGTTTTGTCGTCGGAGAGTTGGTAATCGACGCCAAGCTTGCTCAACGCATTGAGCATATGACGAATATCATCACTATCAAGCAGGTTGGTTAGTCTGGTTGTCCCCTGCGCAAGCGCGGCGAGTAGAAGCGCGCGGTTTGAAACACTTTTAGAACCCGGCAGGTTCACTTCACCATTAACTTTCTTAATTGGTTGTAACGTAAGGCTTTCCATTAATTGAGACGATCCTTGAGCTTCAGTTGCCTTCAACTGAGAGCATCACTTTATTCTTCGTGGATTCAGACTAACCAAAAAGCCCGCATAAAACCAGTGCTAAGCCGTGAATAAATACTCATTCTTACATCGCCAGATCTACCCGCACACCTTGGTCAAAATAGAGAATTCTCACCTTCGCTCCCGGATTGAAAAGCATGTTTTTATCAACATCCTGAATAACATTGATCAAAACACCTTGCTCGCTTTGAATCAGCAGTTCAACCAACTGGTAGTCCACTTGGTATTCACTACGACTCTGATTATGTGCAATTGCCGCGCCCGCCAGTGCTCCAACCGCAGTCGCCACCTCCTTGCCACTGCCGCCGCCAAACTGATTACCCACTAACCCGCCAATGGTTGCTCCTAGCAGCGTCTTCCAGCCATTACCTTGTGAACGTTTTACCTCCTGATGCGTGATGTAACGAACGGATTGCACCTCACCATATATGACTTTGTTCACGGGCTTTGCTACATTCCTCTCATAGGACGCATTTACCAACAAAGGAAAGAAGAATAGACACCATAACCATTTTTGCATAACCGACCCCCAACTTCTGATGACACACCGTTTATGGCTATTTATCTGACCGAACTCGACACAAAAAGTTTAGACTTTCCTCCAGCACAGAGTGCACTTGCTGACCCAAATGGGTTGTTAGCTTTTGGTGGTGACCTGCAACCACAACGACTCCTTAATGCTTATCAGCACGGTATTTTCCCTTGGTATGGCCCAGGTGAACCCATTCTGTGGTGGAGCCCCTCTCCACGAGCGGTGTTTGACCCAGAGACCTTCTCTCCGGCCAAAAGCCTGAGAAAATTCCAGAGAAAAGCCGCTTACCACGTCAGTATCAATCAGGCGACAGAACAGGTTATCGACCTATGTGGCACCACTCGCGCCGTTGATGAAACTTGGCTTAACGCAGAAATGCGCGAGGCGTATACGCAACTTAGTCACCAAGGTGCTTGTCACTCGGTAGAGGTTTGGTCAGATGACCAACTGATCGGCGGTTTCTATGGTATTTCAGTGGGACAGCTTTTTTGTGGTGAATCCATGTTTAGCACTCGCAGCAACGCGTCCAAAATTGCCCTGTGGTATTTCTGTCACCATTTCGCCCGTCATCACGGCAAATTGATTGACTGCCAGGTAATGAACCCTCACCTTCGCTCACTCGGCGCTTTTAGTCTTCACCGCGAGGAATTTCTAAAACGCCTGCTATGCTTAAAGAAACAGTCGCTTGCAGCAAATTGTTTTTTGCCACAATGGTTGGAGGAACCCGATAAATGAGTTCAGATATTCACCAAATAAAAATAGGGCTCACAGACAACCATCCCTGCAGTTATCTGCCAGAGCGTCAAGAACGTGTCGCTGTCGCCTTAGAGCCAGAAATGCACTCCGCAGAAAGCTACGAAGTATTGCTAGCAAACGGTTTTCGCCGCAGTGGTGACACGATTTACAAGCCACACTGCGATCTTTGCCAAGCGTGCAAGCCTATTCGTGTTGCGATCCCCGATTTCGTGCTGTCGAAAAGCCAGAAACGCTTGAGGAAAAAGTCCCGAAAACTGAGCTGGTGCCTAAAAAAATCCATGGATAGTAACTGGTTTAGTTTGTATAGCCGCTACATTACCGCTCGTCACAAACACGGGACTATGTATCCGCCACAGAAAAAGGATTTCGCCCACTTCTCCCGCAGTCAGTGGGTTACCACCCAGTATCTTCATATTTATGAAGGAGAACGGCTCCTAGCCATTGCGGTTACCGACATCATGGAGCAGTGCGCTAGCGCCTTTTACACCTTTTTTGATCCCGATTATCCACTTTCCCTTGGCACCCTTGCGGTTTTATTTCAGCTTGAGTACTGTCAGCAGGAACATAAACAGTGGCTCTACCTTGGTTATCAGATTGATGAATGCGAAGCGATGAACTATAAAGTTCGTTTTGAGCGTCACCAAAAACTAGTAAATCAGCGTTGGCAAGGGTAGAATACGGCCCAAGTTTACATATTTGCTTTTTGACGGCAGAATTAGCCCGTTAAAAAATCGCCAAGTTTCTAAGAGGATTAAATGGCTAAAGAAGACGTAATTGAGATGCAGGGTACCGTCCTTGATACTCTACCTAACACTATGTTTCGTGTTGAGCTAGAAAACGGCCACGTTGTTACTGCGCACATTTCCGGCAAGATGCGTAAGAACTACATCCGTATCCTTACGGGTGACAAAGTAACTGTAGAGATGACTCCATACGACCTATCCAAAGGCCGCATCGTCTTCCGTGCCCGTTAATCACGATTATCGGATACAAACAAAAAGCGGAGCCAGAAGCTCCGCTTTTTGTTTATCTAATGCACAGTTTGTTTGTCTAATGCACAGTAGTGAACGCTTCTTCAACATTCCACAACAAAGAAAAAGCATGCCGGAGCCTGCTTGGTTAACTTACTCTTTCGCTTAATGAACTGCTTCTTCTCGCGTGGTTAAGTACTCGAATTGAAGTTCATCGGACTCAAGCGTTACTTTCACTGTACCACCATCGATCAGCGAGCCAAACAGTAGCTCGTTTGCCAGCGGCTTTTTCAGCTTGTCTTGAATCACCCGTCCCATCGGGCGAGCCCCCATCGCTTTGTCATAGCCTTTATTAGCCAGCCAATGACGAGCATCTTCAGAGACTTCCAAAGAGACACCGCGTGCATCAAGTTGTACCTGCAGCTCAACGATGAACTTGTCGACCACCTGATGGATAATCGCTTCATCCAAGCTATTGAACCAGATGATATTATCGAGACGGTTACGAAATTCGGGTGTGAAGACTTTCTTAATCTCCGACATCGCATCAGGGCTATGATCCTGTTGAATAAGACCGATAGACTTCTTCTCAGTCTCAGCCACACCTGCGTTTGTCGTCATGACCAAGATGACATTGCGAAAATCGGCTTTACGTCCATTGTTGTCCGTCAGCGTACCGTTATCCATGACTTGCAGCAGCAAGTTGAAGATATCTGGATGCGCTTTTTCAATCTCATCCAGCAACACCACTGAGTGAGGATGTTTCAGCACAGCATCCGTTAACAAGCCGCCCTGATCGTAGCCTACATAACCCGGAGGCGCGCCGATTAGGCGACTGACTGAGTGGCGTTCACCATACTCTGACATGTCAAAACGCAGCAGCTCGATCCCTAAAAGTTTCGATAGCTGTACGGTCACTTCGGTTTTACCGACACCAGTGGGGCCTGCGAACAAGAAAGAGCCGACTGGCTTGTGATCGGCACCGAGACCTGCACGAGTCAGTTTGATCGCTTCACATAGCACGTCAATGGCAGCATCTTGACCAAACACGAGCATCTTCATCTTATCATCCAGATTTTTTAGGATGTCTTTATCCGATGAGGAGACCGACTTTTCGGGGATGCGAGCCATTTTCGCCACCATGGCTTCGATATCGGCCACACCGACCGTCTTTTTACGGCGGCTGGCTGGTGTTAAACGACTTCTCGCGCCAGCTTCGTCGATCACGTCAATCGCTTTATCTGGCAAATGGCGTTCGTTGATGTATTTGGCAGACAATTCCACCGCTGCTCGAAGTGCTTTGTTGGTATAACGAACATCATGGTGCGCTTCGTATTTCGCTTTCAAGCCCATCAAGATCTTGGTCGTGTCATCGAGCGATGGCTCAACAACATCAATCTTCTGGAAGCGACGCGAAAGCGCACGCTCTTTCTCAAAAATATTGTTGTATTCTTGGTAAGTTGTCGAACCAATACAGCGTAATTTTCCACTACTTAACAAGGGTTTAATTAAGTTCGCCGCATCGACCTGACCACCAGAAGCGGCACCTGCGCCAATAATAGTATGTATTTCATCGATAAACAGAATAGCGTCTTTCTCACGCTCAAGCTGTTTTAAAATAGTTTTGAAGCGTTTTTCAAAATCACCACGATATTTGGTGCCCGCTAGCAAGGAGCCAATATCCAACGAATAAATCACGCTGTTTTGAATCACTTCTGGCACCGTGCCTTCAACGATTCGCCAAGCGAGTCCTTCCGCAATGGCCGTTTTACCAACCCCTGCTTCACCAACCAACAAAGGATTATTCTTGCGACGACGGCACAACACCTGAATGGTTCGTTCCAACTCTTTATCTCGGCCAATCAGTGGATCAATATTTCCTTCTTTCGCTACCTGATTCAGATTGGTGGCAAAACTCTCGAGACGTTCATCGGAGCCAGTTTCTTCCGTGCTATCTGAGTGAAAGGAATCCGAAGATGAATCATCACTAGCCCCTGTGGCTTTTGTAATGCCATGGGATATAAAGTTAACAATATCCAGACGAGAGATGTCATTTTTCTTCAACAAGTAAGCGGCATGAGACTCTTGCTCACTAAAAATGGCGACAAGCACATTCGCCCCAGTGACTTCACTTCTTCCTGATGATTGAACATGGAAGACGGCACGTTGCAAAACCCGTTGAAAACTGAGAGTAGGTTGAGTTTCGCGAGTTTCATCGCTCTCAGGGATAAGGGGTGTAGTTTGGTCGATAAATATATCGAGTTCATGGCGTAAAGCGTCTAGATCCGCTTTACAAGCAATAAGGGCTTCCTTAGCAGCATCGTTCTCTAGCAATGCCAGCAGGAGGTGTTCAACAGTCATGAACTCATGTCGTTTGTTACGAGCACGAGCAAAAGCGCCATTTAGGCTCGACTCCAGTTCTTTATTCAGCATAAGTACCTCCCGTAAGAACAACTTGGTTGCTCGAGCAAGTCTTATTGTTATGCTTGCTCCATGGTGCACAGAAGCGGATGCTCATTTTCCCTTGAGTACATCGTAACCTGCGCAACTTTCGTCTCAGCGATCTCTGCACTATACGTGCCACAAATTGCTTTTCCTTCATAATGGACCTTGAGCATGATTTGCGTCGCTTTATCCAGATCATGCGAAAAGAATCGCTCAAGTACCTCAATAACGAAATCCATCGGCGTGTAATCATCGTTATTTAACACCACGTTATACATTTTTGGTGGTTGGATTTTGGTTTTTTCTAACTCCAGAAGATCTGAGTCTGGAGTGACCCATTCAAAATTTTTACTCATGACCTAAACACAACGTTGGGAACTTTTATAAGAAATCAGACACCTGAAACACTCTATCATAAGCTGCAAGTCGGTTGTAGCAAGTCAGGATGTGCGAATTCGTATTCCTTATTTAGAGACTAATGCACCTCTGGAACCGCTGCAAATAAAAAGAAGAAGAGAGGCGTGATAGCTCAAGCTGTTTGATGATAAAAAAAGCAACCGTCAACACAAAATACGGTTTTTGCTCGGTTTTTGAACACGAGACATTTGCAAAAATGTTAACCATAAAGGTGACCTGTTTGCAATTCTGTTGTTATTTATACGTTTTTACTATTGACTAGAGCCAATCATTGACTACATTGTCGAGTGGTGGTGATTTTTTCTTCACTTTGTGTTTGGTTTCGCAAAACGCAAATCCTGCAACATCAGTTTGAAAAAATTCACCATTATTTTTTACATTTAGCGTTAACGCTAAATAAGCCATCTGTCTTTAGTGGGCTTAGATTGGTTTAACAACATCAGTAACAAAAATGCATGAGGGATGTATAGCATGGCTACAGGTACAGTAAAGTGGTTCAATAACGCCAAAGGATTTGGGTTTATTTGTTCAGATGAAGAGGATGGTGATATTTTTGCCCATTACTCCACTATTCAGATGGACGGTTATCGTACTCTGAAAGCAGGCCAACAAGTCGCATATGAGTTAGAAAAAGGCCCTAAAGGGTGCCACGCAAGCAGCGTCGTACCGTTAGAGGCGCTCGCTAGCAAGTAATTTACTTGCTATTGCAGCACTGCTGGTTCTCTAAGTGCTCGACCAATATTAGAAAACCCGCTCATTCATTTGAGCGGGTTTTTAGTTTATTGGCTACAGGTCATGCTTCAACAACCAATCACACTATTGAACGTTTGGCTAGGGCGCATTAGAGCCGACGTTTTACTCTCATCAAACAGATAGTAACCACCTAAATCACCTGGAACACCTTGCGCGCTATTTAACTCAGAAACTATTTGCTCTTCTTTCTCAGCTAACACCTTGGCAATCGGAGCGAATTCAGTCGCTAACTCAACGTCTGCCGTTTGCTGTGCGAGTGCTTTCGCCCAATAAGCGGCAAGATAATAGTGACTGCCACGGTTATCAAGTTCACCCACTTTGCGCGATGGCGACTTGTTGGTATCAAGGAACTCACCCGTCGCTTTGTCTAACGCATCGGCGAGAATTTGTGCTTTTTTGTTGCCAGTGACCACACTCAAATGCTCAAGCGATGCTGCCAGCGCGAGGAACTCACCCAAAGAATCCCAGCGTAAGTGGTTCTCTTTTTGCACTTGCTGCACATGTTTTGGTGCTGAGCCGCCAGCGCCCGTCTCAAACAAGCCACCACCATTCATCAATGGGACGATTGAGAGCATTTTCGCCGAAGTACCTAGTTCTAGAATTGGGAACAAGTCCGTTAGATAGTCACGTAGCACGTTACCCGTGACTGAGATGGTATCTTGACCCGCCTTCATTCTTAGTAACGAAAACTGACAAGCTTCTACTGGCGACAAGATCTTAATTTCCAAACCTTGAGTATCATGCTCTGCCAAGTAGGTAGTCACTTTCTTGATAAGTTCTGCATCGTGAGCACGCGCTTGATCAAGCCAAAAGACCGCTGGAACGCCTGTCGCGCGAGCACGTGTGACCGCTAACTTCACCCAATCTTGGATAGGTGCGTCTTTAACTTGGCACATACGGAAGATATCGCCTTGCTCAACCTCTTGTTCAAGAAGCACAACACCTTGTTCGTTAACCACACGTACTACACCCGCTGCATCGAGAATAAAGGTCTTGTCGTGTGAGCCGTATTCTTCCGCTTTCTGCGCCATCAAACCGACGTTAGGTACACTGCCCATTGTCGTAGGATCAAACGCACCATTCTGCTTACAGAAATCAATGACTGCTTGGTATACGCCAGCGTAACAACGATCTGGGATCATCGCTTTAGTATCTTTTTGTTTGCCGTCTGGTCCCCACATTTGCCCTGAAGCACGCAGCATCGCTGGCATTGAAGCGTCCACAATGACGTCGCTTGGTACATGAAGGTTGGTAATGCCACGATCCGAATCAACCATAGCCAGTGCAGGTTGTTTCTCGTAAACGGCTGCGATAGCAGCTTCAATCTCTTCTTTCTGCGCATTCGGTAAAGAGGCGATCTTAGCGTAAACATCACCTAAACCGTTGTTCACATCCACACCGAGCTGAGCAAACAGTTCTCCGTACTTATCGAAAACCTCTTTGTAGTACACCTTCACTGCATGGCCGAAAATAACCGGGTCGGAGACCTTCATCATGGTGGCTTTCATGTGCAGCGAAAGGAGCACATCTTGCGCTTTTGCCTCAGCGATCTCTCTTTCAAAAAAAGTTACTAGGGCATTTTTGCTCAGTACGGCACTGTCGATGATCTCTTTATCTTGCAGTGCGAACTCTTTTTTCAACACTTTGCTGTTGCCATCTTGGCCAACAAACTCAATTTTTACTTTGGTTGCACCATTCACCGTGACCGACTTTTCAGTGCCGAAGAAATCTTTTTCGTCCATGCTGGAAACGTGCGATTTTGAGTCAGATGACCATGCGCCCATTGAATGTGGATTCTTTTTCGCGTAGTTCTTCACCGAAAGTGGTGCACGGCGATCGGAGTTCCCCTCACGAAGCACTGGGTTTACAGCACTACCTTTGATTTTATCGTAGGTTGCTTTAATCGCTTCTTCTTCGTATGTGCTTGGCTCTTCAGGGTAATTTGGCAGATCATAACCCTTGTCCTGCAACTCTTTAATCGCAGCTTTCAGTTGAGGAATCGAAGCAGAAATATTGGGCAGCTTGATGATGTTTGCTTCTGCTGTTTGTGCCAGTTCGCCTAGCTCTGTCAGTGCATCGCCGATTTGCTGCTCGGCTTTTAAATGCTCAGGGAAGTTTGCAATGATGCGTCCAGCCAAAGAGATGTCTCGGGTTTCAACATTAATACCCGACGATGCGGTAAACGACTGGATGATAGGCAACAGAGAATAGGTTGCTAGTGCTGGTGCTTCATCGGTAATGGTATAGACGATTGTAGGTTTTTCTGTAGGCATGAAATTTCCCTATATTTCGGTACGCCACAGTGAGCCATGGCGTGTGGAATTGACGCGCTTTGCACTAAACTGAGTATCAGTATCTCCCCAAGTACAAATCGCCGTTTGGCACTCTATTGTTCTTTTCGAAAATGCTCATTTGAGTTTGTCGCTCTAAATCCATGAGTGCACGTTTATAATTAAACAAATCGCGCGAATTAGTCTATCATTCTGACGCTTTTGCTAGTCTAAGGCGCGCAAATCATAGCTGATTTCAGGATAAGTTGGAACTTATACACACAGTTCATTTACATTTTTGCAAGGTGGTTAACATGTCATTCCGTTCAAGTCGTCATTCATCTCACTCTAAGGGTGAACGGGCAGAATCGCGATTTAAACACTCCAAGAAAGGCATGGCAGTTGATTCATTGAAACAGCGTCGTTCGGGTAAAAAGACTCAAGGCGCACTAAAAACTACCGAACGCAAAGTGATTTTGTTTAACAAGCCTTTTGACACTCTGAGTCAATTTACCGACGGAGACGGAAGAAAAACGCTCGCTGACTACATCCCGATTAAAGAGGTGTATGCCGCGGGTCGACTTGACAGGGACAGTGAAGGGCTGATGGTTCTCACTAACGATGGGATCTTACAAGCCAAGTTAACTCAACCGCAATCGAAATCGCCGAAAACCTATTGGGTACAAGTAGAAGGCGCTCCGACAGAGGAACAACTCGAACCTCTTCGCCAAGGCATTGAACTTAAAGATGGGATGACCTTACCCGCCAAAGTAGAGATTATGCAAGAGCCTCAGTTGTGGGAAAGACATCCCCCTGTGCGCTTTCGAGCCTCGATTCCTACCACTTGGCTGGCGATTACCATCATCGAAGGACGCAACCGACAAGTCAGACGCATGACGGCACATATTGGCTTTCCGACACTGCGTCTAATTCGTTACTCAATCGGTGAGATGACACTGGGTGAATTACAGCCTGGAGAGTGGACTGAACTATCCAAGAGTTAAGAGACTACTGTGCTAATAGCCACTTTTTGAAAGCTTCTTGATCTTTCGGTGATGCTTTTTGATACGTGGCTTTCATAATATCCAGCACTGTACTGTCTGTACCATTCTGCGTTACCGCTTGTTGTTTATTCACTAGCTTGGGGTTAACGACTGACTGCTGATGCTGGTTTGCCGTCACATACGTAACAGCAACACTGGCTATCCCCCCAGCGATGTTGTAGTTCTTAGCCTCCTCGGAATAATCTCGACCCAATTGAATCCCATCCGACTGGAGTACATCTTCTGCCACAGAAACAACCTGATCATGACTATTTAGCAATTCCCATTGCAATGGAGAGATGCTCTCTTTTGCAAGCTTGTAGCTCCTAAACTTTGGCACTGACAATGTTAACGTTTCATTTTCGGCACTAAACGAAGCAATGATAACGTCACTATACACCTTGCGTACTTCGTCTTTCACGTCGTAGGAGGGTTTATACTGGAATACAATTTGGTTGATACCATTTTCTAGCTGTATAGTTTTGAAACTGGAAAAAAGCCCCCCTTCAGTTGTTGGTTCGCTCATATTAACAGAAAGCAAATCAACACTATCAGGAACACGGAGCTGCACGCTACTAAAACAATTAAACGAAACTAATGCTACTAGCATTGCGAATGACCGATAAAACATTCAAACCTCCAAAACAAAAAGCCCAGTATACACTGGGCTTTCACTAAACTAACTAAACAATCTTACCAGTATACGCGAGCGCCGATACCGTAGTTGTTTTCTTTATCTGCTTTGTTGTCATCATCTTGCAGTGCGAGCTCTGCATACACACGAGCCCAACCAGACAGTTTGTACTCAACACCAGCGTATAGGTTGGTGAAGTCTTTATCTGCTGCTTGGTAGTCACCAACAAACTCATAACCACCGTAAAGTTTGGTCTTATCAGCGGCCATGTATGAACCAGCAACAACTAGAGAGTCAGTCTTCAGCGTGTAGTTCGCTTTTTTGTTTTCATTCTCTGCGTGCCAGTAAGTTGCACCAACATCAAACTTGTCCGCAGCATAGGAAACAGTCAGCATTACATGCTTGATTTCGCTGTCTTTAGTAGATTTGATAGCAGTACCCATACCTGTCTTAGGATCGATTGTAGTGCTATAGCCGGTAGTTGAAGTAGTTTTGTCAGTAATTAAGCCTAAACCACCGTATACAGAGATAGCATCAAACGTTGTTCCTGCAAAGACTTCAAATGTAGTTGGGTTAGCATCACCGTTGTCGTAAGAGTACGCTGCTTTCAACCAACCAGCTTCAGCTTCAAGAACGTATTTAACCATTGCTTGTTGTAGCCAGTTTACGCCGAAACCATCCGCTTCTGGCAGAACACTGGTACCACCGTAGAAGTATGAGTTTTCAACGCCCCACACATCATCAGTCAGGATGCTGTCTTTACCAACCGTTACTGTACCAAAATCACCACTTAGGCCGACTGTGTGCTTACGAGTTGTGAATGCAGCAGTGTCGTTGATATTGAACTCAATCAGGCCAAGAACACTAAGGTCGTCAGACGCCTTGTAGTTCACTTTAACACCAGCGCGAGAAGAACCCGATTTCAGTGTCGCATCGTTGTCGTCATTCTTTTTCAGTTCTTGACGTAGTTGACCGTAGAAATCTACAGAACCTTCGTCAGACTTGAATACTTCAGCTGCATTTACAGAACCTGCTGCTACTAGAACAGCTAGTGCTACTAGAGTCTTTTTCATAATTAATCCACTGCCTTTTCTTAGTTTGGGATATCCTTGCCCGATTCCCTTTTGTAATTGATGCCGACCTAAGCAAGCCCATGGTCGGCATCTGTAAATTTCATAAGCTAGATTGCAAAAGATTATTCTGCCTGTCAAATCCACTACAAAAAATCATCAACAAAAATGAATAACAATAAAAATCAATATTTTACATATTTTTGTGATTGTTTTTCGAGGCAGTTCTAAGCCTTTACCCTGTATCACCAACGTTTGAAATAGCCAATAAATTTGGAATAAAAAACCAAATATTAACATCTATAACAATAAAGTCAGGCTATCATTCGACAAAAACACCAGAAATGGAGATTTATATTTTTTGTTAGACAAATTAATTATAAGTTTATGAAGGTTCAGTTTTTTTTTGTGAAGAAGATCGACATTTGCTCCAAAAGCAGCGAATTTCGTGAAGTGCGACTCTATTAGAGATGTGTGCTACTATCCGTTGGTCTGAACACAGGTCACAGTATGCTAACCAGTAAAATACAAAAATCCATACGCACTAGTTATCAAAACCTGCAATTTCAACTGGAAAACTTCATCCCTCGACGGGCACAAAACTACCTCGTTGCAGAAATTGCAAAAACACTTTGTGGAAGCTATCACAAGTCTAATCGTATCATCGTGGCGGAAGCCGGAACGGGGATTGGTAAATCGTTATCATATTTGATGGCCACTATTCCCGTTGCGGTGATGAATAACCGAAAGGTGGTCATTTCGACCGCCACCGTTGCCTTACAAGAACAACTCATCAATAAAGACTTACCACTTTTTAGGCGTATTTCGGATCAGAACTTTTCCTTCATATTAGCGAAGGGCCGCCAACGCTACTGCTGCGCAGAGAAACTTGCAGCGGCCAGTGGATCGAACGGAAGTCAGTTGGCGATGTTTGAAAGTAAACCAAAGAAAAAGGACATTGAACTTCTTGAGATCATGTTCCGCTGCTTGGCTGAGGGGAAATGGGATGGCGACAGAGACAGTTGGCCCAAACCAATAGACGATTCGCTCTGGCAAAGTATCGTTAGCGATAAGCATAGCTGTAACAATAGTTTATCGGCCCATCGCCAGTGCCCGTTTCAAAAAGCCCGTTCTGAGCTGGAAAAAAACGACGTCATTATTGCCAACCATAGCCTTGTAATGGCCGATGCCGATCTCGGTGGCGGAGTGATTTTACCTGAACCTGAAAACACGATTTATGTGTTCGACGAAGCACACCATTTGCCCCATGTTGCACGAGACCATGCCTCTGCCGCCGCAAGCTTGAAGGGGGCCGCGACATGGTTAGAGCGCCTTAACCAGTCGGTGACAAAACTGACCTCTTTGGCGGATGAAAAAAGAGTCGGTCGATTTCACAACGAGCTTCAGCAAGCAATACAGATCCTGATTCCGAGTTTAAGCCAACTGGTCAAACAGTTTGATGCGAGCCATTTTATTGATGGTATCTATCGTTTTGAACACGGCATCTTACCAAGTTGGTTGGAAGAGCAGTCGAAAGAACTTAAAACCTTTAGTCAAAAAGCCAATCAATCCGTTGCCAAAATCGCCGATCTTATCGCTGAGCGAGTTAAAGATGGCGAACTTTCGGCAAAACTGGCCGAACCTGCCTTGGCAGAGCTCGGCTTTTATATTCAACGGACAGAGAATCTCGCCCAAGTTTGGAAGCTCATGGCCGAGCCAACACGTGAGAAAGGTGCACCACTTGCGCGATGGTTGGAAGTCCACCCAGATCGTGAAGGCGATTTCATTGTTAGTGTTTCCCCATTGGAAGTGGGCTGGCAGCTTGAGAAGCAGCTTTGGAGTCGCTGCGTCGGTGCGGTATTGGTTTCTGCCACTATGCGAGCGCTGAACTCATTCCAATACTTCTGTTTTCAAGCAGGCATCGATCAAAGCCCAGACTCCGGCACCCAATTTCTGGCACTGGCTTCTCCATTTGATTACCAAAACCAAGCTGAACTGATTGTTCCAGCGACTCGCTATGAACCACAAGCCCCGCAGTTTACGGAATATCTTAGCGAAATTTTGCCTAAGTATTTAAAAGACAAACAGGCGAATCTGGTTTTATTCTCTTCTTATAAGCAGATGAATCAAGTGGCTGAAAATCTCGAATCCTTGTTTGTAAAACAGGGTTGGGCACTGCAAGTTCAAGGCTCCAGCTCACGCAATGAGATTCTAAAAAAACATAAAAAGTTGGTTGAGTCAGGTAAAACCAGCATTCTTTTTGGCACGGGCAGCTTTTCGGAAGGGCTTGATCTGCCGGGAGAGCTGCTTTCGAATCTAGTGATTACCAAGATACCGTTTGCCGTGCCAACGTCACCCGTTGAACAAGCGCATTCAGAATACATAGAATCTCGTGGCGGCAACCCATTTATGCAGATCACGGTTCCGGAGGCGAGTAAGAAGTTAATTCAATCGGTTGGCCGATTGCTGCGCAAAGAGCGGGATTCTGGTACAGTCACCATCCTTGATAGACGGATCGTCTCTAAGCGTTATGGCAAAGCGTTGCTTGATTCTCTACCACCTTTTAAACGAGTTATTGAATAAAGATCAGTAACCATACTTGCTGCATGACAAACAAAATAAAAAAGATGAGTAAAAGACCCTATGGAATTTTTGGATCCCACCGTGCTTGCGGTGCTGGCCTTGGTGGCCTTTGTCGCAGGATTTATTGACGCGGTGGCTGGCGGGGGCGGCATGCTTACTGTCCCGGCGCTGCTTTCTCTTGGGCTCCCGCCGCACATAGCGCTGGGCACCAATAAGCTGGCGGCAACCTTCGCCTCTTCGACGGCCGCTTTTACTTATTATCGAAAACGTCTCTTTAAGCCGCGATGTTGGCTAAGAGCCTTTATAGCGACTCTATTGGGTGCAACTTTAGGTACCCTCGTCGTTGATGCCATCAGTACTGATTGGCTAGAAAAAATTCTACCGCTGATCATTCTTGCTGCCGCCTTGTATACCATTTGGCACAAAACGCCTGATGCCAACCGCAACAGCGCAACCCCTGCCCCCTGCCCTATGCTCAATAAGAAGCAGTATGGGCAAGGATTCGTACTTGGTTTTTATGATGGCGTGGCGGGGCCTGGAACAGGCGCTTTTTGGACAGTCAGCTCCATGGCGCTTTACAGACTCAATATTCTGTTGGCCTCTGGGCTTGCCAAAGCAATGAACTTCACCAGCAATTTGACCTCTTTGGTGACTTTCGCCATGCTGGGTCATATTAATTGGGGGTTGGGCCTGATTATGGGCGTTTGTCTCATGGCCGGTGCGTTTGTTGGTGCCCACTCGGCTATTCACTTTGGCGCAAAATTTATTCGTCCGGTGTTTGTCACTGTGGTCAGCATTTTGGCAATTAAACTCGCCTATGACGCGTGGTTTGTTAGCTTATGACGTTAAAGGAAGTGGCAGGAAAACTTGAACAGATGGCCGTGCAGGCTATCGAGCTTGATCGTCTGCGTGGCGAACATCACGCCCCACTGTTTGATGAACGGCTGTTTAGCTGCCGTGCACACTTGCTCACACATTGTGTCGAAGAAGCCGAAGCGACGCTAGAGACTCTGATTCGCGAGCAAAATGAACAGATGCTAACCTCCCAGCGGGCACAGTTTCTCTCAGAACGACTACTGACCCAACTTGCCGCGATATCACGTGAACTTCTTGCTGATACTGTCACTCGCAAAGATGAAATAGCACCGATGAGCTATTCTCGTAAGCCCATCAACCTCCTTTACCAAGAGTTAGCTCAGCATCAAGAATGGAGACGGAGATTGCGAGAGTTAGTGACGGAAAAGCAACGTGCGCTGGCTATGGCCTCAGCTCCAGGCAGAGCGCAAGCGCAGCAAGCGTTACTGGTGGCGGAGCAGCGTCTATCACGTTGCCAAGCCGCAATATTGAAGATTGAAAATCAGATAACTGACCAAGAGAAAGACAACCAATGAGCAATACTAATCTCCCCCTTGAACAGGCACCTGAAGAGATCAAACTGGCGGTTGACCTGATCTACTTATTAGAAAGTAACGAAATTGCTCCGGAAATCGCTCTAGCGGCACTGAAAATCGTTCAACAGGATATCGAGCGTAAGCTGCAAACCCAGCAGGCTTAGCAGCGATAAACGCGAGGGAGAGTAAGCTCCACCTCGCTTGATCGTTAAACTTTAAACTGCGACATCAACTTTTGCTGCTGACGGGAAAGATCTTCCATCAATGCCCCTGCGGCCTCGGATTCCCCCGCCTGAGATAAAATTTGTCCGCTGAGATCGCGGATATTGGCCACGTTTTGATTCACTTCTGCCGAGACTTGTTGCTGCTCTTCAGCCGCTTTAACGATTTGGCTATTCATATCGTTGATCGCGGCAATCGACTCAAACACGCTTTGCAGTTCAACCACGGCATTTTTCACTTGCACTGAGGTTTCACGCGCCAGCTCATTGGCTTGGGTAATGGTCGTAACAACCGCCGTCGTGCCCGTTTGTACTTGCTCAATCACTTGGCGGATCTCGCCCACCGAGTCGTGCGTTCGGCTGGCTAAATTGCGCACCTCATCGGCAACGACAGCGAAGCCCCGCCCTTGGTCTCCCGCCCTAGCCGCTTCAATCGCCGCATTCAAGGCCAGTAGATTCGTTTGCTCTGAGATGCCCTCAATCACGGTCAAAATTTCGGTGATATTGCCATTGTTGCGCGCCAGCTCCTCAACAACCGGCACAGCCTGCATCATCCGCTCTACCAGTTTCCCCATCTCCTGCTCCGAGCGTTCGATCACCTGCTGACCATTACTGGTTGATTCACTGGCCCGATTGGCCGCGTCTACGGCGATTTCGGCATTGTGCACCACCAAGCCTGCGGTTTGCGTCATTTGCTCTGCGGCTGTCGCCACTAAATCGACTTCACGAAATTGCGACTCGCTGCTTGAACGTGTTTCAACCGCCGCCCGCATTGCGCCCTGCGTCTGCTCGGCTAGCTGTTCAGAGGTTTGCACTATGTGACGAATCGTCCGCTGTAGCTTTTCTAAAAAGGCATTAAAACTGCCGGCCAGTTGGCCTATCTCATCACCGCTTTTCACTTCGAGACGCTGAGTGAGATCTCCCTCACCCGAGGCGATATCTTCCAATCTCATCGCCACCGACTTGATCGGTTGCACGAGACGTGAAGCGGCGAATGCAACCGTCAATAAACCTAAGATGACCAGTGATAAACCCACCAGCAGTTCAAACTTGATGCCTTCGGATACTTTCTGGCTGATCATCTCATCCAAAGTAACGGCGTCTGCCAATACCGCCGATCGTGGCATCTCAAAAATCACGCCCCACGTTTGGTTTGCAATCGTCAACGGCGCAAACACAATCAACCACTGGCTGTCTTCGCTCCAATTTGTTTGTGCCTCGCCGCCATAAAGCAGATCTGTGAGCAAATTGGCAGAAACGTATTGGCTGGAAAATGGCTGTCCGACTGGCTTGTCGGCATCATCACTGGCGAGCAAGGTGCCATCCAAACTTACCATGCTCACGCGTCCTGCTCCACCAAACAGACTGGCGTCAGAGTCATTGGCGATTTGTTGCAGAGGATCTAAACGAACATCAATGCCCATAAAACCAATCGATGTTCCATCCAGAAGAATCGGCACCGAAATGGAGGTGGTAAGGAAGTTCCCTTCTTGTGAGCTTTCCATTCTTGGCGAGGTGATACATGGTGCATCAGAATTGAGTGGACACAAAAAGCGCTCACTGTTTTCATCGGCGCTGAGCACCTTCTCTGACAGAACATTGGCCAACACATTCTCACCATTCGCGGCAAGCTTCCAATAAGGAGCAAACTGCCCTTTTTCATTGGAACCGACGTACTCAGCATTGACGTAGTTCGCATCTTCACCATCAAGCATGTTAGGTTTGAAAACCAAATACGCGCCTTGCATGGTTTTAAAATTGATGACTGATTTACGCACCATTTCATCTAACGCGGTACGCAGCGCTTCACTTTCTCCAAAATTTTCTTCGGTGTTGGTCTTATAAAAGAGGGCGTTCGCCGCCAGCATCTCAGCGCGGTATAGAGATTCCGTGAGGTATTCCGACACCTCGGTGGCATTGAGTAGTGCACGGGTTTGAACCAATTGCTCCGATTTTTCACTCACCGATAAACTGCTTTGCGCTTTGAGCACTTGCTGATTGGTAATCGCGTTATAGACCGAAAGGCCGATTAAAGAGAGAGAGGTGAGCAACAAGCAGACACCGGACAGCAGGGTAATTTTCCACTGCACAGAAAGAGTTCGCATACTACATCCTTATTCGCAAACAATGGAGGGAAGGAAATGGTTTATTTCGGTTTCATTAAAGCATAACCGACCTCAATATCAATTACATTTGTTACACAATTGTGTCCCGTAAGGGAGCGACAGAGAAAAGTGGCGTTCAAACCGACACATGACTTGATGTCGAAAGTATCAGTGGTAACATCAGATAAAACAAGCGAATCAGGAACAACAATGAAAGTAGTCAGCTTTAATATCAATGGCTTGCGTGCCCGCCTCCATCAACTGCAAGCCCTTATCGATAAACACCAGCCCGATGTCATCGGTCTGCAAGAGATTAAGGTACACGACGAAGCCTTCCCGGTCGCCGATATTGAGGCCATGGGCTACAAAGTCTATTTTCATGGACAGAAAGCGCACTACGGTGTGGCTCTGCTGTGTAAACAAGAACCGCTGTCGGTGCAAAAAGGCTTTCCAACGGACAATGATGATCACCAAAAGCGTATGATTATCGGCACTTTTTTGCATGAAAATGGCGAAAAAGTCACCATTCTCAACGGTTACTTTCCGCAAGGGGACAACGTTGAACACGAGACTAAATTTCCTTACAAACGCCAGTTTTATCAAGATCTCATGGGCTACTTAAACGCCCACCACAATACCGACGAAAAACTGATCGTTATGGGGGATATCAACATCAGTCCGATTGACGCTGACATCGGCATCGGTGAAGTTAACCGCAAGCGCTGGCTAAAAACAGGCAAGTGCTCTTTCCAACCAGAAGAGCGCGAATGGCTAAAAACCTTGCTCGATTGGGGATTGGAAGACACATTCCGTCGACTTCACCCAGCTGTCAACGACAAGTTCTCTTGGTTCGACTATCGCTCACGCGGATTTGATGATAATCGCGGTCTGCGTATCGACGTGATCTTAGCAACGCCTTCCCTCGCCAGCAGTTGTGTGGAATCGGATGTCGACTATGAGCTGCGCGGTATCGATAAACCGTCAGATCATGCGCCAATTTGGGCGGTGTTTAACTGATTCCAAGTGATGAATAACAACGAGGGAGCCCAACGGCTCCCTCTTGCTTCTCTTTCTATTGAGCACTAGCGTGGCCAAGCTGTCGTGCCATCAACATTGATCATCGGTTGGCAAACTCGTTGGTGCAGTATCACGTATTTGAGGTAACCAAATAGTCTCTGACCAAGGCCCGATGTTTAGGGCCAGTGTAACCAGAATAAATAAACGGCACTTACAAGCGCCGTTTTCAAACTCTTAACTCAATGGCCGTAAATAGGCCAAAAAGCGTTTTTCGGCATTTTTAAAACACCACAAAATACAAAACGTCAGCATCATGTAGAAAAAGCCTGCGGTCAAAAACGACTCAAACGGTGCGTAATAGCGCGAGTTGACCAGACGCGCCGCGCCAGTCAAATCCATGATGGTGACAATCCCCGCCACGGCACTGCCATGCAGCATGAAAATCACTTCGTTGCTGTAAGCCGGTAGTGCGCGTCGCAAAGCACTCGGTAGAATCACTCGACGATAGGTTTTCCATGTGCTCATGCCATACGCCTTTGCCGCTTCGACTTCGCCTTTCGGCAAGCCGTTGATCGCACCGCGAATGATCTCGGCGGTATAAGCCGAGGTGTTGAGCACAAAGGCGACCAGTGCACAGAACCAAGCGTATTCCCACAACGTCCCTTTGACTGGGAAAAACTGATCCATTCCGTAGTAGATCAAGTAAAGCTGCACCAAGAGCGGCGTACCGCGGAAAAAGTAGATATAACCCCAAGTTGGCAAGCGCAACAATGGGTTATGGCTGTTTCTTGCCACCGCAAGTGGGATAGCCAAGCTCAAGCCAATCACCAGCGAGAGAGAAACCAGCCACACGGTGTTCCACAGCCCCTCAAGATAAACGGGAAAACTGTCTACGATTAAAGAGAAATCCATATTCTACCTCGCATGAATGCTGAATTTACGTTCGACAATTTTCAACAATCCGGTTGAAACACTGGTAAAGAACAAGAAAATAATCGCCACCGCCATGTAGAAAGTAAACGGCATCTTTGTTGATCCCGCGGCGAGAGAGCTCATGCGCACCATGTCTTCCAAACCGATAATCGACACCAGAGCGGTGGTTTTTAGCAACACCAGCCAGTTATTGCCAAAACCGGGCAGTGCGTGACGGATCATTTGTGGCAACAAGATGCGGCGAAATGCCAAGGTTGCGCTCATGCCGTAGGCTTTGGCGGCTTCGAGCTCACCTTTATCCACCGCCATGATGGCACCGCGAAATGTCTCGGCCATGTAGGCGCCAAAAATAAATCCAATGGTTAGCACACCCGCAATAAACGGGCTGACATCTAAGTAATCAGGGACGTAGGAGACCCATTCGTGGTTCGGATCGCTGGAGGCAAACCAGCCATTGAGCCATTCGTTGATGGCGTAAAGGGAATTATTGAGAAAGATCTGTCCACCGAAGAAGATCAACATCATCAGAACCAGATCGGGAATACCGCGAATGATGGTGGTGTAGAGTGTCGCGATTGCTCTTGCCCAGCGATACGGGGCCATTTTCGCCAAGGCACCTAGCATGCCAAGTATCATCGCTAAGAGCACGGAGAGTAGTGCCACTTCAATAGTGAGCAGCGCCCCTTTTAGAATTGAGGCTTCATATCCTTGTAAATCCAGCATAGGTGAGTTCCTAATCCCTAGAATCCAGAGTCCTGATTGCCGGGTACATCCAGGAACGAACCGGCAATCAGGGAGCAGTGTTATCGGCTGGTATTAGTTACCATAAACATCGTACTTGAAGTACTTGGCTGCAATTTGCTGATAAACACCTTTCTCACGCAGAGAGACGATAGCGGCGTCTAGTTTCTTAGTGAGATCTTTGTCTTGTTTACGTACAGCGATGCCCATACCTTCACCAAACCATTTTGGATCTGTCAGCGACGGGCCGACAAACTCATAAGCGTCACCGCCCGGTTTGTTCAGCACACCTTCTTCAAGTGCCGACGCGTCACCCAGTACCGCCGCTACACGGCCATTGGCCAGATCCAGATACGCCTCATCGAATGAACCGTAACGGACGATATCCACTTTACTGCCGTAATTATCAGTGAGGTATTTGTCGTGAGTGGTTGCGCGTTGCACGCCAATTTTCACCCCGTCTAGGCTAGCGAAATCTAAACCTGCACCTTTTTTGGCAATAAACTTGTTGGGAATTTGCGCATACTTGCCGGTGAAATCGACTTTCTTTTTACGCTCTTCGGTAATCGACATCGCCGCAATAATCGCGTCATATTTACGAGCAAGCAGCGAAGGAATAATTCCATCCCAATCTTGCGGAACAATTTTGCACTCCACCTGCATCTCTTTACACAGCGCATTTGCCATATCCACGTCAAACCCCTTCAGAGAACCATCGGCTTCTGTCCAGCTAAACGGAGGATAAGCCCCTTCAATACCGAAACGCACGGTTTTCCAATCCTTCGCTTGTGCGATACCCGATACCGCTGTCGCGGCCAAAGTTGCTGCGAGTAACCACTTTTTCATATCCATACTCCTGTGATTGTTTTCTTTATGTTGCGATGTTGTGTTTAGGTTCTAGGTTCTAGGTTCTAGGTTCTAGGTTCTAGGTTCTAGGTTCTAGGTTCTAGGTTCTAGGTTCTAGGTTCTAGGTTCTAGGTTCTAGGTTCTAGGTTCTAGGTTCTAGGTTCTAGCAACCACTATCTTTCTTGCTTCAATTAGCAAGCAAAACCTTTAATAAATTGACGAGATAAACTGTTTTAACCGTTCTGAATCTGGGTTTGTAAACAGTTTAGCTGGGTTCCCCTGTTCTTCCACCAGCCCTTGATGAAGGAACATCACGTGGTTTGACACATCACGAGCAAACGCCATCTCGTGCGTCACGACGAGCATGGTTCGCCCTTCCGCGGCCAAATCTCGCATTACCCCTAATACTTCGCCGACCAGTTCTGGGTCGAGCGCGGAAGTCGGTTCATCAAACAGCATCACTTCTGGTTCCACCGCTAGAGCGCGAGCAATCGCGGCACGCTGCTGTTGACCACCAGACAAATGCCCCGGGTAGTAATCTTTGCGTTCATACAGGCCGACTTTCTTCAGCAGTATTTCTGCATTTTCTATCGCCTGCGCTTTTGGCACACCAAGCACATGCACAGGCGCTTCAATCACATTTTCCAGCACTGTCATGTGTGACCATAAATTGAACCCTTGAAAAACCATGGCTAAACGTGAACGGATACGTTGCACTTGTTTCTCATTGGCTGGGACAGATTCGCCTGCACGGTTGTTTTTCATCTGGATCAATTCGCCGTTAACCCAAATCTCCCCTGCGGTTGGCGTTTCAAGCAAATTAATGCATCTTAGAAAAGTACTCTTACCGGAACCGGAAGAGCCGATGATAGAAATGACATCCCCTTTATGCGCAGAAAGTGAAATACCCTTGAGCACTTCGTTCTGACCAAACGTTTTGTGCAGTTGTTTAATGTCCAGCGCTGGTACATCTTGCATGCGCTTCTACTCCCTGTATTTTTTGTCACTGCCGGGGCATTCCGCCCTCTTATTGAGTTACAAGCTAGCATTCTATCAATTTACCTGCAACAATTTATTAACCTGAAAAATTCGAATAAATAGAAATGAATAATGTATTTTTATTCACCATTTAGCAAATTATTCTTTTTAGCCTGCATAGAGAGTAAAAAAAGCCTCCGAGATGGAGGCTAGTTTGTGTTTGATTTTCGTTAACTAGTGCAACAAATGCACTTAATTTACTTTGTTTGATAAGGCTTGGTAGTTTTGGCTCATCATCAGCTTCTTATATTTAAGTTGCTCACTAGGTAACATGACAACACCGTTGAAATCTTTGAAAGTTGTGTCTGTTCCTAAGTTTTGCAGGTTCATCCCTAAAGCCATCGTAAACTTAGCTTTATCGCGCAGAGACGCATTAGAATCTACAACTTGGATTTCAACTCTATCCGTCGCTTTTGGCACTATTTGCTCACTAGGACTCTTTAAGATCACCTGAGACCGCGATGGTATTGAATAAACTGTTTGGAAAAAGTCTCTATCAGCATCAGTCTTTGAACGAATAGCAGTTCTCTGGACTTGGAAGTCAGAAGGGGAATAACCTACTGAATTGACACAATAACTGTTTCCACATGCTCCGATCGTCGTCGTAGAAAAATCGTGAACGTTAGGATATGAAATATTGACGTCATTACCATCAGCCACTTTTTGTGCCGTATATATCCAACTTCCACTGATATCAGGCGTGGTTCCGTTGAGACGAAAGCTCCAGCTAGACAAGTCCACTTCAGATTTAGCTATAGAATACGTAATACTAGAATCAAAAAGGGGTTGCCATTGGTAAACACCCCCGCTCAAAACAACTTCTACACCGCTGTTGCTAAGATTCAGATCTGTCGCTGTAAAGCCAGTTGAGACTATGTGGTTGTCACTTAGAATGGAAACAGGTGGATTGGTTGGGGGATTGGTCACGTCATATACCGCGTTGACAGGCACAATCGCATATTGCGTTAGATTATTGGCTTCACTGTTTGAGTACTGTGAAAACGCAGTAACCAATTTCTTCTCTACTGATGGAATTCCTGAATGAACAGAAAGACCTACAGGCTGAGTACCACCTTTAGTATTAGACTCTGACGAGCTTGTCATAAAGAAAGCTGGATTTCCGTTTGCTGTAACAGCGATAACTGCGTCATTCTTCGTTGAATCTTTCGGCTCTTGCTCACCTTTGTAACAGCTATTATTTGTTTGAGGCGAACTAATCGCTAACGTCATATTTTGGAGTAGGCTCTTGTGGACACCAAACATATAGCTATCCCGTTGTCCTATCGATCGTCCATCGAGCTCTTCTAACGCAACATAACCTCCGTCAGGAACATCGCTTTCTTTAAACGTAATAATTCCTGATGAGGGAAGGTCTGCCCCTTCAATAGTCTTGTCTATCACAACCGAACCATCTGAGTTGTGAAAAAGAATACGATAGTCCCTATTTGCGACGCGCGACGCAATGACATCTCCACTACCGTCGCTCATATTGGCAAATATTGCACATCCAGTTAAGACTTTTGAACGTTCTTCTTTGTAAACATCAACAACTTGCCAAGTATACGTAGCGACTGGTGTACCACCGCCACCGCCTCCACCGCCTCCACCGCCGCAGCCAACCAATACGCCAGAGATCATCGCTACAAGCGGCAATAGTTTTAGATTCTTCATATTCTCTTCCTGATACGGCAAAGTTTCGCCAATTAAACGTCACTCAACGAACAATAGCAAAATTAGCGCCAACTTCTTGCACTTCAATGTCTGATTTGTGAACAAACAAGCTCACCTTGATGCATATTTGTTTCAAATTTTCTAAAAAACGTAACTTATGAAAGCAAATTACATATAAAAAGCATGGTTTTTTCGCAACTGAGATACTTTCCGTAGTTTTCTTTCACATCAATTCTTTCAGTGATCTAAATCAATCATCCTAAAGGGTTAACTTGTTAGACTCGCGGCAAAGATGAGGCTGCTTTCAAGCCATCATTGATTAAAAACTTAGCTATGCTTAGGCACGTAGTACTCGTGCAACAATTAAGTGAATAATAGCTAGCATAAACGGCCTGCAAAAAAGCCGGCGTGTGGAATTGAGAAAGAATTACTAACTTTTTAAATATATGAGGAATCTATGTCAGACGCAGTGAATAAAGTGCACTCTGATTCAGATATCGAGACAAAGAGCTATCAAGAGCTTCATCGTCCCGCGTCTGAATTTGCCAGCCGCTCAGACTATCTAGACCACGAACTGCAGATCATGAAGCCACGTCGCTTCGGTCTAAACCTTCCTGGTCGTGACTTCCGTTTTGAACTTGAAGACCTTGTTCCAGCACTCGCAGGCACTATCGGCATCATCGCGATGTACTCAGCGGTGATGATGTCTTGGGCTGATGGCCTAACTCAAGCTTGGGATCACATCAACTTAGGTAAAGAATTCGCTATCGAAGTTGCTCGTGTAGAAATGTTGTTCCCTGCCCTGTTCTTCTGTGTGATCGCTTCTGGCTTTGTCAATCCGCGAGCCAACCTAGCCGGTAACCACGGCCCAATGATTCCTCTTATCGGCGCGATTGCTCTTGCCGGTGCGCACCCTCTTGCATTGGCATTGTTACTCGGCGTTTTTGGTCTGCTTCTGAGCTACTTCAAAGGCGGTTCTAAGCTGGTCAATCTCACTTCGGAAGGCACCGCTGGCGGTTTGTTGATCTTCCTCGGTTTCACCGGAACCATGAGCCAAATCACATCAATCCAAGAATGGGCCGTCGGCTTGCAATCCGCAGACATTGCGGCGGGTAGCCTAGGTTACATTGGCTTGGTAGTACTTGGCATTAACATCGTTATCTACGCGCTGCTCGCTAAACTCAACCTACGTTGGTTAGCCATTCCTGTCTGCGCGTTGACTGGCTTGGTGATTGCACTTGCGCTAGGCGCGGGTTTTGATCTGAAGTTTGAAACCCAGATGGGCCTACCTAACCTAAACCCAATTTACTGGTGGGGTAGCACTGAGACTGGCTGGCAACTTGGCTTGCCAAATCTGCAGCACTTTATTGCTTCTCTGCCATTTGCGATTCTAGCGGTAGCGATGTGGTCTCCAGATTTCCTTGGCCACCGTATTTTCCAAGAATTGAACTATCCTAAGAAGACAGAAAAAGTACTGATGGATGTGGACGACACCATGACCATGTGTTCTATCCGCCAGATGGTTGGTACTGCACTGGGCGGCGGCAACATCACTTCGTCTTGGGGGACGTACATGATTCCAGCAGCGATTGCAAAACGTCCAATCCCTGCCGGCGCGATCATCCTGGGTACTTTGGTTATGACTATCGCCGTTCTTGGATTCCCAATGGACGTTGCAGTATGGCCACCTGTGATGCGCTGCGCACTTCTCGTGGGTGTGTTCCTACCGCTGCTTGAAGCAGGTATGCAGATGGTGAGAGACACCAAAGATTCACAAGCTGCGGGTATCTGTATCTTCGGTTCTGCGGTGGTTAACCCTGTGCTGGCTTGGGCGTTGACTATGCTTCTGGACAACAATGGCCTGATTGGTGACAAAAAGCGTGCGTCTAAACTCTCTTTTGTTGACAAAGTCGTGATCCCTGGAGGCGTACTGATTATCTGTCTGGTTGCTATGCTTGCAGTGGGTATGCTAGAAAGCCAGTATGGCATCAAAGCTTGGCTGTAAGATTAAAATAAAGTGTGGGTGGTGCTGGTCACCACCCAAATTTTATTGAGTTTTTTGAGTATTTATTGATTTAGTTTAAGGTTTGCAAAAATTTTTTAGCTTAACCTAAAGCCAAGTCATCAAGATACCCAACAAAAACAGTGACAATATCTATCGTTTTCTAGCGAACTCAAAAACCGATAGATATTGTTATTAATAAGAGTGTACTGGGCCTCTTCTACAAGAGGATGGCTGGCTCAACAGTCACAGCAGTACGTGTTTTTTCTACTAAAAAGGTAGGTATGTCATGGCAGAGCAATTTGCTAAAGCTTGGGAAGGTTTTGCGGCAGGTGAGTGGCAAAACGAAGTAAACGTTCGTGATTTCATTCAGAAGAACTACACTCCGTACGAAGGCGACGAATCTTTCCTAGTTTCTGAAGGTACTGAAGCGACTAAAGCGCTTTGGGACAAGGTAATGGAAGGCATCAGACAGGAAAACTCAACACACGCTCCTGTTGACTTCGACACTTCTCTTATCTCTACCATCACTGCTCACGATGCAGGCTACATCAACAAAGATATTGAAAAGATCGTTGGTCTACAAACTGACGCTCCTCTGAAACGTGCGATCATCCCTAACGGTGGTATCCGCATGGTTGAAGGTTCTTGTAAAGTTTACGGCCGTGAACTCGATCCTCAAATCTCTAAAATCTACACAGAATACCGCAAAACGCACAACGCTGGCGTGTTCGATATCTACACTCCAGATATCCTAGCTTGTCGTAAGTCTGGTGTTCTGACTGGTCTTCCAGATGCTTACGGCCGTGGTCGTATCATCGGTGACTACCGTCGTGTTGCCCTATACGGTATCGACTTCCTAATGAAGGACAAACTGGCTCAGTTTACTTCTCTGCAAGGAAAATTCGAAAATGGCGAAGATCTGCAAATGACCATGCAGCTTCGTGAAGAGATCGCTGAGCAACACCGTGCTCTAGGCCAAATGAAAAAAATGGCAGCGAAATACGGTTACGATATTTCTCGCCCAGCAGAAACCGCGCAAGAAGCGATCCAGTGGACTTACTTTGGCTACCTAGCGGCAGTTAAGTCTCAAAACGGCGCGGCGATGTCTCTAGGTCGTACTTCTACTTTCTTAGACGTGTACATTGAGCGCGACATGAAAGCAGGCAAGATCACTGAAGATGAAGCACAAGAAATGATCGACCACTTCGTTATGAAGCTGCGTATGGTTCGTTTCCTACGTACTCCTGAGTACGATGATCTATTCTCTGGTGACCCAATCTGGGCAACAGAATCTATGGGTGGTATGGGTCTTGACGGTCGTACGCTAGTAACGCGTTCAAACTTCCGTTTCCTCAACTCTCTATACACTATGGGTCCTTCTCCAGAGCCAAACATCACGGTTCTTTGGTCTGAGCAGCTACCTGAAGGCTTCAAGAAGTTCTGTGCGAAGGTATCTATCGATACTTCTTCAATCCAGTACGAAAACGACGACTTAATGCGTCCAGACATGAAGTCTGACGACTACGCCATCGCATGTTGTGTATCTCCAATGGTTGTTGGTAAACAAATGCAGTTCTTTGGTGCTCGTGCTAACCTAGCGAAAACGATGCTTTACGCAATCAACGGTGGTGTTGATGAGAAGCTGAAAATGCAAGTTGGCCCAGTAATGCCTAAGATCACTTCAGAAGTACTAGACTTCGACGAAGTGTGGAGCAGCCTAGACCACTTCATGGATTGGCTAGCTAAGCAGTACGTTGCTGCACTAAACGCAATCCACTTCATGCACGACAAGTACAGCTACGAGTCTGCACTAATGGCACTACACGACCGTGACGTATACCGTACAATGGCATGTGGTATCGCAGGTCTCTCTATCGCAGCTGACTCACTTTCTGCAATCAAGTACGCGAAAGTGAAACCAATCCGTGACGAAGATGGCGTAGCAATCGACTTCGAAATCGAAGGTGATTACCCTAAATTTGGTAACAACGATGCTCGCGTTGATGACATCGCTTGTGAACTTGTTGAAGTGTTCATGAACAAGATCCGTAAGCTTAAGACTTACCGTGATGCTGTTCCTACTCAGTCTATCCTAACTATCACATCAAACGTGGTATACGGTAAGAAGACAGGTAACACGCCAGACGGTCGTCGTGCAGGTGCTCCATTTGCACCAGGTGCAAACCCAATGCACGGTCGTGACGAAAAAGGTGCGGTCGCATCTCTGACTTCAGTCGGTAAACTGCCATTTGCTCACGCGAAAGATGGTATTTCTTATACCTTCTCTATCGTGCCAAATGCACTGGGTAAAGATGAGAACTCACAGCGTGCTAACCTGGCTGGTCTGATGGATGGTTACTTCCATCACGAAGCAGGCATCGAGGGTGGTCAACACCTGAACGTTAACGTTCTAAACCGTGACACTCTGCTTGATGCAGTGAAGCACCCAGAGAAGTACCCTCAGCTAACTATCCGTGTATCTGGATACGCAGTTCGCTTTAACTCTCTGACTGCGGAACAGCAGCAAGACGTTATCGCTCGTACTTTCACTGAATCTCTATAAGATTTCAATGTGACATCCAAGCCGGCGCACTATGCGCCGGCTTTTTGTTTTTGGTTACGAATTCTACCAACAGGCAAGCTAACTCTGGGAGATAGCTGGATATTGCAGTATTATGAGGCGAAAAACTGTTGTGACATTATGAAATTACTTACTTACCTTGCGCTTGGACTACTCTCTCCAACGGCTCTCGCTTCCGTCAACTCCACTTTCTCGTTTAGTCTCGACAACGATGGCATTTTCGGCGTCGATCAAGACTATACCAATGGCCTCTTTCTCTCCTATACCACACCAGCGTTAAGCCGCGAGAGTCAGTATGCTTGGATGAGTATGTCGGAGAAGTATGCTAGTTCAATTGATAAATTTGAGTGGTTAATCGGCCACAAAATGTGGACGCCATCAGACATTGGTGCCACAGAGCCGATCGCCAATGATCGCCCCTACGCTGGTTTTTTTCATACCGAAATCAATTACCTCAGTCTGAATCCGCAGCAATCTGTTCGCTATAACCTAACGCTTGGAACCACAGGCGAGCACGCTTTATCGGAAAAAGCGCAGCGCCTAGTGCATAGCATTACCGGCTCGACTGAACCCAAAGGATGGGAGTATCAAGTCGATAATCAGTTTACTGTCGGGGTTGGTTATAAACGTTTCGATAACTTACTGCGTGAACCACTTCAGGACAGCAAAGAGTGGGAAATCTCTAATCTAGTTGAGGTGAACGCCAGCAACTTTCGCAGTGATCTCTCTGCGGGGATAATGTTCCGTTATGGCTCGGAGCTCAGCCAGTCTATGGGAGCGGCCGACATCAGTGTGGAGCGGCCATTTAACGCCGGCATGATGGGCAACACCTCGTCTGGCTGGTTTCTCTTCTCTGGTATTACTGGTCGATACCGTTTCAATGATCTGAGTATTGAGGGTGAGCGTTCAGGCATTCCGGAGCCAAGTGAAGCGTTCGATGTCACACTACAACCCTGGCAAAGCACTGCGGTTGCGGGGATCGCCATGTACAATCGCACCTTGGGTTTTAGCTTCACATTGGCAGTGAAAACACCAGACTACATGGAGTCGCCTCACACCATCTATGGAAATGGCGCACTTTCTATGTACGCCTTTTTCTAAGCTCAAATTTTAAAATTCTGGCATTCGTTACTAAGTGTGCGGGAGTGGCTGTCAACCAGTTTACTCACTTCCCGCAACTCTTGGTTATTGGTCTCCAGCTCTCGCATCGCATGGGAGATTTGGGTCATGCTATCGGCCATGGATTGACTGGTCGTCGCCAGCTCTTTCATCGAACTAAAGATCACTTCGGTTTGCTGGCTGGCCTCATCGGCTTTGTCGGTGATGTGTTTGAGCGCGTTGATCGCTTCGTGTCCTTTCTGCTGCCCTTTCTCTATGGTTTTGCCTGAGTTGCTGATGTACTGAATAACCTCAGCACTTTCGTTTTTCATCGTCTCAATCGTGCCCGAAATTTCGCTGACGGCATCAACGGTTCTTACCGCAAGGCTTCGTACCTCATCAGCCACCACCGCAAAACCTCTCCCTTGCTCACCAGCGCGAGCAGCTTCAATCGCGGCATTGAGCGCCAACAGATTCGTTTGCTCTGCAATGCCATTGATGATATCCATCACAGAATCTATTTTCGCCGAAGCTTCTTCAAGCTGGGTAATGTGTCCAGAGGCAGAGTGCAGAATGTCTGCCACCTGCTCAAGAGAACCGATCGCTTCTGCAATCACTTTTCCGCCTTCTTCCGCCGCTTGGTTTGAGGCTTTACTGATCTCAGAAACAAATTCGAGCGAGCTGGAAACTTCGCTAGTTGTAACGCTGACTTCCTCGGTAGCAGAGGCGATCAACTGCGTTTGTCCCATGATGTCCGCTTGATGGCGAACAAGATTATCCAAACCAGTTCTCAGTTCGCCCGCGTAATTGGCAAGAGATAAACTGCTCTGCTGTACGCCAGAAACCAGTTCACCCAAATTCTCACAGCTTTTGTTCACCGCCTGAGAGAGCAGGTTAAATTCATCTTGGCTGTTTTGGCTAGTTTCCAAACGTCGAGACAAATCGCCTTGCGCAATCGCTTGGATCATCTGGCTAATTCTATCGAGTGCTTTTGTCAAAGATGCACTTAAGTTAACAAAAATAAGGACGGTCAACAGAGCCAATGCGCCGGACGCAATCAACACCGACCATTTGGTGCTGTCAGAATAGTTAGCGGCTCTCTTTTGATACTCGGATGCCATGCCACTTAACGTTTCAGACGCTTGTTGGATCTGCTGTAAAGAGGCCTGCTGAGTGGACGCAAGTTGCTGCTCAATCGAGCTTAGTTGCTGCAACAGTTCACTGACTCTTGCAAAAGTGGTTTTGAACTCGTTTATCTCTTTCTCATACAAGTCCAACATACCGTAGCTGTTAGAAACATTGACAAACATAGCCATAGAGCGGTTAAACAGCTTTAAGTTTTGTTCATTTGCTTGCAACAAGTAATTCTGCTGAGTCTTAATCATCTCTTGAAAATCCGAGTTGATGGTCACCATCCCCGTTTCCGCGATTTTTGCTTCAATGATTTTAGCTAACTCTTTCATTCGCCCAAGTTTGCCTTCATCGACGGAAAAACCAACTTCAGAGCGTAGTTCCAACCAAGGGGTCAGCGATTGCTCAAACTCTTGAATCGCCGTTTTCATCGAGCCGGCTTGTGAATTCAGTGCAAATTGACTGAGCGTATCGCTCGCACCTTGAACATTTTTATTCAGCGCCTGTACATCCGCGCGGATTTCAGCCACCTGACTTAAGCTCATTTGACGCAGTTTCCCCGACAACAAAAGCAGTTCAACCTGAGTTTTGGCGATTTGTCTGGCCCCCTCGGAAACTAGACTGCTTTTCGCATACTGTTCCGTCATTGAGCCAAGTTGTTTGGACGTGTAAAAAGCAAGAGCAACAAATCCCAAAATAAGTACACTCAAAAACGACAGAATCTTGTGTTTTTGAGAAAGCGCAAGCGTATTCATGGTTTACATCCCTACAGCATAGTTGTTTATTTTTACACCCAAAAGCGGTTACTTTTATAACATAATAACAATTCCGCAAACTGTCATCTTCATGAAGCAAATTTGCTGCCATGCGCACTTCCCGACTAAGACTGTTTTAACCCTAGTTTTTGTAATAAAATGACAGCCAGAATTTGGTAAGAATTGAGAGCAACTCATGTCAACAACTGGTCGTATTCACTCATTTGAATCCTGCGGTACCGTAGACGGCCCTGGTATTCGCTTTATTGTCTTTATGCAAGGTTGTTTAATGCGCTGTAAGTATTGCCACAACCGTGACACATGGGACACTCACATTGGTAAAGAAGTCTCTGTGGAAGAGATCATCCGCGAGGCAAAATCCTACCGACATTTTATGAACGCTTCTGGCGGTGGCATTACTTGTTCAGGTGGCGAAGCCATGTTGCAACCTGAGTTTGTGCGCGACTTTTTCCGTGCGGCTAAAGCGGAAGGTATTCACACTTGCTTAGATACCAACGGTTATGTGCGCAAACATACGGAAGTTATTGATGAGGTGCTGGACGCCACCGATTTGGTGATGTTGGACATTAAACACATGAAAGATGAAATTCACCACGATTTCATCGGCGTATCGAACAAACGCACGCTGGATTTCGCCCGCTACCTGCACAAAATCGGCCAAAAGACTTGGATCCGTTACGTTATCGTACCCGGGTATACCGATGATCCTGAAGCCGCACACATGCTTGGTGCCTTTATCAAAGACATGGACAATATTGAGAAAGTAGAGCTATTGCCCTACCACAAACTCGGCGCGCACAAATGGGAAGCGATGGGACAAGATTATCCTCTGGAAGGGGTCAATCCACCGCCGAAAGAGACGATGGATGCGATGGTGGCCATTTTGTCTCAATACCACAGCAACGTTAAATACTAACGCCGCACAGACATTCCTTTCTCACGGATTTTAGTACATGGATGTATTCACTCTTTTCTGCTCAGGCCTAACGATTTTGATTGGCTGGCGTTTCTGCTGGGCAGATTTCAAGCGCGTTGTTTTGCCTAAGCTGCTCAATGAAAAGAGTTTTCAACATCTCACTTTTGCCGTTATTTTTATCCTGTTTTTGCTCTGGCGCACACAAGCTGGGATCAAAGATGGGCTGCAGGTTCATTTTCTCGCTCTCACCACTCTGACCATGATGTTCGGTTGGCGAATGGCTTTTCTGATTTGTCTACCTGTCACCTTCGGGCTAGCCTTAACCAGTGACATGCCACTTTCAGCCATTCCCGAATACCTAACGCTGTCAGTGCTGTTTCCTATCACCATTTCTTATCTGATTTTTTGCCTAAGTTACCACTACCTGCCACGCAATATCTTTGTCTTTATTTTTATCGCTGGTTTTCTCAATGCGGCTATCACTGGCAGCTTGCATTTGATGGTTAACGCGCTCTACCACCTTTGGTCTGGTCATTATGATTGGCAAACCATTTGGGACAACTATTTCATTTTGGTCCCTCTGCTCGCCTTTCCAGAAGCCTTGCTAAATGGCATGTCACTTGCCGTACTTTGTGTGTTCAAGCCTGAGTGGTTAAGGGTCTTCTCCGACCATGATTACATTTTCAACCATTACCACAAACACTGAACAAATCGACAAACATAATTTGTACTTTTCGAATTAAATCTGTATTGAGATCATGTTTCATCGTGTGATGTTCCGCTAACCTAACTGCAACAACACAATAAAATTATCTTCAGTGAGGTCACCATGGAAATGTCAAACACACAGCGTTTGATCCTATCAAATCAGTACAAACTCATGTCACAGCTCGACCCAACCAATGCGGCAAAATACCAACGTTTAAAAACCATTATTGAACGCGGTTATGAGCTACAAATGCGCGAGTTAAACAAAGATTTTGGCTGTATTTCGGAATCACACTGCAAAGAAGTGATCGACATTATGGAGATGTATCACGCCATGCAGGAATCCAACAAAATGCTCTCTGATAGCGAACGTGCAGAGGTGGATCAGCGTCGACTACAGTTCCTAGGTTTCGACATCGCTTCAGAAGCTCAATTGGTCCACTACGTGCGTTTCTTAGTCGACTCCGAAGGCTTGTATCCTCAATTTGATAAAGCAGACCACCATTTCAACAGTCAAATGCCGATGTTGGAAAAATACCGCCGAATGCTGGCGAGCTGGAAAAAATGTCCTCGCCAGTACCATCTGTCTGCCACGGAGCTGCGCCAAATCTTCAGTGCATAAGCGAACTCAAACCGTTTCCTCCAAGGCTGGCGAATAGGCCGGCCTTGTTTCTTTAGCCACTTTCCTTTGCCTTTACCATCAAGAAACATTTCCTCTCTATTCTAGTTGGCTTAAAACGTCGCTTTTTGCTCTTCATACTAAATTGCTCTTCATATTAAATTGCTCTTCATATTAAACTCATTTTCACCACAAATGCCACATAGAGAAAGGCATATTATTCCTGAATTCAATCTATTTGAGCGCCATGGAAAGAGGCGATCAACCCCGCATCTCAACAAGTATTTTTTTAAATAAACACATAATTGTTAAGCAAAATTGCAAATCGCGGTCTAGGCTTATCCTTGAGAAGGGACGATATTTGCCAACGTTCGTCAGCAGACTGAATAAGAAGGGGAATGTGACATGAGTATTTTTGACCACTATCAAGCTCGCTATGAAGCAGCAAAAGACGAAGAGATGTCGATACAAGACTTCCTTGCGCTGTGCAAAGATGACAAAAGTGCCTATGCAAATGCAGCAGAACGACTTCTTATGGCGATTGGAGAGCCAGAGCTGATCGACACTTCACATCATCCTCGCCTCAGCAGACTATTTTCTAACCGTGTCATCTCACGCTACAAAACGTTTAAAGATTTTTATGGCATGGAAGACGCGATCGAGCAGATCGTCTCTTACCTAAAACACGCTGCGCAAGGGTTAGAAGAACGCAAACAGATCCTCTATTTGCTCGGTCCGGTCGGCGGTGGTAAATCTTCACTGGCGGAAAAACTCAAGGCCTTGATGCAGCAAATGCCCATTTACGTCTTGAGCGCAAACGGGCAACGTAGCCCGGTCAACGACCATCCTTTCTGTTTGTTTGATGTCAATGAAGACGGCGATATCCTACAGCAGGAGTATGGCATTGAAAAACGCTACTTACGCTCCATCATGTCGCCTTGGGCGGCAAAACGCTTGCACGAATTCGGGGGGGATATCAGCAAATTTAAAGTGCTGAAAGTGCGTCCTTCCATTCTCGACCAAATTGGCATTGCCAAAACCGAACCGGGCGATGAGAACAACCAAGACATTTCCTCTTTGGTTGGTAAAGTCGATATTCGTCGTCTTGAACATTATTCGCAAGACGATCCGGATGCTTACAGCTACTCAGGTGCGTTGTGTAAAGCGAACCAGGGTTTGATGGAGTTCGTCGAGATGTTTAAAGCACCTATCAAAGTGCTGCATCCACTTTTGACCGCGACCCAAGAAGGGAACTTTAACGGCACTGAAGGGCTGTCAGCGATTCCATTTGATGGCATGATTCTCGCCCACTCAAACGAATCGGAATGGCAAACCTTTAGAAACAACAAAAACAACGAAGCATTCCTCGATCGGGTTTATATCGTCAAAGTCCCTTACTGTTTGCGTGTTTCAGAAGAAGTCAAAATCTACCAGAAACTCCTTGAGCACTCAGAACTTTCCAAAGCACCTTGTTCACCAAGCACGCTCGATTTACTGGCCCAATTCAGTATTCTTTCTCGTCTGAAAGAGCCAGAAAACTCGTCGATTTACTCAAAAATGCGCGTCTATGACGGTGAAACCTTAAAAGATACCGATCCAAAAGCGAAGAGTTATCAAGAATATCGTGACTACGCTGGTGTCGACGAAGGGATGAAAGGCCTTTCAACCCGTTTCGCCTTTAAGATCCTCTCGCGTGTGTTTAACTTTGACCATACCGAAGTGGCGGCAAACCCTGTTCATCTCTTCTATGTGATTGAGCAGCAAGTCGAACGGGAGCAGTTCCCACAAGATACGGCTGATCGCTACCTAGAGTTTCTCAAAGGCTACCTCGTACCGCGCTACGTGGAGTTCATTGGCAAAGAAATTCAAACTGCCTACCTCGAGTCTTACTCTGAATATGGCCAGAATATCTTTGATCGTTACGTCACCTACGCCGATTTCTGGATTCAAGATCAAGAGTACCGTGATCCGGAAACTGGCCAGTTATTCGACCGCTCTGCTCTGAATGGCGAGTTGGAAAAAATCGAGAAAACCGCGGGCATTTCCAATCCGAAAGATTTCCGCAATGAGATTGTGAACTTTGTGCTGCGTGCCCGAGCAAATAACAATGGGCAAAATCCGGTTTGGACCAGCTACGAAAAACTGCGCACCGTCATCGAGAAGAAAATGTTCTCCAACACAGAAGATCTGCTTCCGGTTATCTCTTTCAACGCGAAAACCTCTTCTGACGATCAGAAGAAACACGATGACTTCGTAGCTCGTATGATGGAAAAAGGCTACACCGAGAAACAAGTACGCCTGCTTTCCGAGTGGTACCTGCGTGTACGTAAATCGTCCTAACCTTGAGAAATGAGTTAGGTCTTGTGGAACATGAAGAGGGGAATTTCATGGCGCAATTTATCGACCGGAGGCTCAATGGCAAGAATAAGAGCGCTGTCAACAGACAGCGCTTCTTGAGACGCTACAAAGAGCAAATCAAAGAGTCTGTTGCGGATGCAGTAAATCGCCGCTCGATCACCAATACCGAGACCGGTGAAGATGTTGCCATTCCGCACAAAGATATCAAGGAACCTATTTTTCATCAGGGGAAAGGCGGATTACGCGAGCGTGTACACCCGGGAAACGACCAGTTTATCACTGGCGATAAGATCGAACGCCCCAAAGGTGGGCAAGGCGGTGGCGGTTCTGGTGAAGGCGACGCAAGCGCGGACGGTGAGGGGCAAGATGATTTCGTCTTTCAGATCTCAAAAGACGAGTATCTCGACATTCTGTTTGAAGATCTGGCGCTGCCCAACCTGAAGAAAAACCAAGTCAATAAAATCACCGAATGGAAAAAGCACCGAGCAGGTTTTCAAACTGCTGGCATTCCATCCAACATCTCTGTTGTTCGTTCTCTGCAACAGTCTTTAGCTCGTCGCACCGCGATGACCGCTGGCAAAAAGCGCCTAATGCAAGAATTGGAAGAGGAACTAGAACGCATCCAAAATAGGGAACCGGCGCAAAAACTGGAAGAGATGCGCATTAAACAAGAAATTGAAGAGTTGCGAAAGCGCATCGATGCGGTCCCTTTTATTGACACCTTTGATCTGCGTTTTAAGAATTATGAGAAAAAACCCGTGCCCTCGAGCCAGGCCGTCATGTTCTGTCTGATGGACGTTTCAGGCTCAATGGATCAAGCGACTAAGGACATCGCAAAGCGCTTTTATGTACTGCTTTATCTGTTCTTAACTCGCACTTATGAGAATGTTGAAGTGGTCTTTATTCGTCACCACACACAGGCCAAAGAGGTGGATGAGCATGAGTTTTTCTACTCTCAGGAGACTGGAGGGACCATTGTTTCCAGTGCTCTCAAGTTGATGGATGACATTGTTAAGCAACGCTATCCCGTTGGGGAATGGAACGTTTACGCGGCACAAGCTTCAGACGGCGATAACTGGGCGGACGACTCTCCACGCTGTCGTGAACTGTTAACCAACAAGTTACTGCCTAACTGCCAGTACTACGCTTATATTGAGATTACACGTCGTTCTCACCAAACTCTTTGGCACGAATATGAAAAATTAGAAGAAAGCTTCAACAACTTTGCGATGAAGAATATCCGCTCAGTAGAAGATATCTTCCCGGTATTTAGAGAGCTGTTCCAGAAAGAGACTGCATAGGAGGACTGCGCATGACAACCAAAACTAAGCAAAAGCGTAAAACCTTACCAGATGGCCCTGACTGGACTTTCGAACTGCTGGATCAATACCATCAAGAGATAAAGCGGGTTGCAGAGCACTATCGTCTGGACACTTACCCTAACCAGATCGAGGTGATCACCTCAGAGCAAATGATGGATGCTTATTCAAGCATCGGTATGCCGATAAACTACAACCACTGGTCGTTTGGTAAAAAGTTTATTCAAACTGAGCAAAATTACAAACACGGACAAATGGGCTTAGCCTATGAGATTGTGATCAACTCCAACCCTTGCATCGCCTACTTGATGGAAGAGAACACCGTCACCATGCAGGCCTTGGTCATGGCGCACGCTTGTTATGGGCATAACTCCTTCTTTAAGGGCAATTATCTATTTCAAACCTGGACCGACGCCAGTTCTATCATTGACTACTTACTCTTTGCCAAAAATTACATTGCTGAGTGCGAAATCAAGTATGGTGAAACCGAAGTGGAAAAACTGCTCGATTCCTGCCATGCCCTGATGAATTTTGGCGTTGATCGTTACAAACGGCCAGAGAAGATTTCGATCAACGAAGAGAAAGCCCGCCAAGAAGAACGTGAAGCGTACTTGCAATCACAGGTCAATGAACTGTGGCGCACTGTGCCGAAAGCAAAAGCCAAAGAAGAGCGCAATCAGATTCGATTCCCCAGTGAGCCGCAGGAAAACATCCTCTACTTTATTGAAAAGCATGCGCCATTGCTTGAGCCGTGGCAGCGTGAAATCGTGCGTATCGTGAGAAAAATCAGCCAATACTTTTATCCGCAAAAACAGACTCAAGTGATGAACGAAGGCTGGGCAACTTTCTGGCACTACACGATTTTGAATCATCTTTACGACGAGGGGCTAGTGTCCGATAAATTCATTCTGGAATTTTTGCACAGTCATACCAGTGTGGTCGCTCAACCCTCCTATAACAGCCCATATTTCAGTGGTATCAATCCGTATGCACTCGGGTTTGCCATGTTCAGAGACATCAAACGTATCTGTGAAGAACCCACCGATGAAGACCGTGAGTGGTTCCCGGAACTCGCTGGCAGCAACTGGCTAGACGCCGTTCATTTTGCAATGCATAACTTTAAAGACGAGAGTTTTATCAGCCAATACTTGTCGCCTAAAATCATCCGCGATTTTAAACTGTTTGCTATTCAAGATGACGACCGTAAAAACTTTATTGAGGTGAATGCGATTCATGACGATAGCGGATATCGAAAAATCAGAGAAGCCTTGGCCGCACAGTATAATCTGTCGAACCTAGAGCCCAACATTCAGGTCTTCAATGTCGATGTGCGTGGTGACCGTTCGCTGACACTGCAATATGTGCCGCACAATCGGATCCCGCTGGATAAAAGCTATGAAGAAGTGCTAAAACACTTATACCGAATTTGGGGATTTGAAGTCATTTTGGAAGAAGTAAAAGAGTCCGGGCATCGCGAAGTTCTGGCCACGTGTCCCGCCAAAGAATAGGCACAAGGGACACTGTGCGATCAGTAATCTACTTAACACCCGCTATGTTGGGGCGGGTGTTATTTTCCCCCAGCGTCACTCGTGTCTGTCAATCAAGGTTACGTTTCATTTGATACATGCGCTCATCGGCTAAACGAACTCGCTGACTAATGTTGCCTTCATTTACGTACGAAATACCAAAAGAGAAGGCGATTTTTGCTGCGAAAGCCAGTGCCTGGAGATGATTCATCACTTGGTCAACTCTTTGCGGGTCGAGCAAAAGAATAAATTCGTCGCCTCCCACCCGAAAAGCAAATTCATCTTCTTCAACCACATGCGACAATTTATTGGCAAAACGGACGATCAGTTCATCACCTTTAGCATGGCCTTGAGTATCGTTAATCTCTTTTAAGCCATTAAGATCGATATAAATCAAGGAGAGATCTTCATCGCTAAAACTATCTAAATAGCGTCGATTGTAAAGCCCAGTCAGTTCATCTCGTACTATCTCATAATCTTTGGCACGCATGGCCCTGGCAATTCCCAGTGCGATCAAGGAAACCGCGATGAACATACCACCTTGCTCGATTACGTTGTCTAGCAACGCATAATCGTGACTCCAGTCAGCCAGAATTCGGATTTCAGTCAAGGTATCGTACATCGCGACAGCGAGAACCAGATTGACGCCCCAAACGATCAGTTTGTAATCACAAATCGATGGTGAAAGTGCAATACGGATGTAAAGTAAGATGCAGAAATAAGCCGATTCGGTGAATACGTCAATTTGATCTTCGACGCCGAGAGCTGACACAAAGCTGGTCACATTGAGTAAAGCAAACATGCTAAGGGCGATGACCGAAGCATGACGAGATGGGCGTTTGATTCTAAGTGGGTGCATGCAAATGCTCTACTTGTTGCGACACTTCCTGTTTCCTTTCCACTTAGCATAGCCAAAAGAGCGACGACCATAACAAAAAGCCTAACGTAATGCACATTAGGCTTTTTTGATTTTACTTGTTTGCTTGGCTAACAATATGCCTTACAAGTTCAAGATCCGCGGGGGTATCCACGCCCGCAGGTGGCGCTTCTTTTGCCAGTGCAACATGAATTTTTTCGCCGTACCAGAGCACGCGAAGTTGCTCAAGGCACTCGATCTTTTCCAATGAACTTGGTTGCCAGTTAACGTAGGTATTGATAAAACCTGCGCGGTAAGCGTAGATGCCAATGTGACGCATCAATGCTTGAGGCGACAGTTTTTCACCGCGCGCATACGCATCGCGATCCCAAGGAATGGTTGCGCGACTAAAATAAAGCGCATAGCCTTCTTTGTCTGTTACGACCTTCACCGCATTGGGATTGAACACTTCCTCTTCGTTGGTTATCGCCACGCCAAGAGTCGCCATAGGCGCAGTGCTCGCGGCTAAATTATCCGCCACTTGACGAATGATCGCTGGTGGAATCAGCGGCTCGTCACCCTGCACATTCACAATAATGTGATCATCGGCAATCCCCATGCTTTTCACCACTTCCGCAAGACGCTCTGTACCCGATTCATGATTCGGTGACGTCATGCAAACTTTACCACCGAAAGCAACAACGGCATCAGCAACACGCTCATCGTCGGTCGCAATAATCACATCTTGCGCACCTGCTTGGATCGCTTGTTCGTAAACCCACTGAACCATTGGTTTACCGGCAATATCCGCCAGTGGCTTGCCCGGCAGACGACTAGACTGGTAACGAGCAGGAATAACAACCGTGAATGACATTAGCGCCCCTCGTCCATGGCCATACTGCGAGCCTCTGGCTCAAGTAATACAGGAATGCCCTCTTTAATTGGGTAGGCGAGACGATCGAGCTTACAGATCAACTCCTGATTATCTTTATCGAATGTTAATTTTCCTTTGCATACTGGGCACGCAACAATCTCAAGCAGACGGTGATCCATACTTTCTTATAACCTCTGTTATTCTTTGTAAAATCTGTTGTTCTTTGTGCAAATCAAACTGCGCCGATACCGGTAAATACCACCAATTCTTCTGGGCAAATTGGCGGCACTTGACCGCATCTTTTTCTGTCATTATGACGTTTTCACCCTGAATAACCAGTTTATCCAACGCTTTCTGCTCAAAATCTTGGTGATCAGCAAACTCTTGGATAGCCACCAATTTAGCGCCTAACTGCTCTAACGTGACAAAAAAACGCGGCGGATGACCAATGCCAGCAAAAGCGACCAGAGCGGCTAGCGATTGCACTTCTACCTGCTCTCCTGTAAGCAAGTTAATGGCTTTTCCCGGCACCAACGTCATGCCAATTTCACCTGGATGGGGCTTGCCACCATTGGTGATGACAAAATCGACACTAAGTAGGCGTGAAACGGGTTCGCGTAGTGGGCCAAGTGGAATCAACTGCTTTGAGCCAAAGCGTCGGAGCCCATCAACCACGACGATTTCAACGTCACGCTGTAAGGCATAATGTTGCAAGCCATCATCGGTGATAATGACATCCACCTCTTGGCTTAGAAGCGCTTTTACTGCCTGAGGGCGATTGGGGTCAACCGCCACAGGAGCACCAGTGCGTTGGAAAATCAGCTTGGGTTCGTCACCACAATGTGCAGTTAAAGTCGTTTCATCGACGAGCAAGGGATAGCTTGGCGCTTTGGCGCCATAGCCGCGTGAAACAACACCGGGTTTGAAACCCTGTTGCTGCAACGCTTCCACCAGCCAAACCACCACTGGAGTCTTACCATTGCCGCCAGCCGTAATATTGCCCACGACGACGACTGGCACGGGTGCTCTATAGGCAGCCCTTTTGCCGTGCAGATAGGCCTGTTTCTTACAACGGCTGATAACACCAAACAGCAAAGAGAGTGGCCACAACAGCGGCCACAATAGATATTTGATCGGATGGTTCTCAAACCAAATTTTTTCGACCACTAGGAGTCACCAAACTGAATCTTATGCAACTGGGCATAAGCGCCATCTTTGGCGATCAGCTCAGCGTGCGAGCCTCGTTCGATAATGGTTCCGTCATCGACCACTAAGATTTGGTCTGCTTGTTCAATGGTTGACAGACGGTGCGCAATGACCAAGACGGTTTTGTCTTTTTGTAACTCATCTAATGCGGATTGAATTGCCCTTTCCGATTCGGTATCCAAAGCAGAAGTCGCTTCATCGAGGATCAGTACTGGCGCATCTCGCAGCAATGCCCGAGCGATCGCAACCCGTTGACGCTGCCCCCCAGACAAGCTGGCGCCATTTTCACCGATAACTGTATCTAGCCCATGCTCCATTTTGGAGATAAACTCCATCGCATGAGCCAATTCAGCCGCACGTTCAATATCCGCGCGGGTATACTTATCTTCCGCGGCATAGGCAATATTGTTCGCCAAGGTATCGTTAAACAGGTGAACATTTTGTGATACTAGAGCAAAGTGAGTACGTAAATTTTTCAGTTCGTAGTCACGAATATCAACGCCATCCAGCTCGATTGCGCCTTCGTCGACATCGTAAAAACGGGTGAACAGATTCGCTATGGTACTTTTGCCTGAACCAGAACGGCCCACCAACGCCACCGTTTTGCCTTTCGGTATATCAAAAGAGACGTGCTGCAGCGCCGGTTTTTCCGTGCCTTGATAAGTAAACGAGATATCTTTTACCGCTACTACCCCTTCGGCACGCTCTACCGTATGAGTCCCGTGGTTTTTCTCCGGTTCAATATCCACCAACGCAAACAGCGTCTGCGCCGCGGCCATACCACGTTGGAACTGCGAAGTGACACTTGTCAGCGCTTTTAACGGGCGCATGAGACCAAACATCGCAGAGAAAACCACGGTGAAAGTCCCGGGCGTCAGTTGCTCTTTTATTGAGTCAACGCTCGCCAAATAAAGCACCACAACAATGGCAACCGATGCAATCATCTGAATGATCGGGTTAGCGGCCGCTTGCGCCGTGACGAGCTTCATGCTCTGCTGACGCATTTGGTTGCTGACTTTATCAAAGCGCTGCTTTTCTACATCCTGACCACCATAACTCAGCACCACTTTATGCCCTTTGAGCATCTGTTCCGCTGCGCTGGTAACAACGCCCATAATGGTTTGCATATTTTTGGAGATCTTACGAAAGCGCTTAGACACCACGCCGATCCCCCATGCCACAACAGGGGCAACTAAAATCAACACCAGAGAAAGCTGCCAGCTGTTGTAGAACATCAGTACTAACAAGCCAATAATGCTGGCTCCCTCGCGCACGATGCTCACCAAGGCCTGACTGGTTGCAGCAGAGACTTGCTCTGAATCGTAAGTAATGCGTGACAGCAGACTACCCGATTTCTCACGGTCGAAAAACGAGACCGGCATTTGCATATAGTGGTTAAATACCATGCGACGGATTTGCATCACCACGTTCCCAGAGACCCAACTCAAGCAATACGCAGAGATAAAACTGCTGACACCACGAATGAACATCATGGCGAAAATAATCAATGGCAAGGTACGAAGGAAGTCTGATTCGGCACTGCCAAACCCTTCATCAAGAAGCGGTTTGAGCAAAGAAACCATGTAGGTATCAGAAACGGCATTAATCACCAGTGCAACGACGGCAACGGCTAATCCAGATTTATAAAGACGGATAAAAGTCCACAGACGCTTAAAAGTGCGCCAAGTTGATTCATCTGCTGTAATCGACATAGATAAGAGATTCTTTTCTTTAATCAAGCGGTCATTCTACTTGGTTCCGTAGCATCTGCCTATACCAAGGCTGCAAACTATTGCTACGCAGCGTTTTTACTGACCAACGACCTTGGTGAACCAAAACGGTAATCTGCCCTTCTTCTCCGGTATCTAACCAGCGTACCTCGTGTTGCTGATAAGTGCGTAACACCTCTTTTCTCGGCATGCCCCACTGGTTGCCTTTAGCAAGAGAAGCCAACGCCAACTGCGGCGTTACGGCGGCGACAAAATCGGGTGAGGACGAGGTTAAACTGCCATGATGCGGAACCAACATAATATCGCTTCGCACCTTTTCAGGCTCTCGAGCCAAGATCCACTCGGCAACGGCATCAATGTCCCCCGTGAGTAAGATTGAAAACTGATTTTCCCAATCGCTGAGCCGAATTACGCACGAGTGAGGGTTATAGGCCCGTTTAACCAGTTTCGGTGGCCACAGTACTTCAAGCTTCATCCCTTGCCATTCATGCTGCTCACCGCGAAGACAGGGTAAATAGTGCTCTTGCTGCGAACTGCTCATGCGCCATTTCGGAGATAGCATGGCCTCGACATACGCTTTCCCTCCAGCGTGGTCATTGTCTAGGTGGCTAAGAATTAAACCGTCCAAGCCGCGATGCCCCCGTTTAAGCATCACCGGTTCAATGACCTGCTGAGCAATACTGCCGTCAAACCAACCTTTGCCAGTATCATAAAGCAGCAAGTGATCATTTTTCTCAATCAATACCGCCAAACCATGGCCGACATCCAATAGATCAATACGGACCTCACCCTGCTGGCGATAACCTATCGTCATCGCAATGCTTATCCCAAATACAGTCAACGCAAAACTGGGCGTAAACAGGCGTCCGTACAGGATCAGCAGAGCCAAAAGGGTAATCACGGCGATCTGCCCGTCGGTGAGTGGCCACCAGCCGTGACGTGCATAAGGCAATAGCATGCTGAGCGGTTGTAAAGACCAATCTGCCAGTTGCCAAATGAGCGTGGCGACGCTTGACAAAGACAAGGCCGAAAACAACAAACCAGCCAACACCAAAGGAACCACCGCCAGCGTAAACCACGGGATAAACACTAAGTTGTATATCAGCGCTGCAAAGCTAAAACCGGAAAAGAAGTGCCCAGTCACTGGCGCGAGAAAGAGTAGTAACAAGGCTTGCGTGAGTAGCAGGTTTGTTACTCTTTTTCGCCATGATGCATGAAAATGGCCTCGGTTGATGGTGAGAAAAACGGCACCGACGGCGAGAAAAGATAGCCAGAAACTGGAAGATAGCGGGGAAAAAGGCGATAACACCAGACAGCATGCCAGCACCCAAAGTAAGGTACTCCAACGACTTATCTGCCAGTTCATCAGCGAAAACGATGCCATCAAGAGACAAAAAATCAGCGCTCGCTGAGTCGGTAGGGTAAAGCCGGCCAACCAAGCATAAGCCCAAGCAAACACCAAACCGAGCATGGTCGGCACGAAAAGAAGCGGTCTTTGCCCTGCCCGCATCCAATGTCCGAGCCAATAGCCACATCCAAACGCCATACCAATATGTAGACCAGAGATCGAAAGAAGATGAATCAATCCGCTCTGTTTGAGCTGCTGCCACTGTTCAGCTTCGATCTGGTCACGCACGCCAAAACTGAGTGCCATCAGCAAAGCTGAGTGCGATGCCTCCGCCAATTGCAGGGAGACTTTTTCAATCAGCGCCAGCCTTACCGAGTAGGCCGAAGTAACCCGCCACGAATGCTGTGGATCGAGTGTCGCTCTGGCTAAGACTTGTTGGCTGAGAGCGAACGTTTCACTATCAAATCCAGCTTGGTTCAACAGTCCATAAATGGGTTTGATGTTTACCCAGCCTGCAAAGACATCATTCTGAGTGAGCAAAATTGGCGCAATCAGGCGAATTCTTGGCCGATCAAAAAATCGCAGAGGTTGACCATTAATGTGCGTAATATAAATAATACCTTCATAGCCGTGACTTATTTGTTTAAAGGGGCTGTCAACTTGCCCATTTATGATAATATTCCCCCCTGCCTGAAACAGGGTGTCCGCTTTCCGCTGGATTAGATTTCCCGAACAAATCGCAACCACAAGCGCCAAGCCAATACCGAGTGAGCTCCGCCACCTTTTCAGTCTCATAATTAATAAGATGGCAATCACGATTAGCAATAACCACCGCCAGGAAGGCATGATCGGCCAATAATTCGCCGAGATAAGGGTCGCTGAGAACGAAGCCAAGAACCAATTGTTACCTAAGAGAGTCATGTTGTCCTATGCCAAGAAAGCTGATCAAACGCTTCATGCCAGACCATGAGCTGATAAAACGTCAAAAAGCATTGAAAGTGTTTGGTAACGTTTTATACAACCCCAATTTGTGGTGCCTAAATCGCCGTTCTGCGGCAGGTGCTTTTGCTGTTGGCCTGTTTATGGCTTTTGTTCCTTTGCCAAGCCAAATGATTATGTCAGCGGGTTTAGCGGTTTTGCTTGGTGTCAATTTGCCGCTTTCAGTGGCACTGGTTTGGGTAAGTAATCCGATCACCATGCCTGTGCTGTTTTACTTCGCTTACAAACTCGGCGCTTTCGTGATGAATGTTCCGCCACAACCTTTTCATTTCGAGCTTTCTTGGGACTTCATCCTTGAACAAATGAGCACCATTGGCCCTCCATTCTTACTCGGGTGCACCATCTGCGGCGTGGTTTCGTCGATTGTCGGCTACTTTGGTATTCGCGGTTTGTGGCGTTACTCTGTCGTGAGAAGTTGGCAGAAGCGTCAAGCAAGATAACGTAAGATGCTGAAGTGTTGGCAAGCAGTGGCGTAAGTTTCGATTTATCGCACTGAGTGAATGAAAACGGATGTAATGAAAGCACTAAAAACAAAAGGACCAAGCGGTCCTTTTGTCGTTTTAGCATCCTGGATCAGAATATTATTTGCTACTCAACACCGCAGCAGGTTGGAGTTTGGCGGCTCTGAGTGCGGGATACCAAGTGGCAAGAATACTCAATACTATCGCGGTAACTGAAACAATCAGCACATCTTCATAGCGCAATTGTGTCGGTAGAAAATCGACAAAATAGATGTCACCCGATAAAAATTGATGGCCGAGCAAACTTTCCAGCCCTTTGATTAAGGTGGTGAGGTTTAACGCCACCAACACCCCGAGAACACTGCCTATCACGCTGCCAAGCACACCTGAGAAAACGCCTTGCCAAACAAAGATACGCCTCACTAAGCGATCTGAGGCGCCCATGGTGCGCAAAATGGCAATTTCTGCAGCGCGGTCTTTGACCGACATCATTAAGGTGGAGACGATATTAAAACAGGCGACGCCAATCACCAGTACCATCACTAGATACATAATGGTGCGCACCAGTTGAATATCGCGGTATAGAAAGCCAAATTTCTGCTTCCAACTGCGTAAATAGACATAAATGTCGATCTTCTGCCCGACATCACGCACGATACTTTGCGCATTCAGCACGTCATTAGTACGCAGTGCGATGCCCGTCACTCCATCACCTAACGCCGTGTATTGCTGACCGTCGGCCAGGGGTACTAAGGCAACATTGTGATCAATTTGACCATTGAGCGTAAGAAAACCGACCACCTGTACGCGAACCCGCTTTGGTGCCTGTACTTTGCTGGTATTGCCCACTTGCGGAATTAAAAGAGTGACATAGTCACCGACCTTGGCGTCGATCTCGTTCGCGACACCGCGCCCCAAAATCACTTGATTTTTGCCCGGCGTAAATGCCTGCCACGCGGCGGCATCGATAAACTGCGCCATGCTGGACACCGCTTGTTCATAGTCTGGCTCTACCGCACGCACTTCGATCGCTTTGAGCTGATCGCCGCGCTCGACCAAACCCGTGAATTTCACATACGGCGCGGCGGCCAAAACGTTGGGGTGCGCTGTGACCTGTGAGATCACTTTGCGCCAGTCGGCAATCGGGCCACGCACGCCTTCGAGCTCTGCGTGAGGAATAACCGACAACACGCGTGACTGCAACTCACGCTCAAAGCCATTCATTGCCGATAGACCGATGATGATCACCGCTACACCAACGGCAATGCCAATTGTGGATGAGAGAGAGATAAACGACACCATTTTATTGCGCTGCTTGGCTTTACTAAAACGGCGGCCGATCATCAGTGCCAAAGAAGAAAACATCACTTCATCTCACTTTCGGTTGAGTTAGTCAGCAGTCCATCTTGCATCGTCATCTGCCGATCCATTTTCGCCGCCAACTCATTGTCGTGCGTCACCACCAAAAACGCGGTGCCCGACTCACGATTTAACTCACGCATCAGATCGTAAATTTGCAGTGCCGTCTTATGGTCAAGATTGCCTGTCGGCTCGTCGGCCAAAACCAGTTCCGGCTTATTGACTAGAGCGCGCGCAATCGCCACACGTTGGCGCTCACCGCCAGACAGTTCTGATGGGCGGTGAACCATGCGATGTTTCAGGCCGACTTTTTCCAAGAGTTGCTGCGCTTCTTGCTTAGCTTGAGCCAATGGCACGCCGGCAATTAACAAAGGCATCGCCACATTTTCCAGTGCCGAGAAATCCGCCAATAGATGATGGAATTGATAGATAAAACCGAGATGCTGGTTACGCAGCTTCGCTTGCTTATTACTGCTGAGGGTACACAAGCGGTAATTAAGAAATTCTACCTCGCCCTCGCTGGCGTCATCCAAAGCGCCGAGGATGTGCAGCAAGGTACTTTTACCTGACCCAGAGGTACCAACAATCGCCACTAACTCACTTTTATCCATCTCAAAGCTTACGCCTTTAAGTACTTCGGTAGTGAGTTCACCTTCCTGATAGGTTTTGCTCACGTGATGACACTTTAACAACTTATTCATAGCGAAGAGCCTCAGCAGGTTTAACAGACGATGCGCGGTAGGATGGATAGAGAGTAGCCACTAGACTAAGTAGTATCGCCAATAAAATCACCCAGAAGATTTGCCATGGCTGGATCACGACAGGCAGGCTGCCACCGAAGGTGAACAGCGCCACGCCGGCGGCATTTAGTAAGCTATTGAGATTAAACGACAGTAAGACACCCGCGCCACCGCCCACCAGCGCGCCAATCACGCCACTGCTCGCCCCCTGCACCATGAAAATCGTCATGATGTGGCGCTGGCTCATACCTTGAGTCTTCAAAATCGCCACTTCAGCTTGCTTTTCCATCACCACCATGATCAGCGCCGAAATAATGTTAAACGCCGCGACGCCAACAATCAGCCCAAGCATCAGGCCCATCATGTTCTTTTCCATTTTCACCGCTTGAAACAGCTCCCCGCGCTGCTCACGCCAGTCGCTCCACTGCCAGCCCTCAGGCAGGTTTTGCTTAGCCACTTGCGTCACTTCAAACGGATCGTCAAAAAATAGCCGCCATCCAGAAATGGTTTGCTTACTCAATCGAAGCAGTTTGGCGGCATCGTTGATGTGCGTCACCATCAACTGGCCATCAATATCTGAACCTGTGTTAAACATGCCTGCAACGGTAAAATTGCGCTGGCTTGGAATGCGCCCCAATGGGGTGAACTGGCTGGCGCTGGTCACCATAAGGCGCACTTTATCGCCCATTGATACGTTGAGATTTCTTGCCAGCGTATGGCCAAGGAACACCTGATATTCACCAGCATGCAAGTTCGCGACGGAGCCTGCGATTAAATGTTCGGCGATAGGATCGTCAAAGCTTGAATCAATGCCAATCAAATAACCCACCGAAAGCTGCGCTGCGCTTTGAATCACGGCTTCGCCGCGCACAATCGGTACTGGGGTGCGCGAGGGTGAAAGCTGACGGACAAATTCGGGCGCATTGGCTTGCCAAGGCGTTTCGTCTTGATAAGAGACAACCGCTTGCGGCAACACCCCTAGGATGCGCTCTTTAAGCTGCGCTTCAAAACCGTTCATCACCGAGAGTACCGTGACCAGCGCCATCACGCCGATGGTGATGCCCGCAGTCGACATATAAGAGACGAAGCGACTGAATCTGTCACCGGAACGCCCGCGCAGATACCTCAGCCCGACAAATAGCGATACTGGATAAAACATTGTAAAAACCGATAATCAATCCAACTGGTTACTCTAACCAGAAAGATGGCACGAATATAGCTAAAATTGAGTAAGCCACGAAGAATTCACCGTAATTTTGCCAATTTAGTGATGAGTGAAGCTGGGATGTGGGCCAATTGATGCAGAACAGAGCTTGATAACTAAGCGAAGTTAGCGATAATCAATCACTTGAAGATTCATCTTGCCAATTCAAGATGACGAATAAGGAACAACAGCATGACAGATCAAGAGTTTTTTACCGTCCATTCGACCCTCACGGTTAACGTCGAGCTGCTGCCTACGTCATCAACTTTGCCTTCGGAAGAGACATTTTTGGCAGAAATCCCGACCCCGTTTATCGTCGCCAGCGAATTTAGCCAACTCGATCAAATGGCGGACCATGCACGCCATGAGCTGAAAAATAGCGATTTCAAAAGCGTGATCGGTTTGCTCGATGCGCAAAATTCCAAACTCAATTTGCTGCTCAGTTTCATGCTCTCCCAGCAAGATGACCCTAAACTGCGCTTTAAAACTACTCGCTTTGGCGCTAGCCAAGTAAGTTATCTCTGCGCGCAAACAGTACCAATCGGGCAACTCGCGCGGGTGAAACTGTTTCTCGAGAGCCCAGCGGCGGCGATTTATTGTTACGCGCAAGTGACCGCCTGTGAGGCGCACGAACAGCAGTTCGAAATCACCATTAAGTACCAGTTGCTGCGTGATTCTGATCAAGACCTTTTGATCAAAGCGGCACTCCATCAGCAGCAAAAAATACTTCGTCAGCGAACCCTGGAAAGAGATTCAAAATAACCCACAATGAAAACTGTCCAACCTATCTTATCGGTCTGCGGCGCAAACGGTGCAGGCGACAAAAAACATATTGGCTGCTTACCGGGCGCATCGCTCGCACTCTCCATCGCTGAACTGGCAAAAGCAGCCACTAGCCACACGGTTTTAGTGGTACCCGACCCACAAAGCGCGTTGAAACTGCAAGCAGAAGTCGAACAGTTTTACCGTGAGTCGGTGACAGTGTTCCCCGATTGGGAGACGCTGCCGTACGACAATTTCTCGCCACACCAAGATATTATTTCTGAACGCATCGCGACCTTATTCCAACTGCCGGGGCAAACCAACGGCATCACCATTGTTCCAGTCAGCACCTTACTTCAGCGTCAATCACCGCGCGATTTCCTGCTGCAACATACCTTGATGGTCAAAGTGGGTGATCGCTATTCACTGGAAAAACTTCGCCTGCAATTAGACAATTCCGGCTATCGCCACGTCGATCAAGTATTTGGCCCGGGAGAGTACGCTAGCCGAGGTTCCATTTTGGACCTCTATCCAATGGGCAGTCATGACCCCTATCGGATAGATTTCTTTGATGACGAAATCGACACTATTCGCACCTTCGATCCAGAGAATCAGCGCTCTACCGACGCCGTACAGGAAATTCGCCTGTTACCCGCTCACGAGTTCCCCACCACTGAAGCGGCGATTGAAGATTTCCGTATTCGCTGGCGTAGCCAGTTTGATGCGCGCCGTGAACCAGAATCGGTTTACATGCAAGTGAGCAAAGGGACTTGGCCGGCTGGCATAGAATATTGGCAACCGCTGTTTTTTGAACAAACCGAAACCTTGTTTGACTACGTCGCTAGCGATTCCCACTTCATCACGGTCGGCGACATCGATCTGGCGATGGATCAGTTTCTCAGTGATGTCGATTACCGCTACGAACAGAAAAAAGTCGACCCGCTGCGCCCCCTCTTGCCTCCAGCGCAACTGTGGCTAAAGAAGGATGAGCTTTACGCTCGCATCAAGCCATTCGCTCAAACGTGCCTCTCTGTCGCAGCCATTGAAGAGAAAGCTGGCCGTAGCAATCTGCCTCTGCAAGCACTGCCTGAACTGGCCGTGCAACAAAACAGCAAAGAGCCGCTGGCACAACTGCGCCAATTTAGCGAAAGCTTTAACGGAAAAATTGTCTTTTCCGTGGAGTCCGAAGGACGACGCGAAGCCTTAACCGAGCTGTTGCAAGGGATAAAACTTCGTCCGACGATGTCGGCTAGCTTGGATGAAGCGTTGCAACAGGAAAACCGCTTTACTTTGGTGATCGGCGCCACTGAACGCGGCTTTATTCACCCCAAGCGCGGCTTTGCTTTTGTCTGCGAAAGCGATCTGCTTGGCGATCGCGTCATCCAACGGCGCAAAAAAGATAAGCGTAACGTCAACAGCGATACCGTTATCCGTCATCTTGCCGAGCTCAAACCGGGCCAACCTGTGGTGCACATTGATCACGGTATCGGCCGCTATATCGGTTTAGAGACGCTCGAAGCGGGCGGCATCAAAGCCGAATACATGATGTTGGAGTATCAAAACGAGGCGAAATTGTACGTTCCAGTGGCGTCGCTAAACCTCATCAGCCGTTACTCTGGCGGTGCGGAAGAGAGCGCTCCGCTGCACAAACTTGGCGGCGAAGCTTGGACCAAAGCGCGGCGCAAAGCGGCGGAAAAAGTGCGCGATGTTGCGGCAGAGTTGCTGGATGTCTATGCCAAGCGCGAGCTCAAGCCGGGCTATAAATTTGCGTTAGATCGTGGCCAGTACGCCAGTTTTAAATCCGGTTTTCCTTTTGAGGAAACGGACGATCAAACGACGGCAATCAACGCGGTGTTATCAGACATGTGCCAAGCCAAAGCGATGGACCGTCTGGTGTGCGGTGATGTGGGCTTTGGTAAAACCGAAGTGGCCATGCGCGCCGCGTTTGTCGCCACCGACAACAGCAAACAAGTCGCGGTACTCGTTCCAACGACCTTGCTTGCCCAGCAGCATTTTGAGAACTTCCGCGATCGCTTTGCCAATCTTCCGATTCGGGTTGAAGTGCTGTCGCGCTTTAAATCAGCGAAAGAGCAGAAACAGATCCTTGAGGATGTCGCGAGTGGCAAAGTCGACATTTTAGTCGGCACGCACAAACTGCTTTCGTCCGAGCTCAAGTTTAGCGATCTTGGCCTGCTGATTGTCGATGAAGAGCACCGTTTCGGCGTGCGGCAAAAAGAGAAAGTCAAAGCGATGCGTGCCGATGTTGACATTCTCACCCTGACTGCGACGCCTATCCCGCGCACACTCAATATGGCAATGAGCGGCATGCGCGATTTGTCCATCATCGCCACTCCACCAGCGCGTCGTCTGTCGATCAAAACCTTTGTGCGCGAGCACGATGATGCGATCGTGCGAGAAGCGATCCTGCGTGAAATCATGCGCGGTGGTCAGGTTTACTTCCTGCACAATCAAGTGGAAACCATCGAGAAAGTCGCAGCGGATTTGACCAAGCTGGTGCCAGAGGCGCGAATTACCGTCGCCCACGGCCAGATGCGTGAACGTGAACTTGAGCGCGTGATGAACGATTTCTACCATCAACGTTTTAATTTGCTGGTGTGTACCACCATCATCGAAACGGGTATCGACGTCCCCACCGCCAACACCATTATCATGGATCGCGCTGACAATCTTGGCCTCGCCCAACTGCATCAGCTACGTGGCCGTGTGGGTCGCTCGCACCACCAAGCTTACGCTTACTTGCTCACACCGCATCCCAAATCCATGACCAAAGATGCGATCAAACGTCTTGATGCGATTGCCTCACTGGAAGATTTAGGTGCGGGTTTTACACTGGCTACCCACGATCTTGAAATCCGCGGCGCAGGTGAGCTTCTCGGCGAAGAACAGAGCGGTCAGATCCAATCGGTCGGTTTCTCACTTTACATGGAGATGCTTGAGCAAGCGGTTCAAGCCTTGAAAGAAGGCAAAGAACCGTCACTGGATGAGCTTTTACGTGAGCAAACCGAAGTCGAGATCCGCATACCCGCCCTGCTCCCGGATGATTACATCCCCGACGTCAACAGTCGTTTGTCGATGTATAAACGCATTGCTAGCGTGGTAGGCGAAGAGGAACTCAACGAGCTCAAAGTGGAATTGATCGACCGTTTTGGTTTGCTGCCCGACGCGGCGAAGAATCTGTTGGCCATCGCCGAGTTAAAGATTCTTGCCGCCAACATCAAAGTGAAAAAGATCGAAGCGCATGATAAAGGCGGGTTTATCGAATTTTATCCCAACGCTGACATAAACCCCGCGTATTTGGTCAGACTATTGCAGTCGCAGCCGAAAAAATTTGCAATGGAAGGTCCAACTAAGTTCAAGTTTAGCGTACCATTGACCGACCGACGCCAACGTGTTCAGTTTATTCGCGATTTACTGAACGAGTTTAATCAGAATTTATTACCAGTGAGCTAGTTATCCGATGAGATTCTTGATCCCTCTGCTCCTTCTTTGTGTGTCACTCCCTTCATGGGCGCAGAGACAATTTGATATCGAGGTTATCATTTTCAAACGTAACCTAGATGCCCAGCAGACTAATGAATCCTGGCCAAACCAACTGCCGGAGATCAATAAAGCGCAAGCACATGAGTTTCAGGACGCCGCTTATCGTGAAGCTAAGGGCGTACAGATGTTGCCTTATGAGCAGTACCAATTGCGTTCGCAAAAAGAGACGCTCGACAGACATGCAGGATTCACCGTGTTGCTGCACACGGCTTGGCGACAAGATGACAAAGGCAGAAACTCGGCGCCCATTTTTCGCATTTTAGGTGGTAAGGATTACTCTGCGCAGTTTAATCCTGACGGCAGTGAAAAGCAGGCCGAGCCAGAGCAGGTCGTTGCCGATGGCATTACCGAAGTGCGTATCGACAACCCGTTGTACGAACTTGACGGTACTTTGCAAGTTTATGTGCAGCACTATCTGTTCGTTGAAAGCACCTTAGATCTCAAAGCGCCTAGCGTACGTGAAGTGAAGCTGGAATCCAGCCCACTGGATGAAAACATCGAACAGCTTGGCCAAGTGGATGGCAATGTACAACTAGGGAACTTGGCGCAAGTCTCTCCCACGGTACAAGTAGAACAGTTCCTCAAAAGCTACCGCATGGATCAAAAACGCCGTATGCGCAGTGGTGAAACCCACTACCTAGACCATCCGTTACTGGGCATCGTGATTCAAGTTCGCCGCGTGGAGTAAAACCGATTTACGTCTATTCAAAGCCCTCAAACGAGGGCTTTTGTTTATTCTCCCAAACGCCACAACAAGACTTTTGCCTGTTCTGGGGAGCGAAATCAACGAACGTTGAAAGAGGTCAACATGAGCCCAGATTTTCAAATCATTACGTCACACCTTTGCCTGCGCCTCATCAACGCCAATGAAGCCGAACCTTTGGCAAAGCTCATTCGCACTTCGCCATCGCTACATCAATGGGTCGATTGGTGCCATGCCGATTTCACTCTCACAGAGGCGCAGCAGTTCTTGCTGACCACCCGCCTAAACTGGGTAAAAGCCGATGGGTACGGCTTTGGCATTTTTCATCGCGAGAATGGGCAATTACTCGGAATGGTGGCGATTAATGAGCTTTATCACACCTATAATATGGTCAGCATTGGTTATTGGATTGCGGATAAGTATCAGCGTCAAGGAAACGCGAGAGAGGCGATCACCGCTTTAGTCGAGTTCTGCTTTGCCAAGTTGCAGGTGAGCCGTATTGAAATTGTCTGCGATCCTGCAAACCTTGCCAGTCAAAAACTGATTGAACGCTGTCATGCCAAACGAGAATCGATCGCTCGCCATCGTTTCCTTTTTCACGGCGAACCAAGAGACGGTGTGGTCTATTCGTTAATTCCCAGTGATCTGATCTAGTCGTTTATCGCCGTCATTTAATGTGAAATAACACAAAGGAGCACCATGGCGCTCCTTTGTGTTGGTTAGCGTTTATTGGCTAAATCAGCCTTTTTATTGCCCACAGGGTTAGCCTTTCTGGTTACGCTGCGCGGCTTTGCGCGCCAGTTTTTCCGCTCGACGAGCTTCAATCACCTGTGCGCTCTCTTCACCAATGTGGCATTCACCGCGCAGTTTCGCCAATTGAACTTGCTTCTCACGCTCACGAAAACGCGCTAATTGCTCTTCTGTGTACGTCCCAAAACAGCGCGGACAACTGACCCCTTGTTCATACTGCTCGCTCTGTTTGTCGTCCTCGGTAATCGGTAGACGACAAGCATTACAGACTTGATAGTCACTCTCAGACAAGCCATGTCCGACCGCTACTCGTCCGTCAAACACATAGCAATCGCCTTGCCACAGGCTTTGCTCTTGCGGCACTTCTTCAAGGTATTTCAAGATGCCGCCTTCAAGGTGATACACCTCGTCAAACCCTTGCTCTTTCAAATAGGCCGTGGATTTTTCGCAGCGGATCCCGCCAGTACAGAACATGGCAACTTTCTTATGCTTTTGCGGATCAAGGTTTTCCTTCACATAGTGTGGAAACTCGCGGAACGTCTCGGTTTTCGGGTTGAGCGCATTTTTAAACGTACCGAGCTGTACTTCGTAATCATTGCGCGTATCCACCACCAATACTTCCGGATCGGAGATGAGCTGGTTCCAATCTTGCGGTTTGACGTAAGTGCCTACCACATGACGCGGATCGATGCCTTCAACGCCCATGGTCACAATCTCTTTCTTGAGTTTGACCTTAGTGCGGTTAAACGGCTGCTCAGAGGCAAAAGACTCTTTATACACCGTACCTTTTAAACTTGGCTCGCTGTCTAGCCACGCCAACAGCGCATCAATCCCTTGGCGCGAAGAAGCGACTGTGCCGTTAATGCCTTCTTGCGCCAGCAGTAATGTGCCGCGAATGTGGTTCTCTTCCATCAGTGCCAGCAGCGGCGCTCTTAGCTCTTGGTAATGGTTGAGCTCAACAAACTTGTAGAGCGCACAGACAACATATTGACTCATGGTATGACCTTTTAATGACGACACAGGGAAATTGGGCACGCATTATAACCAAGCAGGCCGCTGACAAATACGGAACGTTTTTGGGGATATACCTTCTACTGGACGAAAACCTGACTAGAGATCTCTAGACGAGCAATATGTCTGAGCTGATTAAGTGCACCAGAGAGCTTTGCTGTACCTTAGTGTACTGCCGAAAAAAACCGGAGCGAAAATGCTCCGGCTTTACGTTCATGCGATGAATTAGTGCAGCTTGAGGTTTGGACGAAGCACACGGTTGATCCGCCCCACTAGCATCATCAGACCGGTTTTGAACACACCATGCAGCGCCATTTGGTGCATGCGATAAAGCGAAATATACACCACGCGCGCAATGCGCCCTTCCACCATCATTGAGCCTTTGGTGAGGTTACCCATCAGGCTACCTACCGTCGAGAAACGGCTCAATGAAACCAGCGAACCATGATCTTTGTACACATAGTCCTTCAACTCACGTCCGTTGAGTTTGGCAACGATGTTGCTAAACGCGTGACTCGCCATTTGGTGCGCGGCTTGAGCGCGAGGCGGTACAAATTTGCCATCATGCTGCGTGCATTGCGCCAAATCACCGATAACAAAAATGTCGTCATCGCGGGTGGTTTGTAATGTGTTCTTCACCACCAGCTGATTGATACGGTTAGTTTCCAAACCCGCAATCTCTTTCATGAAATCAGGGGCTTTAATTCCGGCCGCCCAAACCATGATTTGCGCTGAGATCTTCTCGCCATCTTTGGTAGTTAAGCCATCGGCTTCAGCTTTGGTCACCATAGTCGCAGTGCGAACATTCACGCCAAGCTTCACCAGTTCATGATGCGCAGCCGAAGAGATGCGTGGCGGCAACGCAGGCAAAATGCGCTCACCCGCTTCCACTAAGTTGACATTGAGCTTACTCGAATCTAGGTCACCAAATCCGTAAGTGCGCAGCTCTTTAAGCGCATTATGCAGCTCTGCGGAGAGTTCAACACCGGTTGCGCCGGCACCCACAATCGCGATATCGACAGTTCCCTGACCATTTTTCGCGTGCAGTTTGAGGAACTGGTTGTTCATTTCCGTGCGAAAACGGTGTGCCTGCTCCGGGCTGTCGAGGAAGATACAGTGCTCTTTTACCCCAGGAGTATTGAAATCGTTAGACGTTGAACCGATCGCCAGCACAAGAATGTCGTACTCCAGTTCGCGACCTGGCAGTAGCAGCTCACCATGTTCATCGGTCAGCTCACTCAGTGTAATCACTTTGCGTTGACGATCGATGCCACACAGGCTGCCTAGCTGAAAATCGAAGCTGTGGTTTTTCGCGTGCGCACGGTAACTGAGCGCATCCACGCCTTCATCCAGCGATCCCGTTGCCACTTCGTGCAACAAGGGTTTCCATAAATGGCTTGATTTACGATCGACTAGGGTAATTTGGGCGCGTTTTTTACGACCCAATGTGCGGCCCAGTTTAGTGGCCAGTTCAAGGCCGCCAGCACCGCCGCCAACAACGATAATTCGTGTCACAGTGATAATCCTCTACAAAATAAAAAATGGGGTCCGCCCGACCGCGTTCAGCCGATTAATGATTTCAGCGAAGCGCATCCAACGGATAAATCTTGTTATGTGTGACACTGGGTCACGGGTTATCAAAGGGCGTTCTGTTACGTTAAGAATCAAAGTGCAGCACAATATTTGAAACAGCACACATATCGGGCAAGTTAAACTCTCGCTCTCAATTTTTTTTGATATTTATCAAATTAATTTATAGCGTGACATTATATAGCGCTAGCCCCTTACCGCAACAAAAATCCATTGTTGTGAGCGCTAACACCAGAATAATCCTTCGGCGTGTAACGCTAAAAAAGGAGCAGAGACAATGGGATGAGACCGCTTAGTGGTCGATTATCTTTCAACAATCATCAAATGACTTGCACTTATAAAAGCTCAGCCCCAAAAGGGGCTGATGGTGTTTGATATTCTATTGCAAGAATATCCATTGTGATGGTACACGAGGTCGCTATAGCGCTTCTTTAAATGCTTTCATCGCTTGCAGATGCTGAGAAATCTTTTTGAATTTGTGACTCTCTTTCTCGTCCCAAATGATGGAGTAGTAGTCTTGCAACGCTTCTGCCGTTAGATTGTTGTCATGCACTTCGTCGTTGCGCGACAGGATCACTAAACAACGACCTTGATTTTTCATGCGGAACTTTTCGACACATTTTGTTGCAATATCTTCGTACTCTTCAGGGCGATCAATACGCCCTTGCATGTTGTTTTCCGGGTGAAGATTCGGATTGAAAATCACCTGTTTGATGCCACACAAAAAGCCAATGCGTTCGGACCAGTAGCCACCCAGACCGACACCACAAATAATCGGCTCGGGATCCTCAGACTGTTCAATGGCTTTATGCACTTCTTTTAATAAATGCTGCATATCATGCTTCGGATGTAAGGTACTGTAATTAACAAAACGTACATCGGGGTCAATAAACTGCAATTGCAACACTTTTTCGTGATTTCCAGGGCTGGTTGAATCATAGCCATGAAGATAGATAATCATAGTTCCCTCTCACTTTAAGCTTGGGTATCGCCATAAATCTACCACGATTAGCAGGGGTTTAAAGTGGTAAACCGGGTTGAGGCTGTAAACAGTGATCCTCGTGACATAATGTATGCAGCATTTGCTTGGCACTGAGCAAATATTCTTCACCACCCCAAAGCTTGTCGGCAAGTAGGTACCACAGCATCGCCATCATGGTTAAACGCGGCTGCCACGCTTTCACACCATCAAGCCACAAATCGATGTCGTCTATCTCTCTCAACTGGCAGTAACGACATACCGACTCAAACACGTTTTCCCCGGCAACTTGAATCACCAACGCGACATCCAACCTAGGATCAGCCAAAGCGGCATATTCCCAGTCAATCGCTTTCACCCCATCCGGACCTTTAACTAAGTTATAGTCCCCTAAGTCAAAATGACAAAGGGCGACGGGCAAAGGCTCAATGGAAGGAGCCATACGCCATTGTTGATACAAATTCTCAAATTCACTCCCCAAGTAGTGACCGTCAAGCTGCATCCAGTAGTGATCCACCCTCGCGGTGTAACTAAACGGCGCAAGCGGTAAACCATGCGTATCAAATTCGTGAATCTTAATGCAGGTTTTCAGTAAGGTATCGATAGAGGCCGCGCCGCGCATGGTCACGCCTTCCAGCCATTCGACCAACAAGCCCTGCTCGTTGACCAAAATCGGCTTGGGTCCGATTTTTAATGGTGCTATTGCCGCCAGAATCTGATATTCGCTGTAACGAGAAATAGAAAAAGCCTGACAGACTTTGCTGGCAGGCCTCCAAACATACGCTTTTCCATTGGCATCAAGGATTTTCCAACAACGATTGGTTAACCCTCCCGTCACCGTTTGAACTTGTGCGGGAGCGGGTACAAAAAACTCCGCTACCGCCTTCAAACTGGGATCAAGTTGTTTGGCTTGCTGCCAAGAAAACCACGCCATATTTCGCCTCACATGCGCTTACAGTCCAAGTAAACGTTTAGACTGCTGTTTGCGGATTTCAGTTTCATCCGCCCATTCGATCAGGCCCGTTTCCAGATCCATCAAGCGCATGGTCATTTTGTAGTAGACATCTTTGTCGCTGCCGTCATTCTTGACGATGCTCGACAGATTGCCATACAGCATGTATTGCGCACCCACCATCTTACCGAACTGAATTGCGGTTGATTGGTTCACCAAGTCGTCATTGTTTTGGAAGTTCAACTGCTCTCGCACCGCTTCAACACGGTCCATATCCACAAAGCGGAATTTCCCAGAGTTCAACATCTTGGTCGAAATGGTGTCGGTGATGGATTCTGTGTCAATATGTTCGCTGGTTTTGTTTTTGATTCGTTCAACAAAGACTATCGGACGCTGATCACGAGTGATCGCGGCCACTGAGCCTGACATCATCATACTATCGATCATCTGCCCCGCGATGGTTTGCAGATCGGTCGAGCCAAAATCAATCGTTGTCGTTTCAGTCGCCTGTGCGTCTCCATAAGAAACCTTGTTAGAACAACCACCTAAAACTACTGCCAGCCCCAACAGGGCAACCACACCTTTGTTCATTTTTAGTCCTCACACTCTTGAGTTTTAATCATTATTTGCACGAATCTGCACTCGGTATTGAGTACCATTCGGATTAACCGTCACTTCCGATAGGGTAATCGACTCAAATCCCCTGACGATCGCTTGACGCCAAGGTCCGGGTTTGCTGTTCACTTCCAAACCATTCGCGTCATACCAAGAAAAACGGTACAAGATCGACTGGTCGCCTTTGTAATTACTGGTCAAACGCACCACACCACGAACTCGATCGTCAGCGGGTACCGTCGAGATATCGTCGATCAACAGACGATTACCCAATACGTTGTCATGAAAGAACACATGCTGTGTTTCCCCATCAACACGCATGCCTGCGGTATTTTCTGCACAGCCAGCCAAAGCCAATAATACCAGTGCCGGAATGAGCCAAACTTTCATTACAATCTCCCTAATTGTTTGTGCCAGATAGTCTGGTTGTCCCCTTGACGAGAGAGCCAGACCAAAGTGGTTTGCCCTGCAGGCACGTTAAACACATAATCTTGATTGGTAGACGTCATCACCTGTTCTCCAGCCTTCACCACCGCACTGGCCGTGTTGATTGTCGCAGGTAGTGTCTGCCAACTGCGAGTATCAGGCTGCTCTGTTAACGCATTCCAGACATTGAAGAGCAGATTACCCACATCGTCTCCTTTGGCCGCTTCTTTGCGCAGTTGATCTTTGGCAACCACACGCAACGCCTGACGAATCACCATCGACGGTAAACGCTCACCGAGATCGTATCTCGCCATTTGGTTCACATCCGCCAAGGAGTGCGTCGTCAACGCCTGCTGATTTAATCTCAGCGGTGAGAATGACGCACGACTTTGTTTGGCATAGTAGGGTAGCGCCAATGAGTACAGCGCACCCACGCCACGAGAATCGTAAACGGGCAGATCAATGCGCCATCCTTGCAACGCTTCAACCACGCCTTGTTCCTCTATGACGATAATACGCCCTTCTTCGCTACCTAGTGTTAAATCGTGCTCACCGTAGCGCTTCTCTAGTTGGCGAAGGTCTTCGCGCATCGCCAACTTTTTGGCGACGGCTATGGTTCGCTCAATCACTTCGCGATTGTCTGGCATCACTGCCAATGCGCGGCGGTAGTCCACATACGCCCCATTGAGATCGCGTGACGCTTCATAAAGCAGCCCTGAGAGGAAAAACAGATAGCCATTTTGCACTGCTTGCAACGTTTGTCCCGCGTCAGGATAGTTTGCCAATACGCTGCCTAAATTGGTGGCCATGCCGTTTTTCTGCATGTCTCGCTGCGCTGCATTAAGCTCGTCTTCACGCGCTTTTCGAGCCGCTTCCTGCACTTGGTTGGCTCTGCGCATTTCGACCAAGGCCCCTTCTAAACTATTTTGCTGCAGATAGTTCAAGCCAAGATAAAGATGCAAAAAACCCAGTTCATAATCTGCTGGGGTGTAATTATTCAGATTGTCATTCACGGCCAATGAGCCTACGCTGGTGGCGGTTTGTGACAGAGAAACTTTTGCCTGATCCTGCCATTGCCGCACGGCCACATCACTTTTTTCAAAGGCGCTTTTGCTTGCCGAATAATCACTGGCTAAAAATGCCAAACGGCCACGCTCCATATTGTCGAGCATCTCACCAGCCACCAGATCTGATCGCATCTGCTGCGCTTGTGAGTAGTGACCACTTTGCACCGCCTGATAGACGGACTTATTCTGCTCACTGTAATGACTAAATAGATTGCCGGCGGACATATTGGCGCACCCTGCTAAAGCGAGTACACCACTGAGCAATGCGGCAAACTTTATCTTTCGCGTCAAAACTCGGCTCCAATAGAGATATAAAAGACGTTTGGCCAGCGAGCGCTTCGCTGGCCCCTTAACCTATCCGAGTCACCATTTATCCGAGCAACAAGGGACCAAGTGGACGTCCGCCCACCAAATGCATATGAATATGATAGACTTCTTGGCCACCATGCGCATTGCAGTTGACAATTAGGCGATAGCCATCTTCGGCAATGCCCTCTTCTTTGGCGAGCTTTCTGGCAACAGTGAATATACGTCCCATCATGGCTTCGTCATCGGCTTCAACGTCATTCACGGTTGGAATAAGCTTGTTCGGAATGATCAAAATGTGGCTTGGCGCTCGAGGATTGATGTCACGAAACGCGGTGACGAGATCATCCTGGTAAAGTACATCAGCGGGTATTTCCTTACGAATAATTTTGCTAAAGATGGTTTCTTCGGCCATAGGTACTCCATTAAGTGGTGTGTAGCCCGGTTAGTATGCGTCAAGGCATGCGCCATCACAATAAAAAACAGTGTTCACTTAACATTATCAACAGTACGTCAACCTATAAAGCTTTTTTTGTCGCCCTCGTCATAAAATGCTCCATTCAAACTGCCTACAATGATGATAATTTTGTTAATTTTTTGAGACGTTTTACGTCTTTTTGCACTTTTTATTTCTATCTGGGAGAGGGCTTCACCTATGCAAGGCTCAGTCATTAAAAGGATGTATGCCGGTTTCGCGTTGATCATTGTGCTGTTTGTAGTCACAGTGACCATCATGACCAACGGCATGAATCAAATTCATTCTAACTTTGAGACGGTATCAAGCACCTCTCTACCTTTAGTTTCACTGTCTAACCAGACCAGCGTCCAGCTTCTGTCGGCAGATAAATCCTTCAAAGATTTTCTGACCACACAAGATCAAGCTCGGATGGCACAGATGCGCCAAGAGTTCGGCCAATCACAACAAGAGTTTGGCAAAACATTGGCCGAGCTTGAACAAGCCAGCCGTATTTATCCTGCTCTTGCCGAGCCACTTGATCAGCTTCGTGAAACTGAACAGAGCTATTTTGCAGAAGCTAATGAAGCGATGAACAACTACGAAGCGATGTTCACTGCCCAAGCTGAAGTGCAGAAATCTTCTCGTCGTTTCCAAAAACTGCATACCGAATTGACCGTTGGCATGAAAGAGTATGTTGATGATCAAACCAGTATTTCCGTCAAAGTGATGGCTAAGAGCTATTTCATCAAGTTGAAAGACGCCGAAGTGATTACCTCGGATGCGTTAGCAAGCTCAGACCTTGAGTTTGTGGAAAAAGCAGTTACCAAGAACAAGAAAGCGGTTACTCACTTAAACTACGCTTACCGGGGTTTGGTCACTCAGTTACCTTCTTTGAAAGAGGTGTTTAACCAATCGGTAGAACAGTTTACCCAAGACGTCGGGCAAAAAGGCGGGGTGCTTGACCAACATGCCAGTTACCTGCGCGCAAGAACGGCGCTGTACAACAACATCGCCAACCTAGCGGTCAAAGTTGATAATGCCATGACCACGCTAGAAACCTTCACCACCACCGCCACCGACAATTTGAATCAATCTCTAGTAGAAGCGGGGGAAGTTTACGACCAAGGCTTACTCAAGGCGATCGTCATCGGTATTGCGGTCACCATTTTTGCCGCTGCGGTGGGTTATCATATCGCGCACAGTGTACGCGAACCGCTCACACGCATTCTGGCAACGCTGGAGGGGCTGGCGAATAGCGACATGACACAGCGAATCGAGATCCGCTACAACAACGAGTTTAGCCGTGTGAGTGGCCATATCAATACCCTCGCCGATAGCTTGCACAACATCCTAGTCAAGCTTAATGACGCAGCGGAAAATCTTACCGACACCGCGGCCAACAACGAGAGGACCTCTTCTGAGGCGCAAACTCAGCTCAATGCGCAACGTGGCCAAACCGCCAGCGTTGCCACGGCAATGACTGAAATGTCTCATTCAGTCCAAGAGGTAGCACAGAATGCGCAAAGCTCTTTGGAGATGGTACAGAAAGTCGAAACCGCGTCAGATTCTGGCCGTAGCATCATGAGTAGCAATATCTCAACCATCAATCAGCTTGAGATGCGCCTCAATGAGTCGGTTAGTGCGGTCTCTGAGCTACAGCGCATGAGCGGTCAAATTGGGTCGATTTTGGATGTGATCCGCAACATTGCAGAGCAAACTAACCTACTGGCACTCAACGCCGCTATCGAAGCTGCGCGCGCGGGTGAACAAGGGCGAGGTTTTGCCGTGGTTGCCGATGAAGTACGCGTACTGGCTTCCAAGACCACTCAGTCCACCACTGAGATTGAAGCGATGATCAGTAACTTACAATCCAGCTCGCAATCTGCCAGTCAAGTGATTCAAAGTTGTATGAACGATATGGAAATGTCGGTTGATCAAGCCTCCAAAGCCAACAGTTCAATGGAAGAGATCCAAGCACTTATCATCGAAATCAGCCAGATGAGCACGCATATTTCCCACGCAGCCGCAGAGCAGAGCGAAACTTCTGCAGACATCGCGCGCAGCCTTGAGGACATCAACAGCATCGCTGATCGCAGCTACCATGCGATGGCAACCATTGCGCAAACCAGCGAAAGTTTGTCGAATCTGGCTCACCAGCAAACTGAACTGGTGCATCGCTTTAAGCTATAAGGCGTCTTATCTAAGCGCATCGCACCAAAGCCGTTTCCAATCCGATAAGGGCAACTTTTCACAGCGTTGCCCTTGTTTTTTATAAGCCTTGTCTACATATGGAGATCAAGGGCTTGCCAATTCCTTTTCTCTTTCATTCTGTGCAGCCCATATAAAAAGGAAACTCTATGGCTGTTCACGTCGGTATTATCGACCAGGATCCGGTACGCTTGGTCACTCCCCTACTCGATCATCGCACCGTCAGTACACACATCATTTTCATCGGTGACGAATCTCAGCACGACATGTACCAAAGGCTTCATTCCGTCCTCGCCCAACGCAGCATCACGACCGAGTTTTTTGAAATTCCCTCAGTGGTCGATACGTCCCTCATCAAGCAGTCTATCCAATCGCTGGCCGAGGATCTCAAACGCCGTGGCGAAGATGTGAAATTGAACGCCAGTTGTGGTCTGCGACATCGTTTGCTTTCGGTGTATGAAGTGTTTCGCACCTACCATTGGCCGATTTTTGTCGTGGAGCCCAACAGCGACAAACTTTGCTGGCTCTACCCTGACGGTAGAGAAGAGGCCCAAGTTCAGGACCGTATCACCATTTCAGATTACCTCACCATTTTTGGCGCACGCGGTGAGTTTAACGAGGTGGAGTTGCCACCCCAACTGGATCAGCAGCTCTACCAGCTTGGTGAACGCTGGGCGAGCAATGCTCTGGAGCTTGGCCCTGGGTTGGCAACGCTCAACTACTTAGCCACCACTTGTCGCAAAGAGCAGCGGCTTGATGTCGAGCTTTCCGACAAGCAGCAAGGCTACCGCGAACTGAATATGCTGCTGGCAGATTTGGTTGAGGCCAATATCGCCACCTACGAAAATGGGGTACTCACCTTTGCCAATGAAGACGCGCGCCGTTTTTCCAACGGTGAATGGCTGGAAACGTTAGTCCACAGCACAGTCAAGCAAATCCAAGATGACATGCCGACCATTCAAGACCATTCGCTGAACGTACAGGTTTACCGACAGCTTGGGGAGCGTGAAGTACGCAATGAACTAGACGTAGCCTCGGTGGTGAACAATAAATTGCACATTATTGAGTGCAAAACCAAAGGCATGCGTGATGATGGTGACGATACGCTCTACAAGTTGGAATCGTTGCGCGATCTGCTGGGCGGGTTGCAAGCACGTGCGATGTTAGTGAGCTTTCGACCACTGCGCCACAACGACATCACTCGAGCAGAAGATCTTGGCTTAGCTCTGATTGGGCCAGATGAACTGCGCGATCTGAAACTGCATCTCACCAACTGGTTTGCCCAAGCCGGTGGCAGCGACGGTATTTAATTTTTTCTGTGGAAAAAGAAAACCCGGAGCCAAAACTCCGGGTTTTACTATTCTGCAATCGAGTAAAAAGCGGGATTACAGCATCTTACGCGCCGATTCCACAACCACTTTGATTGAACGCGCTTCAGTTTCTTTCAGCGTTGCGTGATCTGGGATCTCTTTCTGAGTGCGGTTGATAATCACGCCCGCAACACAGCCCGCACGTAAGCCTGAGCTCGCACACATGGTCAATAGAGTCGCTGATTCCATTTCAAAGTTCAGCACGCCCATCTCTTGCCACTCTTTCATTGAGCCTTGGAAACGGCGTACTACGCGTCCGGTGAAAGTGTCGTAACGCTCTTGACCTGGGTAGAAAGTATCGCTTGATGCGGTTACACCTGTGTGTACCGTTGCGCCACTCTCTTCAGCGGCGGCTTTCATTGCCGTTGCCACTTCAAAATCGGCAACGGCTGGAAACTCCATTGGCGCGAAGTGCAAGCTGGCACCATCAAGACGAACAGAACCTGTGGTCACAATCATGTCGCCAACATTCACATGTGGCTGGATAGCGCCAGTCGTACCAACGCGTAGGAAAGTACGTACGCCAAGTTGAGCTAACTCTTCAACTGCAATAGAAGTTGATGGACCACCGATACCCGTAGAGCAAACAACCACGGATTTTCCGTCTAGCTCCGCTCGGTACAGGGTGTACTCACGATGGCTGGCTAGAAATACGGGATTTTCCATCTCTTCAGCGATTTTTTGTACGCGCGCTGGATCGCCCGGAATAATGGCCAGAGTCGCACCGTTGAGATCGGCTTCGGTTACACCTAAGTGGAAAACAGCTTGAGACATAAGTCACTCCTTATTGCGGCTTACTCTGTGAGGTAAGCTCAAATGAAATTGTGGGGTACAGAATGCACTTTACTTAACCGAAGTGAAATATGGAGTGATCAAAATCACAACTGACTAATGTAACAATTATGTATTTTCAGGAAAAACCGTTTGGCATCACAAAAAGCCAACAAATCAATCATCCATTTGCATAAATCTGAGACAAAGATACCTGCCACGTATCAGCAGGTATCTTCTCCATCTACCGTGCGCCAACCATCACTCTTCTTGCGGTTGAAAACGCAGCAGCCTCAACGCATTAAGCGTCACTAAGGCGGTCGCGCCACTGTCTGCCAATACCGCCACCCAGAGGCCAGTGATGCCGAGCAAACTCGTTACCAGAAACACCGCTTTCAACCCCAGAGCCAAGGTGACATTTTGTCGAATGTTACTTAGCGTGGCGCGCGATAGTTCGATCATCGCTGGTAATTCGACCAAGCGATTGTGCGTGAGCGCAGCATCGGCTGTCTCTAACGCTACATCGGTTCCGCCGCCCATCGCAATGCCAATACTCGCCGCTTTCATCGCCGGTGCGTCATTGATGCCGTCTCCGACCATTGCCACCGTTTGTTTTGTCGCCAGCTTCTCAACGTGATGCACTTTGTCTGTGGGAAGCAAGTTAGCCTGAAAATCGATACCGATGTGCTCAGCGATCGCTGCTGCGCTACGTGGGTTGTCTCCGGTGAGCATCAGCGAGGAAATACCTAAGCGTTTCAACGCATTAATTGCTTGGTGAGCGTCATCACGCAAGGTATCTTGCCATGCAATCAGACCCATAACTTGTTGATCATAGCGAACCAAAGCCACGGTTTTTCCCTCAGCTTCTAACGTCTGCATCGCTTTTTCGAGCGCGTCCGGAAGCGGAAAATTGGCTTTCGCTGAGGCAATCACTTCCACTAACTGCCCCTCTACCAACCCCGAAACGCCCACGCCAATCTGCGCCGTTTTGTCTTGGGCGTGAGGAATCGTCACTCCAGCTTCCTTAGCTTTGGCAACTAAAGCCGTTGCCAACGGGTGATTTGAGCCGACCTCTATCGCACTGGTCATGGTGAGGAGTTTCTCTTCACTGATATCGACAGCAACAATGTCAGTCACCTGCGGCTTGCCACGAGTTAAGGTGCCAGTTTTATCAAACGCGATGGTGTCCACTTTACCAAGTAACTCCAGCGCGGCCCCCCCTTTTATCAGGGCACCTCGTTTAGCGGCGGCGGCTAGCCCGGATGTAATCGCCGCTGGCGTAGAGATCACCAACGCACAGGGGCAAGCAATCAGCAGCAAGGCTAAACCGCGATAAACCCAAGTTTCCCAAGGCTGGGCAAAGAGCAATGGCGGTGTGACGATAACGGCCAGCGAGACCAACATCATCAGTGGTGTGTACCAGCGGCTAAATCTATCGAGAAAACGCTCCAGCGGTGCTTTACGTGATTCGGCTTGTTCGATCAGGTGCAAAATACGATCAATCGCATTCTCTCCTTGCTTAGACGTCACTTCGACTCGAACGACTTTATCTAGCGAAACAACGCCTGCCATCAACTTAGCACCAGCCTGATGTTCGACAGGAAGGGATTCGCCAGTCAACGCGCTTTCATCAAAACTGGCGATCACGCTCATCAATTTACCATCGGCTGGCAAACGATCGCCCGGAGCGATTTCCACCACATCTCCCGGTAACAACTCACTGGCAGCTACCGAAACCCGTTCACCATCGACGATTTTTATGCTGTTTTCTGGGACGAGCGCCATCAAGGCTTGCACGCCACTGCGAGCTCGGGACGATGCATACGCTTCCAGCTTTTCACCAATCAAAAACAGCAGCAGTACCATTGCCGCTTCAACGCTTTCACCTAAATAAAGTGCACCTAGAGCGGCCACACTCATCAAGGTTTCAATCGCAAATGGGGTACCCGATAAGGCCAAGCGCCACGCTTTTCTCGCGACAGGATAGAGCCCGGCTAAACAGGTGAGTACAAATATCCAACGGCTAACATCGCTATCAATGATTGAAAACAGGGCGCCTATCATCATGGCAAGGGAAATGGTCAAGATATGCGCGTTGCTTTTCAATGTTGCGCGCCAGCCAGATGCCGACTCATTGAGGGGATTGCGCACTTTTATTGCGCTGAGCAGGCTAAGAGGAAAGCCGGTTTTTTGCGCTAGGTGCTCAATATCGCTGGCAGCAACGCGCTCATCAAAATCGACCACCAGTTTTTCCGTGGCAAACAGCACTTTTGCTTCAATAACCCCGTCCATTGTACGCAGTGCTTTCTCGAGTTTTTGCGCACAGGAGGGGCAATCCATTCCTGAGATGAGCCATTGCTGGCGCTCTGTGTTCAGGCTTGGGGTTTGAGGCCTTTGCCGCTCGCTTTCCTCACCAGGGTCACTGGTTGAGCATACATCAGAGGAGCAGCAATCTGCCGTGGCTGAGTTGATTGGGCTGATTTTTGCAGCCGCGAGGTTAGCGCTCTGGCAGCAAGTTGATGCGGGACGAATAGCCGATATTTTTTGTGACTGACAAGCAGTATGTTTTGCGCACATAGTCGATTCCTTTTTTAAGATGACAACCTAAGCATAAACCTTGGAGTTCACTCTAAGGTCAAGCCCCTTTTTTGCCGACTTTTCGCTGCTCGCAATAAAATGGCCTCGCTAATCCGAGGCCACACCATCTGCTCGCATCTTGTCTATATACCTAGACGGGATGCTTGAAACAATCAGTCAGACTGTTTCCGACCGCTTTAAGCACATCACGGCGGGTTATCACACCAACCAAGCGGTTTTTGTCTACCACCGGGTACATTTTCGGTTTGCCTACCTTCATCATCTCCGCCAGCTCAATAATCGACATCTCAGGCGACACCGACAGCACATCGACATGCATACATTCACCGACCGTATGTGCGTCTTGGCAGTAGTAGCTGGCTTTGACTAACTTATCGAGTAAGTCTTGTTCAGATAAAAAGCCGATGACTTCTTCTTTTTCATTGATCACGGGTCCGCCCATCACCAGGCTTTCCATCACTTTATTCAGCGCAGCGCTCAATGACATATCGACCGTAAAGGTCACCGCTTGTAAGGTCATATAGTCTTTAACTTTTAGTGACTTCATCGCCATCTCCTTTGCAGCGTTTTTTGCACTTAAGTTAAGTGTCGTCTAATTTCCTCAATTTACTAAATCGAATGTGACGATTTTATCAATTGATGAGATCGTTCTTCTTAGCCTTGAGACAATCGGAGAAGTTGATAAAACCAGCGTCACCATTAACCCTACAATGTGTTATTGAGCTATATCTTAATAGCTGTATTTAAATCATAAAGTGAAGTAAGGGCACAGTATGGTAGATGAATCCATCTTATCGCGCGTTATTGTGAATAACCCAAAAGTGATCCATCACTTTTTTGAATCACTACCGGAGCCCACTTTTCTCATCAGTGAAGCCGGATATTACATTGAAGCTTGGGGCGGCAAGGATACCAAGCGACACCATAATCCATCTTATGTGATTGGTTTAAATCAGTTCGAAGTTCTGCCTGAAGACAAAGCAAGATGGTTTTTAGATGTGATAAAACAGGTGATTGCGACGCAGAAGCCGCAAGAGCTTGAGTATGAGCTACACCCTTACGACATGCCTTGTTTTAAAGGGGTCGCAGGCCCGAGTGAGCTGCAATATTTCAGCGCGTTTGTCATTCCGGTCATTGGAGAAGACAAGGTACTTTGGTCGGTGAGAAACATTACCGAATACAAAACCGCACTTCAGGAACTTAAACGGCAAAGAGCGTCACTGGAAACACTGTCTTGTTTAGATCATTTAACGCAATTAAACAATCGCTACGCACTGGAGATCTACCTTCCATCGCTTTTGGCTCAAGCGATTGCCAACGGTCAAAGTGCTGCCTTGTTTATGGTCGATATTGACTGTTTTAAAGATCTTAATGATACCTTTGGCCATCTCAATGGCGACAAAGCGTTAAGAATGGTGAGCCACACATTAAAAAGATGGAGCCATGAGAGCGGTAGCTGTTTTCGTTATGGCGGCGATGAGTTTCTCGTTTTTATCCCTGCCATTTCTCAGCAAGAATGTGTGGAAAAAGCGCACGCTTTATTGGCATCGGTCAAAAAACTTGCCATTCCTAATCCAAACTCAAGCGTTGCCAATATTTTGACCGTCACCATCGGCATTCAGTTTTACCACCAGTTAACTACAGAACATAATGATTTAGAACGTTTTATCTCCAAAGCCGACAAGGCCTTGTTTAACGCCAAAGCAACAAAAAGAGGAACTTTCCAGTTCCTCCCCTAATCGATACGTTTTCCTTCTAGAAACCATGCCATTTTGTTGGCATGGTCTCCGATGTGTAGCGTTTTACTCTAAATCTTGCTACTGAGCCCAACGGTATGTAAGTTGTATCGCGATGGTATCGACATCGTTTTCTCGCAGAAAATAGCGTGAAGCCTGCAAGCCGAGCCCCCATGTCTCCGAAAGCGCATACCCCACTTCAGCACCTAAATAGCCATTAAAGCCGTCAATGTCAGTCTTAATGGTGCTACCTTGATAGGTACTTTCAATGTCCGCATTCCAAAATAGGCCACCGAGATTGACTTTGGCATGCCAAGCGTCACTTTGCCAAAATTGATAGCCCACTTCTAAGCCAACACCACTGGCCAAAATGGGCGAAACACTCGCCACACTTTGATGGTACTCCTGTGGCGAAGTGGTCGCGCCACGTAGCGTCGCGCTTCCTTCTCCCATATCCACATAGCGCAGCATCGCTGACCACTTTTCATCGAACTGATACCCCAAGCCAACCGAACGGTAGAAGCCGTTATCATCGGTTGAGACCACATCCGCCATGCTGACAGCGCTGCGCTCATCGGCATGGCTGACGCCCATCTGCGCATCGAGATACCAAGCAGCTTGAGAATTGAAACTCAGCGCAGCCAGCAGCGCCAACCAACCTTTTTTGCCAACGCGGCGCAGCGCGCCAGCGAGAGTGAGTAACATTAATGCCATACCGCCTAACGGGCCTCCTGAACTGTTTGATACATCGACATCTTTCACTAGTTTCACCGTCACCGTCACCTTGCCAGTGTCTTGCAGACCTTGGCTGTCTTGAATCACATAGGTGATAACATCCGTACCTTCAAAGCCCAAGGTCGGCGTGTAGGTCACCGTTTGATCGGCGTTCAACACGGCCTGTCCATGCTCGGGGTTATTAATTGATACCAAAGTCAACGCGTCATTATCAACATCACTGTCATTGGACAGGACGTTAATCGTGACTGGCGTGCGGTCGTTGGTTTCAACCACATCATCCGCGGCACGTGGATTTTGATTGTTAAGTACGTTGACCGTTACTTTGGCTGTACCCGTACCACCTTTACCGTCGGTCACGCTATAGGTAATGGTCGCCACACCGAAAAACTGTGACTGGGTGGTGTAACTCAGCTGATTATTCACCACGTTGACACTACCGATGTCCACCGAAGCGCTGCTTAGGGTTAAGCTGTCGCCGTCGGCGTCCGTGTCGTTACTCAGCACATCGATGACCACGCTGCCATTGCGCGTGACCACTGCAGTATCGTCGCTTGCTTGTGGTAGCGCATTGCTGCTGGCGCGAGCGGCAACACCACCTGGGTCAACCACGCTGCCGTTTGCCATGCCGTCATCATCGTTCGGTCCACCATCTTGGACAGTAAGTTGCACACACCAGTGGCCTTCAGTTAAGCCCGGTGTCCATGCACTGTCTCCCGGAGGTGGACAGTAGCCCGCTTCACCGGAAGTAGACGCAATCGAGTTGTCAGCATCTTCAACAAAATCGACCCAGCCCACGCTCGCTCGGAACTTGCGATAAACGGCATTCGCCGGAACAGGCAGACGTTGCGGCATAACCAATTGATAGCTCTGACCTGGCTGCGGCAAGTTGGTCGCCACAAAGTCAAAAATACCGCCAATGTTGTCCGCCTCGTTGTCGACCGTCAGCTCATTATCCAACAAGCGTGCTCCACCTGTCTGGTTTTCCACTATGGTGACACCTTTACGCAAACAAACGCCTGGTTGACCTTCAATGAGGAAACTGTCGTTCTCGGTTACCGTTTGCTGAATCACGTTACAGTCGGTAATGGCATCCAGATAATCAGGAATGCCGTTACCATTACTGTCGCCATGGCCTTCTTGGTCATCCGGAATGCCGTCACCATCACTGTCTTCACTGCCAAGCACTGCCAGTGACTCAACCACTTCAAGATAGACGTTGTGGGTGACCGAAAGCGGTGGTGTGCCATTATCAGTCACCGTCAGTTGCAGATTGTAAATTGCTGAACTGAGCGTCTGCGGTGAGAAAGTCAGTGTGTCGCTGTTTGTCTGGCCTACAATCGCTTGGTTGAGCGCATCGTTACTACTACTCCATGCAAAGGTGTGGGTGTCAGACGCGTTGGCATCGGTCACACTGCTGGTAATGGTGACCAAATCCGAACTATTATCAATCTTGCTACGCTGCTCTCCTGCCTGAGAAACATTGACCGAGACTTTAGGTGCCACGTTCTCTTCAAAAATCGTCAAGGTATAACGACGTTTACTGCCGAGGTTGAGCGTGTTGTCCAAGTCGATCACTAAGGTTTCTGCACTTTCACTCTGTCCATCATTCAGGATGTCAAACGAAAGCTTGCCTTCTGTTCCGCTGGAGATGACCACTTCACCCGAGGCGAGAGTATGGTCACTGCTGTCCGTGCTCCCCGATACCGTGTAAGGCACCACAACTGGGTAACTCGGCGCAGGGCCGTTGAGGTATACCGACACGGAGTGGCTGGTACCTTCAGTGGTTTGTGCATCTTTGGAAATGCTAATAAGCGGATGCACAATCACGGTTTGACTCGCCTCGGCCACATTACCTTGCGAGTCTTGGGTACGCCAATACACTGTATTGGCTCCAGGACGGAAGAAGGTATTGTTGTCGACCAAGGAGACCGGTAATGGTTTACCCGTGCTGTCTTCGGCGATCGCTGTCCCCAACGCCACTTTGGTAAAGAGTGAGGTCGCATTCACTTCCACATCGGCTGGCGCGGTAATGGTTGGCGCATCCAATTTCGCGCTGTTAATGGTCACTGTCGCTTTCGCGGTTGCTTTACCTCCGTTACCATCTTTCACACCGTACTGCACCGTCACGGTACCAATCGCAGTCGTCACAAGCTGGATTTGGCTGCCGACCGTCGTCGCGGTTCCTGAGGTTGGTCTTACCCAGTCCAGTTGCAACGTATCTTGGTCAACATCACTATCATTGCTCAGCACATCAAGCAGATAGATACCATCGTTGCTTTCAGTGAAGACAAAGGTGTCGTTGACCGCCACTGGCGCATCGTTGACGTTAATAACTGTAAGGTTAAACGCTGCGAGAGACGCGCTGAGTTCACCGTCAGATACCGTAATAACGATATTCTCGGTGGTACCAACATGTTCGTTGGCTGGCGTACCACTGAGCACACCGGTTGCAGTGTTAAAGCTCGCCCAGCTTGGTTTGTTGCTAATAGAGAAGCTCAAACTGCTACTATCCACATCCCCTGCCTGCGGCGCAAAGCGGTACGCACTGTCTTGGTTGACTGTGAGCGCAGGAGTACCACTGATGGTTGGCGTGTCGTTGACATTGTTCACCGCAATACTGAAGGTATTGAGTGTGGCTGTCGCTGAGCCATCAGAAACTGTAATAACAATCCCCGTATAGGTGCCGACATCATCATTCGATGGCGTACCACTTAACGTACCTGTCGCTGCATCAAAGCTCGCCCAAGCAGGTTTGTTGGCAATACTGAAGGTGAAGGCTTGGCTGTCGACATCCGATACTTGCGGTGTGAACAGATAAGCGCTGTCTTCATTCACTTGCGTTGCTGGTGAACCGGAGATAACCGGTGCATCGTTAACGTTATTCACGGTAATCGCAAACGCTGGCAAGGAGGCCGAAACGCTACCATCGGATACGCTGATCACAATACCCGTATTCGTACCCACATCACTGTTACTTGGCGTGCCAGAGAGTGCTCCTGTGGCCGTGTCAAATGTCGCCCAAGATGGTTTGTTAGCAATCGAATAGGTCAGTGTATCCGCAGGGTCATTATCCGATGCCTGAGGCACAAACTGATACGCACTATCTTCATCCACTTGCGTCGCTGGGCTACCGCTAATCACAGGTGCGTCATTAACGTTATTGACCGTAATGGTTACCAACGCCGCTTCAGAGGTGAGTTCACCGTCACTGACGCTGTAAGTGAAACTGTCCTGACCAAAGAAGTTGCTGTTACCCGTATAGACCGCTTGGTTACCGGTGATGGTCACGCTACCGTTAACTGGCGCGGTGGCGACTTGATAGCTCAGCGATGACCCTTCTACATCGCTACCATTTAAGGTGATGGTCAGCGGTGTTTCTTCCTCTCCCGTCGCGCTGACATCGGTCGCAGTGGGTATATCGTTGACCGCATTGACGGTCAGATCGACACGCACTTCCGTAGAGTCCAGATCACCGTCGTTGACCTTGAACAAGAAGGAGTCGGAGCCATTGAAGTTCGCTTCTGGTGTGTAACGCCAACTGTTGTTGGTCAACTGTTCTAGCACACCATGGCTAACTTGCTCAGTGATAACGTACTGCAGAGTGTCATCATCGTTATCAATGTCTGAACCGACCAGCGTGATCACCAAACTCTTATCTTCATCCAGTGTTTGTGACTGTGCTTGTGCCATTGGTGCATCGTTAACGGGTGTGACCGTCATGGTCACTGTCGCAACGTTAGAAACCGCACCTGCTACGTCTGCTACTGTGTAGGTGAAGCTGTCTTCGCCAAAGTAGTTTTCTTCAGGGCGGTAGACAATCGCTCCTGACGCCGTCACGCTGACACTACCATGAGCTGGCTTATCGACCACGTTGACGCTGGTGAGATCAAAACGGTCTCCCGTATCGACATCGCTATCGTTACCCAATACGTTGACTTCAAACGAGCCTTCTTCCAGTAGCTGCGCACTGTTATCAACAGCTACGGGGGCATCATTGACCGGCGTAATATTGAGCGTGACGGTTGCCGACGCTGAGACCGCCTGGCTACTGTCGGTCAGCGTGTAGGTAAAGCTATGCTGACCATTCACGTTCGCTGTTGGTACAATCTTCAAGGTGCCATCGGCGTTGACACTCACCGTAGCGAAACTATATATCCCCTCGCCTTGACCAAGATCTAGCAAGGTAATACTGCTCGCGGTGAATGACCCATCTTCGATATCACTGTCGTTACTTAAAACATCGAGTGTCGAGGTGACATCTTCATCAAAGGTAAGTGTGTCTGCCGCCGCCACAGGTGCGTCATTGACAGAACCGATATTAACGCTGACTGTTGCCGCAAGCGAAACGCTGCCTTCACTATCGGCGATAGTGTAAGTAAAGCTGTCACTGCCATTTTCATTCGCATTCGGCGTGTAGACAAAAGTGCCTGCGGTTTGATCAATGGTCACTTGTCCTTTTTGAGGCAAGCTCACCAATGCCAAATCACCCGTTGGGATGCCATCTTCCACATCCGTCGTTTGGCTGCGCACACTAAGCGCCGCACTGGCGGTATCTTCGTCGGTAGTGATGGTCAACGCTTTCGCCACTGGTGCATCATTGATGGCACTGATAGTGACGGTCACTGTCGCTTCTTGAGACTCCTGTAACAGGGCATCTTTCACGGTATAGGTAAAGGTGTCGGTACCTGTCTCATTGCTGTTTGGCGTATAGGTAACAACGCCGTTGCTGATCGACACCTGACCTTTACTTGGTTGCGTTTTCACCGTTGCAGAAGAAGCGACCATGTCATCATTAATGTCGGAATCGTTGGCTAATAGATCAAATTGTTTCGCCGTATCTTCCTCAGTAGAGAAGCTGTCATCAACCACCGTTGGCGCGACATCGTAACGTTTAGTGACGGTATCCGTCACTGCATCAGACGCATTGCCTGCGGCGTCGGTGACCACCACGCTGACTGTTAACGTCCCCTCTTGCAAACTTGTGACGTCAATGCCCGTTACTTGCATAGTTTCAGAGGTGATGGTTTGACTAGCGCCGTCAATGGTCGCGGTACCGTCGCTCACGCTATAAGTGAACATCGCGTTCACTTCAGCTGCTGCGAAGGTAAAGCTCATCGCCTGTTCGTTGGTTTTGTTAATGCTCTCCTGATCAATGCTGATGCTATGCCCAGTCGGGATCGCCGTATCCACTGAGATCACCAACTGAGTCGCTGCCGTATTGAGGTTGCCAGCCGCATCGCTAAACTTCTCTGCGGCAACATCAATGGTTGCATCCTCAGTGCTCTCTTCTGCAGGTGTAAATGTGGCCGTGTAGCTGGTGCCACTGCCCGCAAAGTTAGAAAGCGTTCCGCCAGCAACGGTCACATCAGATTCGGCAAAATCAGTTGCTGATTCAGTCAAGGTAAAGGTAAGCGTTGCCGTTTCACCCGCTTTCAGCGCATCGCTGGTGCTAGTAATACTAACGGTTGGAAGCACAGTATCGACACTGATAGAGATTGGTGTTGCTGCGCTGTTGCTGTTACCAGAGGCATCGGTAAATGTGCCTGTGGCAACATCAATGGTGCCGCTCGCCGTACTCTCTTCCGCCGGTGTAAAGGTCGCCGTGTAGCTGATGCCGCTGCCTGAAAAGCCAGACAACGTACCGCCACTGACTGTGATGTCCGTCTCGGCAAAATCACTCGACGACTCACTTAAGGTAAAGGTAAGCGTCGCGGTTTCACCCGCTTTCAGCGCCGATTTATCACTCGAGATAGTCACACTCGGCACTAAGCTATCAACGCTCATAGACAGTTGAGACGCAGCAGTATTGCTATTCCCCGCAGCATCGGTAAAGACATCTGCCGGCACGTTAATCGTCGCTGCACTGGTACTGTCTATCTCCGGCGTAAAGGTAGCCGTGTAGCTGCTACCACTGCCCGCAAAGTTAGAAAGACTGCCGCCAGTGACGGTGACATCCGATTCAGCAAAGTCACTCGACGATTCACTCAAGGTAAACGTGAGTGTTGCCGTTTCGCCAGCTTTGAGCGCCGACTTGTCGCTGTTAATACTCACTGTTGGTTGAGTGATATCGAGTGTAGCGGTAGCTAGTACAGGTGCTGCTGCATTACCCGCATCGTCAGTGACAGTCACCGACAAGCTTAGGGTTCCATCATTTAGGCTGCTGATATCACCAATACTCACGAGCTGATCCGCTGTACTGATACTGCCTGAACCTGTTACATCAGTGCCACCGCCATTACTGCTTAATACATAATTATAGGCTGAACCACTTTCTGCGCCGCTAAAGGTAAAGCTCGCTGAACTCGCTTCCGAGGCGTTATAAGTAGTGTCATTCAAAGCCACGCTGTGGCCCGTCGGTACCGCCGTGTCGAGCGTGCTGCTCGCCGTCACCGCCGAGGCGCTGTTGCCTGCGCTGTCCGTCACGATGACCGACAGCGTCAAGGTGCCGTCATTAAGATTGGACAGGTCGATGCCACTGAGGGTCTCACTGGCGCTGGCAAGCGTGCCTGTGCCCGTTACGCTGC